>NZ_BDME01000002.1:300000-480334 GCF_002335445.1 Lebetimonas natsushimae | reverse complement strand
GGCCTGCTACTTATCTCTAAGCTCTCAATCATCTCCATCACGCTCTCTTGCGTTTTGGGAATGAAAGTATATTATATTTTCTCCCCCCTGTCAAGTACTTCTAACCACTTTTCCTGATTTTTTTTGAATTTAATGATGGGTTAATGTTAATTACAATTACTTTTATATATTTCACCTGTTGGAGTTATATTTATTTGAATGCATTTATTTGTTGAAGAATAAAGTTTTATTTTATTAATTTTATTTTTTAAAATAGGTCTATTGTTTTTATCAAGAGGATTTATATCTCCGTTATCTCCTTTACTATTACTTTCATCTAAAAAGATATTTCCGTAATTATCAAACACCAATCTAAAAGGAAATCTATTATTAAATGTTATATTTACAATTCCGTAAGTTTTAGTTAAATCTAAATTTTGATTAACTTTGTCGCAATCAGGATAATGACTTTTATTGCAATGACCAATTAATAATTTACCATTAATATCTGTTGCTATAGACTTATACCATAAACTTTTAGGGTTATCAGGATAATGCCCTGTTTTATCAAAATTATAAGTATAACTACTACCTGTTTGATCGCTAGGTAAATCACTAAATATTTCGTACCAATAATGAATTTTTCCATTTTCATTAGAAGAAGAAAATCTAATCTGCCACCATTGTTTAAACCAATATTTACTTCTATTTTGTTCAATAACACTATTATTTATAGGAAAAGGTTGATATTTATCATCTTTTAAAGCAAGTGATTGAGTATATCTAATATTTCTGATGATTTCATCTGCGGCAATATTTAATTTATCAGGTGCCAGATTAAAAGAAATAGAAGTAATTACTATTCCTATAATAACAATTACTATTAAAAGCTCAATAAGGGTAAAAGAAGGAGAAAATCTCCCGTTATTTAATTTCTTCAGCTTTTTCAACCTGGTATAAAATATCATCCCACGGATGTCTGTACATTGGCATTCCAAGTCTTTTTTCATCAAGGATATGTCCGATAAATCCAATACTTCTTCCAAGAATAAAGAACGCATTTAATGTCCCACTTTCAATGAATTCATTAATTTCTTTATCAGTATATCCTAACGCTCTCCACATGTCAACCATTAATATACCAATTGTACCATCAACATTTAAAATTAAATTTTCTTTTTTAGATGTTGTTTCTTTTTCAACTTCTAAAGCGAAATCTAAAAGTGGAGTCGCAGGAAAATATTCAGCTGCATATTTTTTAAGCCCTTCGACTCTTTTGTCAGGATTTCTCACAGATTTAATTCTATGTCCAATTCCTGGAATTGGAATACCTTGTTTTTTCATATAATTTACAAATTCTTTTGGACTCATGTTATTATCATGAGCATATTTGAAATATTTTGCAGCTCCGTCAATTGCACCACCAAATCTTGGTCCTATTGTAAGAAGACCAGTTACTAGTGATTCAACTACACTTTTACCAGCTCTTGCAGTAACTTTTGCATTGTGAGCTCCACTCACCGCAGGACCATGGTCTGCAACTGTTTTAATTACAGTTTCAATAAAATCTGTTGCCCATTTAGGATATCTTTTTTTGAACCATAAAAGTGAAATAACATCACCTATACTATATCCTGTATCCGGTGTTGCAACCTGACTAATTGGAATTCCAGCATATACAGCTTCTTCTCCCCTGTCATCACTAATAGTACATACAAAATTTCTTGGTTTTCTGATTTTTCCGGCTGCAAGAGCTTTATTATAATCTTCTGGAATCGGAGGAACTTCTGGTTCTTCAATATCTCCAATTATACCTTTTCCTTTTAATTCTTCATAAACACCTTTAATTACTAACGGTAAATCATTGAAGTTATCAGGAACATGAATTCCAGCTTCTTTCATAGCTCTGTTTTTAGCTTCTGCAGTTTCCTCTTCTGCATTTGCACTAGCACCTGCATGTCCAAATTGTACACCACTGCTGAAATATTTAGCAATTGTACCAATACACCAACCGATAACTGGTTTAGTAATTTTACCTTCTTTAATTGCTTCAATAACTTTATATTCTTCCCTTCCACCAACTTCACCAAGTAAAATCATATATTTAACTTGTGGATTTTTTTCCATTCTAAGAAGATGGTCAATAAATACACTACCAACAAATCTGTCACCACCGATAGCAACACCTTCTGCGATACCATCAGCATTAAGGGCGATGATATTACTAAGTTCGTTAAATAGACCACCACTTCTTGTAACAAGTCCTGCACTACCAGGTCTGTGAAGTTTTGATTTTACAATATTTTCAATTGTACCACCGATATTTGCAACTTTAAATGCACCAGGAACAATTGCACCAACTGTTGCAGGTCCTATAATTGTTACACCTTTCTCTCTTGCTTTTTTATTCATAAGTCTTGCAAGTCTTTCTGGTATACCCTCAGCTGTAATCATAATAACTCTGAATTGGTTCATATCAAGTGCTTCATTTGTTACATCATAAGCAGTTCTGAATGAACCAAAATTAAGAAGTACATCTGCATTTGGATGATTTTTCACAGCTTCAGCTGTACTTCTATAAACCGGAATCATAACTTCATCTGTTCCATAAAAGAATTTTTCAAATTTATTTGAGCTAGTTGGAGCAACTATTGCTGCAACTGACGGTTTTTCTCTTCTAATTACATAATCATAATCAAGCATTCTTTGAATTGCTGATTTGTTGTTATTCCAGAAAATTGCCTGTGTATCCCTTGTAAATAGTGCGTTACTCATTATTTAGCTCCTTTTTTATCATCTTCAAGTGCCATTCTTACAATATCTGTAATGTGTGTTTCAGGTCCGTAAACTTTAATTGGTAGTCCAAGTTTTTCAGCCGCAGCTTTTATATCTTTTAGACCTTTTTCATAATTTGGTCCACCACGTCTTACATAAATTCTAACACCAACATCTTTCATTTTATCTGCATATTTATTAAAGGCCTGAATAATTCCTGTAAATGTTTTGGCTACGTCTGTAAAGTTTGCAATCGCACCACCAATAATTAATATTTTATCTCTACCTTTTGGATCTTTTTCTCTTGTCATCAAGTCAAGTACAGTTTCAGTATAAAATCTTGTTTCATCAGTTGTAGGTCCACCTGAATATTCACCATAATTTGCAAGTTCTTCTACTCCACCAGCTAAATCTGCAATAGTATCAGCATAAACTACTGATGCACCACCACCAGCAACTAGAGTCCAAATTCTACCTTTTGGATTAAGAACTGTTAATTTGAGTGAAGCACCGCTTTTTGCATCAGCTTCTGCAATTGCTTTTTCTTCTGGAGATTTTTCTGGCATTCCAAATGGTGTAGGAAATTCAATATCTCCCCATTTATCTTTCATTAAAAATCCTGCTGTATCATCAAGTCTTGCAACTAAATCAAGTAAATAAACATTATTTCCAACAATTACAACAGGGTTGATTTCTAGATATGCAAAATTCAAATCCCTAAAGAATTTATAAAAATTAATTGCAAAATTTGCATAAACTTCTTTTTTATCTTCCGGAATGTCTGCAGGAATGTTTTCTTTTATTAATTTTTCAATTTCTTCATCAGTTGCATCAATTGGAATTTTAACTTCTGTTACTTTATCCCAGTTTTCTTCAACTTCCATTCCACCGTGAGCTGACATATACAATACATCATAATTTTCATCTAAACTAGCCGCAGCAATATAATATTCTTCATCTTCTGTGTGCGGTGTAAAAGGTTCAACAATAAAATATGTTAAATAATCTTCTTTTGGTTCTCCAACTGGTTTGTCACCTTCAAATTTTGAATAAACTTTTTGTTTAGAACTTCTTTTCTCATCAATCCATTTAGCCGCATCTTCTAGAGTTACGTCTCCTGGTTTATTTATTTTAAATAAAACCAAATTATTTTTACCTCTTTTACCAAAAAGCATATCAGGTTTTGCAACCAAAGGTTTTTCATTAAGCCATTTATATTCAGGTTTTTTAGCTAATTCTTTTAATTCATCTCCACTTTTAACAAGTACACTTTCAAATGGATAATTCAATCCTTTAAAATAATTATCCCAGTTTTGTTTAAAAAGTTTTTTACCGTCATATTCACGAATAGGTTTTTGAGCCATTAATACTCCTTCTAATTTATTTTAAAAATTGTATCATTTATAAAGAAAAAATTATTTTTAATTATCTTTTTTATAACTATTTTTTTTTAAAGTGTTTAATTTCGAAACATCTATTTTCATTATTAATTTTTTATTGTGAAAAATTGAAACGTTATATCTTGAAGAATTCAAATAATATTTATTTCCTAACTTAATTCCATAAAAATTTAATACCTTACATAATTTTTCATTTTTACAATAAATATAATCAATTTTTTTATTTTTCATATAATCGGCCAAAGGTTTAATAAAATAAAAACTGTAACTCAAATTTCTTACAGGAGTATATTTATTTAAAAACAAAGCTACATCAAAAATTATTAATGAAGAAAATAAAATAATAAACAACAATTTATAAAATTTTCTAAATTTTGGCAGTCTTACTTTATATGATTTTAAAAATATATTAACCATATTTATTACAAAAGCCAATGTATAAGGGGCAAAATCATCTATTTTGATTCTTTGCCTAAACGATAAAATCATAGAAAGAAAAAAAGCGGTTGCTGAAATAAAATAAATCAAATCTTTTTTAATAAAAAGATTTTTATATAAAGCATACAAAAAATATACAAAAACAAAAGGAGAAAAAATTAAAAAATAGGTACCGAACAAATCTATAAAATATCCTTTTGGTTTTCCATGGATTTTATATTCAAAGTAATTTGCATTCACCGCTAGTAAAATCAAACTGAAAATTAAAAATTTTGTATCTTTTTTATATATTGAATAAAAAATCAAAGCCAAATAGAGAGAGATCAAACTTTTATCTATAAAAATATACAGTATCAAAAGTACATATGAAAAAATCCTTATTTTTTCATATGTATAAATAAATAATAACGTTAAAAAAATTAAATACACAGATTTATTTACAATTACAGATGAAATTATCATTCCGGGAATTAGCATAAATATATAAGTTGCGAATATTCTCTCTTTATCTCTTTTTAATTTAATCTGTGCTATTTTATAAAAAAGAATAACACTTAAAAAGCCTGTGAATAAAGACGGCAACCTAAGGGCAAAATCGTTTTTTCCAAAAAGTAAAAAAGAAATATTTAAAATATGGTTTAAAAGAGGAAAATGATGGATTCCGTCAATTTCCACAAAAGAAAAAGATAAATAATTAATACTGTAAAATAATAAAAAAAAATAAAAAATTACTATTGGAAAAAATTTCATAATTTTAAAAAATTATTAATTATTTCTTTTCCATATTCACTCATAATTGATTCAGGATGATACTGAACCCCGAAAATAGGTTTATCTTTAACCCTAATGGACATAATTTCGTTATCATCTGTCGAATATGAAGTCGGAACAATAAAATTTGGCAATGTGTTTTCATCAACTACCAAAGAGTGATATCTTGTTACTCTGAATTTTTGAGGTAAATTTTTATATATATCATCATACAGTGTTATTTCAATATCACTTGTTTTACCATGCATTAAATTTTTTGCCCTGACAATATCTGCTCCAAACGCATAGGCAATTGACTGATGACCAAGACATACACCCAAAATGGGTTTATCTATTTTTTTAATTATTTCAACACTGATACCCGCCTCTTTTGGTGTAGACGGTCCCGGGGAAATTATAATTTTTTCTGGATTTAGTTTTTTAATTTCATCCACACTTAATTCGTCATTTCTTATTACTTTTAAATTTGCACCGAGTTCTAGACAATACTGAACAATATTATAAGTAAATGAATCATAATTATCAATCATCAATATCATTTATTGCCTTTTTTAAATTTTAGAAATTTTATCAAAATTTATCTTTATATTTCTCATTTAATTTTTTTCTAAATTTTTTAACTTCATTTTCTAAATTTTCAAAATCTCTAATCAGCTGTTTTCCATATTCAGTTAAATATGTACCTCCCCCGCCTTTTCCACCACTTTGTTTTTCTACAACCTCTTCCTTTGATAGAGAATTTATAATATCTATTGCATCCCAAGCCGCTTTATAACTCATTTTCATCTCCCTTGCGGCCTTTGAAATCGAACCATACTTATCTATTAATTTTAATAATTTTATGCGTCCTTTTCCCAAAAAACTTTTATTATTTTTATCTATCCAGAAATTAAGTTTTATCATTCCTCCACTTTTTTAAAAATTATAACAAATTTGATAAAATTTCTAAAAAAAGGCCTTTAATGAAAGAAAAACTTTTAAGTGACAGATTAATAACACTTGAAACAACTCCTCCAAAACTTCCTACAATTGATCCAATGATTGAAAAAATAAAAAAAACTGAAGCTTATAAATATATAGACGGATTTACCACAACAGACTGCCCTTTAAGCAAACTGAAATATAATTCAATAATAGCAGCATATAAAATTCAGCAAACATTTAATAAAAAAGTAATAGCCACAATGAGTATGAGGGACAGGAATATAATTGCTCTTCAAAGTGATTTGCTTGGTGCCAATGATTTAAATGTTACAAACATTTTGGCCCTAACAGGAGACCCGGCCAAAATGTCTGACCAGCCAAATGCTAAAGCCGTGGTTGAAGGCAGCAGTTTAAAACTTCTTGAAATAATAAGGGCATTCAATAGCGGAATGGATTATGCAGGAAAAGAGTTTAAAATAAAGCCAAAACAAATTACCCCTTTTGCTGTAAGTAACTCATATGCTAAAAATTTCTCTTCAATTGAAAAAAAAATTTATAAAAAAGTAAAAAATTTTGCCTTAGGTATAATAACCCAGCCGGTATATGATTTGGAAATTGCCGATAAACTGCTTGAAATAAGAGATAAAATAAGAAATAGTTTCAGTGATGAAAGAAAAAATTTTGATATGATTTTGGGATTTTTCCCTATTACAAAATTAAAAACCGCCCAGTTTTTACACTCACACGTACCTGGTATTTACGTGCCGGACAGTTGGATAGACAAATTAATTAAAGCACATAAAATAAGTGAAAACGAGGAATATAAAGTAGGACTTGAGCTTAGTCGCAATTTATTTAATAATTTACAAAAGAAACATCCAAAAATTCATATTATGACAGCTAACAGATTTGAAATAGTAAAAGAGCTTTTTTAAAAAGCTCTTGAATAAGAAAGTAAATATATATTGGAATAAGCGTTACTTTCATCCTCAAATTTATCTCTTTCATATGAAATTTTAATATTATTAACTTTTTCAAAATTATAATTAACACTTAAACCATATCCATATTTATACTCATCTCCTGTATTATATACCACAAATCCATCATTTGCTACTTTATAAGCAAATTTTCCAAAAGTTGTTTTTAAAGTTGTAGTCCAATGACCATAAAAATTTTGAAGTTTTATATCAAAATTATTATATGTATCATCCGGTGCAATATTTTTTTTTGAAATATGTATATGATTATATTTACCTTCTAAATAAAAACTTCCAACTGTAGAATAATAATTGCCAAAATTAAATCCAAATTTTGGAGAAAACTGAGAAACATTAAAATTCTTATAATCAGAATAATAATAATCAATACCCATATTGTATTTTAAATATTTATAATAATCTAATCCTCCAAATAATACTTTATTATAATGATAATTGTTGTCATATTGTTTTACCCATAAATTATGAATTCCTGCTTTAAATATCCAATTATTTTCATAAAAATAATCAGTTTTAAACGTAAAATCTTTCTGTTTCCAATCAGGTATATTTTTTTTATAATTAATTTTTAAATATTCTGCATCCATTTCAATTTTTATAGGAAATTTATAATAACTGTAATAAATTCCTCCTAATTTAGCATTATCTTTAGAACTACCGCTATAATCAATATAACTCCCATAAGGCATTACAACTGAAGTGCTATACGCAAATCCTAAGGCTACTATATTTGAAAGTAAAAAAATTTTTTTCATTTTATCTCCTTTAAATTGATTTTATATCCCAAATTTTTTTTATTAACTATTTTTATACCTTTTTTTCTTAAATTCGAAATTATAACTTTTATTGAATCAATATTTTCAACATAATCACAATTTTCTAGAATATCTATTTTGGAAATAAAATAGCTGCTATTTTTTAATAAAATATTTAATATTTCACTTTCCGCTTTAGTTAAATTGACTAATTCATTCTTAAAATAAAGATTTTTTGTTGTAAAATTATAAACAAATCCATCAAATTTTATTATATTTTTTTTTAAAAGTTTCTTCTTTAAATAATTAAGTCTCAAAACAATCTTTTCATAATCTGAATATAAATAACAATAATCACCAATTTCTAAAGCTCTTTTATAATATAAATTGTCACAATAATTATTTAAAAAAACAATATAACCGTTAAAAAAATTTTTAATTTCTTTAATATCTGAATAAAAATTAAAATCAGCTAAAATAACATCATATTTTTTATTTAAAATTTCATCAAAAAATTCTTTATTATCATGGACTTGTTTCATTTCAAATTCATAAATTATAAAATAAGAATAATTTAAAATTTTCATTTTAAATATTTGTTCGCTATCTGATTATTCGGATCTAAAATAATTATATTTTCAAATACATTTTTAGCTTTATTTTTATCTGTTTTTTCATATATTAATCCTAAATTTGTCAAATATAAAATATTAGTAGGATATAAAATAAGCATTTTATTTACAGTTTTTAAAGCAGTTTTATAATCTTTTTTATAATATAGTGCAAGTGAAAGATAATAATTAGCATAAAAATTATAATAATCTTTTTTAATTACTAATTGTGCATATTTAATAGAATTATTATAATCTCCTTTATATAAATATACTCTTGATAAACCAAGCAAAGGCTCAATTGAATAAGGAAGTATTAAAGATGCTTTTAGATAATGTTTAATTGAATTTTCATAGTTTTTATTTAAAAAAAACAGATATCCAAGTCTTAAATTTATAGTATAACCTCTCGGATATTTTTTATATATAGGAATTAAAACTTTAATAGCATCCTCATAATCACCCATTTTTTCATAATTGTATGATTTATAATAAAGTTCTTTTATATTTAATGCAAATAATAAACACCCTCCTAATATTAAACTAATTGTCTTTTTCATAAACTCTCCTTAATTCAAAATCTTTTCCTTTTATTTTTTCAAATCCTTTTTCATAAAATGAAAAATATACTTCACCATAATTAGATTTAATAGACAAATTTTCTTTTTTATATTTTTCTTTTCTTAGAAAAAAATTAAAATTAAACGGCAACAAAAATTCAGCAATTAATAATTTAATTCCTTTTATTCTTATATCCAACGGTAAAACATCCTTATAAATTACATTTTTATTAATTAATGGAATTCTTGGAACTATTTTATAAATTTCTTTTAAATACGATTCTGCGCCATCATATTCATAAAAATAAAATAATTTGTCATGAAGATAAAAATATAATTTATTTTTCCCATCAAACAAATAAAATTCTCCTTTATCGTTCATTTTTATAATAAATTCAATAATTTCATTCTGTTCAGTTTTATATTTATAAATATCATCTAATATAAAATTAAATCTAAGTTGCATAGATTTATCTAAAATAGTCGCTTCTATTTCTTCCTCTTTTTTAGGTAATGAATAAAAATAAAGTTTGTTCTTTTTAATATAATCATAAAACTTAAATGGTAATGTTTCACTTCCTAAAAAACCGTTCTTTTGGACTTGTATATGAATATGAGGTTC
The DNA here is from genome assembly GCF_002335445.1 of Lebetimonas natsushimae. Classification (NCBI taxonomy): domain Bacteria; kingdom Pseudomonadati; phylum Campylobacterota; class Epsilonproteobacteria; order Nautiliales; family Nautiliaceae; genus Lebetimonas; species Lebetimonas natsushimae. Next base: position 470,498 of record NZ_BDME01000002.1, on the reverse strand, counting down.
AGGAGAATATCCGCTATTTCCGCATTTTCCTAAAATATCCCCTACTTTTACATAATCCCCTACATTTACTTTTATTGAAGATTGCATTAAATGGGAAATTTCTACAAAAAAACCTTCATCGCTTTTAATAATTATATAATTTCCCCAATTATTAACTCTATCTACAACACCTATAATATTATCTTTTAAATCATCCCTTTTAGCTATTACATATCCGTTTACAGGAGATAATACATTTTCTCCAAAAGCATAATAATCCTCTAAAAAAAGCCCTTCGTCTTTATAAGTTTTTCCGTTTTTCTTAATTACAAAATCATATGCATATTTCCATTTTCCTTTATGAGTCCATTCTCCATTGAATGCCTGATATATACTCCATTTTCCGGAAAATGGAAGATGTATTTTTACATCATTACCTCCAAATCTGAAAAAATTGCTTAAAAAAGCAATCAATGATTTTTCAGGTGTACCTTTTATTGAATAATTAAAAAAAGTGTATCCAACACTATAGAACAACAAAATAACAAGTAATGTTATAAAATTAAACGGCATTGTGTAAACAGGCAAAGAATAAAAATTAAAAAATACTTCCATAGCATCAACTACAATTACAGAAACCATTACCGAAATTAAAGCTATTATATAATTTTTTAAAGTAGGAAGTAAAAAAACACCTCCGACTGCCATAGCAATAAGAATAAAATTAAAATTATAAGGTGAATTTAAAGCATCATAATAATTCGTAAAAAAAGAATGAAAATATACTCCCGTATAAAATCCTAATATAGATAAAAAAAATAAAATTCTTGAATAAAAAAGAATAATTAAACTTATTATAAGCCCTGCAATAGGATACGGTAAGAAAAAAACAGTTCCCATTGAAATAAAATATTCTTTAAAAAAAGGAAAATCTAAATTAAAAACAGGTTTTCTCTCTAAAATATTACTCAGTAAATTTGTATATTTAAAACTTGCTAAATAAAAAAACATACTTACTATTGCAAATGGAAGAGAAAGTATCGGGAGTGAATATTTTATAAAAATTCTATTCAAACCGAATGAAATTAAAAATGTAAGTATTGATAATATAACAGTAAGAAAAACAGTTAAAAATGTAACACTGTAATAAAATCCCACTCCCATTCCAACAAGCAAAGAATTATATAAATAAAAACCGTATTTTATATATTCTTCTCTAATTTTTGCTATTTCTGCAAATAAAATTGTAGAAATAATAGCAATACTTCCAAGTATTCCAACGCTTGGAAGTATAAAAGAAAGTAAAAATAGAATTACCCCTGCTTTTAAATCTCTTAAAAAAAGAATAGAAATATAAGGTTTAAAAACAAGTGCTAATTTTTTCATTTCTTACTTTAAATAATCAGGAACTATTTCTTTTTCTACAACATATTCTAAATCATCAGCTTCTCTTATAAGATGAGGAGTTGAATTTTTATCAATCAATACTACTCTTGGACGGTATCTGATAAATTGCATAGATTGAGTATAATTATATGCACCAACTGGCCATATACTAAGTACGCTTCCCCTCTCAAGTGGAGGCAACATAATATTTTCAGCAATCACATCTATATTCATACAAAGAGGCCCGTTTATCATTGATGGTTCGTTTAATCCTTCATATCTTTTATCAAGTGCAATATCGAAATTATACCAAAAAGCCGTATATAATAAATTTACGCCCGCATCTACAATATATCCTTTTTTACCGTCAGGAAATCTTTTATCGGCAAATACTGAAGTTAACAAATATCCAGCTTCATCAATCAAAGCCCTTCCTGTTTCTAAATAAAGTTTTGGAAGTTTTTTATCATTAAATTCATAAATAGCATTTGTAATTGCTTCTGCATATTCATCTGCACTTGGGACTATTACTTCCGGTGGCTGATAAACACCTTTTAATCTGTTTTTACTTGCAAATCCTCCTCCGATATCAATGTATTCAATTTCATAACCGAAATCTTCCTCTAATTTTTTTCTAAGCTGCATCAATTTCCTAACTTCATTGGCATAAGCGCTGGCACTTAGCATAAAAGTTCCAATATGGGCATGAAGTCCTGTTAAATAAAGTTTTTTACCTTTATAAATTCTTTTTACAGCTTCATATGCTTCACCGTTATCAATATTAAATCCAAATCTTGACCATTGAGGATAAATTCCAGTATCCATGTTACATCTGATAGCAACCGGAATATTAACTCCAAGTTCTTCTGCAATGTCTTCTAAATCATTAATTTCATATAAATGGTCAATATGAATTTTTGCTCCCTCTTTTACAGCAACCCTTAGGGCATCTTTAGGTTTATAAGGTCCGTTAAAAATAATATTTTTTCCTTCAATTCCGTTTCTTCTGGCTTTTTGATATTCAAATTCACTTACAACCTCAGCTTTGCTTCCAAGTTTATGGTAAATTTTACAAATTGCATCAAGATAATTTGTTTTGTAACTCCACCAAAATTCAACTTCAGGATATCTACTGCTAAAAGCTTCTTTAAATTCCAGATATTTATCTTCAATTGCCCTTTCACTAAACACAAACAAAGGTGAACCAAAATCTTTAATTAACTCTCTTACATTAACTCCATCAATTTCACTTCTTATTTTTTGCGTTTTAAGAGGTGAACCGTATTTACTAGCAATGGCAAAATCTACTCTATTTATAGTCGGTTTTTCATATTTCATAATATCTCCTTAAAGTTCTTTTTTATTCATTAATGTTAAAAATTCTTTAAAATCAACACTCAATTCTTCTACATACCTCACATACATTTTTTCAATAGGATAATCTAAATTTGGTTTAACTTCCTTGCCATCAATCAAATCAATAAGAATCTGAGGCAGATTTACTCCTAAATCTGTTGCAAAATATACCCAGGCAGGAAATCTCGGATTTATTTCAATTAAATAAATTTCATTATTATAAACCATTGCTTCAAGTTCAAAAGCTCCCCTCCAGTTTTTTGAAAACTGAACAGCTAAATTTAAAAGTTTTTCATTTTTAATGCTAACAGCGCTCCAAACTTTTCCTAAATCTGTGGTAGTTAGTTTTTTTATTCCAACTCCGCCTTTTAATTCATAATTACTAATTCCCACATAATTAATCTCAATTCCGTTTATTACTTCCTGAGCTAATAAAGGAAATCCCCATTCGTTTGATATTTTGTAAAAATATTCAATTGCTTCATCCAAATTATAAGCTTTATAGGCCTTATAATAATTTCCTTTTACCATTATTGGAAATCCAAGTTCTTTTGTAGCGGAAATTAAATCATCAAGAGATAAAATTTTAATTGTTTTTGGATGTTTTACACCCAAACTTTTACAAAATTTCTCAAGTTTTGCCTTATCTCTCATTTCAAATTGATTTAAAGTAGGCAGAAAAGTTTTTAAGCCTAATTTATTAATTTGATCCTGATATTTAATATAAAGAGGAAGTTCCGCATCCAAATTTGGAATAACAATATCAATACCCGATTTTTCTTTAATATATTTAATTCTTCTCTCAAACTCGTCATATCCAAGTGTAGGATACGGCATAAGATATACTTTTTCAAAAAGTCCCTCATAAACACCAGGTTCATTTGGGTCGTAACTAAGTCCTATTAAAGGATATCTATCTTTTAAACTTTTAGCTACACCGATTCCAGGTGCTGGGTTGTCCGTATTATTTAAACCACTAATTGCCACTTTCATCGATTAACCCATAAACTCTAAGTTTTTGAAAGAAATCGTTTACATCAATGTAAACTTCTCTCCAGTCTTTACCACTCTCACTTGAAATGATTTCAACTATTTCATCTTTGCTTTTACCTTCTTTAATTAATTCAATTATTTTTTTTGCAGTATCATTTAATTGAAATGTAATTCCTAAAGATGGAACAAATCCCATATCGTTTTCATCTACTATCATTTCATTAATTAACATTAAAACTCCTTAAATGATTTTTAACATTATAGAAAAGAAAAGTAAATGAAAGGTTAATGAAAAATTATTTAAAAGAAAAAGAAGAATTATTGATGATAGTTTGGAGCTTCTTTTGTAATGGTTACATCGTGAACGTGAGATTCTTTAAGACCGGCACTTGTAATTTCTACAAATTCCGCTCTCTCCCAGAATGTCGGTATATCTTTTGCACCGCAATATCCCATAGAAGCTCTAAGTCCTCCGATTAATTGATGAATAACATCTTTAATTTTACCTCTGTATGGAACCATACCTTCAATTCCTTCAGGTACTAACTTATCAGCAGCAGTTCCTTCTTGGAAATATCTATCATTGCTTCCTTTTTGCATAGCTCCGATACTTCCCATTCCTCTATAAGCTTTATATTGTCTTCCTTGATACATAATAGTCTCGCCTGGAGATTCTTCAGTACCTGCAAGCAGACTACCTATCATTACAGAACTTGCCCCAACTGCTAAAGCTTTTGCAATGTCACCTGAATATTTAATACCACCGTCTGCAATTACAGGCACATCAAACTCAGCTGCAGCAGCTGCGCATTCATCAATTGCGCTGATTTGAGGCACACCGACTCCTGCTACAATTCTTGTTGTACATATACTTCCAGGTCCTATTCCTACTTTTACAGCATCAGCCCCGGCTGCTATCAAATCTCTTGTAGCAGCGGCAGTAGCAACATTTCCTGCAACAACATCAACATCAAATCTTTTTTTAATTTCTTTTACTAAATCCAAAATTCCCTGAGAGTGACCATGAGCAGAATCAACCACAATTACATCAACCCCAGCCCCTACTAGTGCAGCTGCTCTTTCAATTCCATTTCCAACACCTACTGCCGCTGCAACTCTAAGTCTTCCGTATTTATCTTTATTAGCATTAGGATACTCTTTTTTCTTTTGAATATCTTTTATTGTAATAAGTCCTTTTAAATATCCTTCATCATCAACAATTGGAAGTTTTTCTATTTTATGTTTGTGAAGAATTTGTTCTGCTTCTTCTAATGTTATTCCCTCTTTTGCTGTAATAAGAGGCATTGGAGTCATAAGGGCTTTTACAGGTTTTGAATAATCTTTTTCGAATCTTAAATCCCTGTTTGTAAGAATTCCAAGCAGTTTATCATTTTTATCAACTACAGGCACACCTGAAATTTTATATGTAGCCATAATATCAAGCGCTTTTGCTATTGAATCATCAGGAAAAACTTTTACAGGGTCAATTATAATACCGCTTTCACTTTTTTTAACTTTTATAACTTCTTTTGCCTGAGTTTTAATATCCATGTTTTTATGAATTACACCGATTCCTCCAAGCCTGGCAAGTGCAATAGCAGCCCTTGCTTCCGTAACAGTATCCATAGCGGCTGAAACTATAGGAATATTTAGCGTTACATTTCTTGTAAACCTTGTTCTTAAATCAACTTCTTTAGGCAGTACATTTGAATATTGCGGCACTAATAAAACATCTTCAAAAGTTAAAGCTTTATATTTAATTCTCATTTTTCTTCCTTTACTAAATTTTCTACTATCTTTGCCCCGTCAAAAAGAGTCTGCTCATCAAAATGTTTTGCAATAAGTTGAAGTCCTATTGGCATATTTTCTTTATCTTTTGCAATTGGAAGTGAAATTGCAGGAACGCCCGCAAGGTTTACACTGATTGTATAAATATCACTTAAATACATCTCAAGCGGATCTTTTTTACTTCCAAATTCAAATGCTGTTGTTGGAGTTACAGGGGTTAAAACCAAATCTGCTTCAGCAAAAAGTTTATCAAATTCTTCTTTAATTAAGTGTCTTACTTTTTGAGCTTTTAGATAATAAGCATCATAATATCCGCTACTTAGAACAAAAGTACCAAGCATGATTCTTCTTTTAACTTCTTCTCCAAACTGAGCTCTTGTTAATTTATATGTTTCTTTTAAATCTTTTCCTTCAATTCTGTTTCCGTATCTCATACCGTCAAATCTTGCAAGGTTTGAACTGGCTTCTGCAGTAGCAACCACATAATAAGTTGCAACATCAACTTTTGAATTCATTAAACTTTTGTGAATAATTGTGTGTCCTTCTTTTTCAAGTGCAGCAATTACGTCTAAAATTGCCTTTTTAACCTCAACATCTGCTTCGTCAATATAATTGTCAATTACAGCAATTTTAAGTTTTCTGTTTTCATTAATCTCTATTTTTTTATTTTCAATTGGGGCTGAAGTTGAATCGTGAATGTCGTATCCTGCAATAATATTGTACAAAATTGCCGCATCTTCGACATTTTGAGTAATAGGCCCAATTTGATCAAGACTGCTTGAAAATGCAGTAAGCCCGTATCTACTAACTCTTCCGTAAGTTGGTTTCATTCCAACAACTCCGCAAAATGCAGCAGGCTGACGGATGCTTCCGCCGGTATCACTTCCTAATGCCGCAATTGCAAGCCCGGCACCCACCACAGCAGCACTTCCACCACTGCTTCCCCCAGGGACTCTGTTTGGATTGTGAGGATTCAATGTTTTTCCGTATGCACTGGTCTCAGTTGAACTTCCCATTGCAAATTCATCCATATTACATCTACCAAACGGACTAAGTCCGGCATTAAGCATTTTTTCAATCACAGTCGCATTATAAGGAGCCACATAACCTCTGAGGATTTTAGAAGAACATGTAATCTCCCAACCTTTTACGTTAATATTATCTTTAATTGCAACTGGCACTCCATCCCCAACCTCATTCAAATCAGTATCTAAAAACTGTTCGATATATCCGCCAAGAACTTTTTGTTCTTTTGCTTTATTTTGAATATCTTTTTTAATTTCAGCCAATTCTTCTTTTGGTAAATTAAGCGCTTCTTTTAATGTTATCATTTAAACTCCTTTAAATTTTCAAGCCATTTATAAATTATATAACTAACACTGATTAAAATAACTATTGTTAAAAAAACAAACCAAAAAGGGACCGGTTTATCCATTTATTACCTTTTCGCATCTCTCACATAATCCGCCTTCAACTTTTGCCAAATATCTCCAACATCTTGGACATTTATGAAGTGGAGATCTTTTAATTTTAATTACAAACTGCTCATCACCTATATGAAATTCATCCAAAGTTTCACCTTCAATCTCTTCGCCCATTAAACTAATTACAAAAAAGTCGGCCATCTCTTCATTTAATAATTTATCACAATTTGTTTCGATTGCAAGTTCAAGTGTATCTTTTATAATTTTTTCTTTTTTTAATCTGTCTACAATTTCAAAAAACCTTCTTCTAATTTCTAAAATTTCTTCATCTATTGGATTCTCAACAGCCGCAAGTGGAGCATATACAAAATCAAAAATATCTTTTGCTTCCTCTTTTATTACTTTTGGCGCATGTTCAACTGCTTCATCCATAGTATAAGTTAAAACCGGAGCTAAAATTGAAATTAAACTTTTAGCAATAATTGCCATCGTACTTTGAGAATTTCTTCTTTTTGGTGATTCTTTTGCCTCACAGTAAAGTCTATCTTTACAAACATCAAGATAAATTGCACTAAGCTCTGTCACAATAAAATTATTAAGTAAATTTAAAGCTTTTGAAAAGTCATATTTGCCAAAAAGATATACAACCTCATCAAATACTTCTTTTGCTCTTGCTAAAATCCATTTATCAATCATTGACGGATTGTCAAGTTTAATCTCTTCCAAATCATTGACATTAGCAAGTAAAAATCTTATTGTATTTCTTAATTTTCTGTATTGTTCGGCAACCTGTTTTAAAATATTATCCCCGAGTTTTATATCTCCGCTGTAATCACTGCTTGCAACCCAAAGTCTAAGTATTTCTGTTCCGTATTTTTTGGCAACTTCGCTTGGGGCTACAACATTTCCTTTACTTTTAGACATCTTTTCACCGTTTTCATCAACGGTAAATCCGTGGGTTAAAATTGATTTATAAGGAGCTTTATTTTCAACCGCGGTTGATACAATGAGTGAACTTTGGAACCATCCTCTGTGCTGATCGCTACCTTCTAAATACATACTTGCCGGATAACTACCTGCATCATATCTGCCTGATTTAAGAACCGCAAACCAAGTTGAACCGCTGTCGAACCAAACATCCAAAATATCGTTAACTTTTTCAAGTTTTGGCGCTAAATCTTTTTTACTCTCAGGCAGTAACTCTTCTATGCTTAAAGCATACCATGCATCAGCGCCTTTTACTTTAAAAATATTGTAAATATTCTCAATTATCTCATCATCAATTATAAGCTCACCTGTTTCTCTGTTTCTGAAAAACGCAATCGGCACACCCCAGTCTCTCTGTCTTGAAATACACCAGTCAGGTCTGTTGCTAACCATTGAAGTAAGTCTGTTTCTACCACTCTCAGGAGTAAAACTTACATTTTCAATTTCTTTAAGTGCTTTATTTCTTAAAGTATCACCTTCATAAGTCTTATCCATTGCAATAAAAAACTGTTTTGTAGCCCTGAAAATAATAGGATTATGACATCTCCAGCAGTGCGGATATGAGTGGGTAAACTTAGTGGATTTTATTAAATTTTCACCAAGAAGTTCAAGTATTTTTTCATTTGCATTAAATATATGCATTCCGACAAATTCTGCTGATTTTTCTCCAAGAAGCGATTCATTTTCAAGAAGTTTAGAATATTTACCTTCATCATCTACCGGCTGAAGAATATCTGTATATCCGTATTTCAGCCAAACTCTGTAATCTTCTTCCCCGTGTCCCGGTGCTGTATGAACACAACCGGTACCGCCGTCCATTGTAACATGTTCACCTAGCAGAATAACTGACAATCTGTTGTTAAGTGGATTTACGGCTTTAAGACCTTCAAGTTCTTTTGGATCGATTTCTCTTACAATATCGCCTTTTACAACCTCTTCGCTTCTTAAACTTTCATAAAGAGGAGCGGCAACTATAAAATTATCACTTGTTAAGACATATTTAACTTCAGGTGAAAGTGCAATACCCATATTCGCTGGAAGTGTCCAAGGGGTAGTAGTCCAGATAATTATTTTTGCGCCTTTAATACCTAAGGCTTTATTCGATTCTTTACTTAATGGAAATGACACATAAATTGAATAATCCTCTTTGTCTTCATATTCAACCTCGGCTTCAGCAAGAGCGGTTTTATCATGCATACACCAGAAAACCGGTTTGCTTCTTTCTATCAAAAGACCTTTTTTGGCAATTTCGGCTAACGCTTTGTAAATATCGGCTTCAAAAGCAAAATCCATTGTTTTATAAGGGTTTTCCCAGTCTCCTATGACACCGAGGGCCTTAAACTCTTCTTTTTGAATTTCTATAAATTTAGCGGCATGTTCGCGGCAAAGTTCCCTGATTTTTGTTTTAGGAAGAGATTCTTTTTTAACCCGACCTATTTTTTTCTCAACCTGCTGTTCAATTGGAAGTCCGTGACAATCCCAGCCTGGTACATATCTGATATCGTATCCCTGAAAATAGTAAAATTTATTAATTATATCTTTTAAAATCTTATTTAATGCATGACCTATATGGATGTGTCCGTTTGCATATGGAGGTCCGTCATGAAGATTAAATCTGTCATTACCCTGTCTATTTTGTTTCATTCTTTCATAAACATTTTCACTAAACCATTTTTGATATCTTTTAGGTTCATTCTGAGGTAAATTTCCACGCATAGGAAATGTAGTTTTTGGCAAAAGAAGAGTGTCTTTGTAATCCATAGAAGTTTTCCTTTTTTTGCAAAGTATTATACCATAATATTTAATTGAAAATTGAAAATGTAAAATGGAAAATGAATTTTTAAATTATCCATTTTCCATTATCAATTTTACATTTTATTCAATATGTGATACAAATTTCACAATGTTTGGGTCCGGTTTATAAAAATAATCTTTTTCATCATAATCAAACTGTGATATCAAATCTCTTATAATATTAATTCTTGCTCTTTTTTTATCATTTGCATCAACTATAACCCAAGGAGCATAAGGTGTGGAACTTGCGGCAAACATATCTTCTTTTGCTTTTTGATAATCCTCATAATGTTCATAACTTTTCCAATCAAGGGTTGAGAGTTTCCATTTTTTAAGAGGGTCGGTTTCCCTGGCTTTAAGTCTTTTATACATCTCTTCTTTTGAAATATTTAAATAATATTTAAAAAACTTAATCCCGTCATCAACAATCAATTCTTCAAATCTTGGACACTGACGCACAAATTTCAAATATTCTTCATGAGTGCAAAATCCCATTACCCTTTCAACCCCTGCCCTGTTATACCAGCTCCTGTTAAAAAACACCATTTCACCGCCAGCCGGAAAATGAGGTACATATCTTTGAAAATACCATTCAGTCTTTTCCTTGTCACTCGGTTTATCAAGAGCTATACTTCTTGCAAATCTCGGATTCAAATGTTCAAGTATTCTTTTAATGGTTCCGTCTTTCCCCGCAGTATCCATTCCTTCAAATATTACAAGCATCCTTTTATTGTTTTTCTTTATCCAAGTTTGAAGTTTTACAAGTTCAATTTGGAGTTTAAGAAGTTCTTTTTCATAAAATTTATCTTTTAATTTTCCGTTTTTTTTAAATACCTTATCTTTTGACAATGTATATTCTGGCAAATCTAATTTTCCCATTTCCTCTCCTTTTTGATACAATAACTTATTATAACAAAAGGATTAAAAATGGAAGTAATTTTTGTTGGGAAATCATGGAAATTCAAAAAAGCTCTGCAGGAAGAAATATTAAAAAAAGTAACTTTTAATAAAACCGTATATTTAGACAAATTTGATATAAATTTTAAACCAGACGATGAGACATTAATTGTAACAGACGAAAACACCTATCCGCTGGTTACAAAAATCTTGGCAAATCTGACCAATCAGAATGTAATAATAAAAGATGATTTTTTAATCCCTGAAACGGCAAAATTTTCTAAAAATTCTTTTTTGATTGAATATTATTATCCTATCAACGTTATTTTATTAAAAGATGAAGTGCCTGAAATTTTAATTATTACACCTGAATATGAAGAAATAAACATTTTTAATTTTGACAAAGATTCAGCAAAATTATTGCTTGAACCGATTTTTAATGCATATAAATTGAATCCGGTTATTTTCGAAGAAGCGGGAATTGTAAAAATTTATACTGAAATTCTTGAAGAAAAAATAAAAAAAGAAATTTTGAAAACAATTCCTTACACTGTTTTCGGAAATCTGTTTGCGCATATAGTAAATAATCTGCCTCCCAAAAAAATTACATTTGCAGAAAGCTGTACAGGGGGATTGATTGCCAGCAATCTTACTAAAATTCCAGGAAGCAGTAACTGTTTTGATGGAAGTGTGGTAACTTATGCAAATAGAATAAAACACGAATGGCTTGGAGTTGAAGAACTTACCCTTGAAAAATATGGAGCTGTAAGCGAACAGACGGTAAAAGAAATGCTGCTTGGGGCGATAGAAATTTCTAAAGCAGATTATGCTTTGGCTGTCAGCGGAATAGCTGGTCCCACTGGAGGCACACCCACTAAACCGGTTGGCACTGTTTATATAGGGGTGGCAAACAATAAAGAACTTAAAGTGGAACTTTTGCATTTAAAAGGGGATAGAAATTACATTCAATACCAGGCAATGATGAATGCCATAAGATTATTTATAACTTTTAGCAGGCTTTACACATCACTGTAAAGCCGCTGTTAAATAAAATATCATTTTCCATCCTGAATCAATTAAAAAATTTTTATTGTTATAAATATCATAGAGTGTAAAATCCATCAATTTTGAATTAAAAGAAATATCTTTTTCTTTATTATTCTTGTCTTTTATCGTAATTCCCATATATGAAATCTCAAAAGTATTGTCTGCCTTATTTATTTTAAACTGAGTCAGCAAATAGGGTTTATTAGAGATTTTGGTTTTATTAGCGTCTTCATTTAAATACCCCTTAACTTCAACAATTTTTGTCCCGTTATCTGTTTCAAAACTATCCCATTTAACGTCTGTAAAATATTTATATTTATCAAAAGCCTCACCTACACTAATTGTTTTAAAATCATTTAAATATCCATTTTTAACTGTTGAAATATCAGAATTTAAACATCCGTTTACAAGAACTAAACTTATTATAAAAGTAAATAGATAAAATATTTTTTTCATAAAAAATCCTTTTTTGTTAAAATTATAACAAAAAGGTTATTAATGCCAGATTCTATAAACAGAGTAAAAAAAGCAATAAAAGAAATACAAAAAGGAAATATCATTATAATGATTGATGATGAAGATAGGGAAAATGAAGGCGATTTAGTATACGCCGGAGTTTTTTCAACACCCAAGAAGGTAAATTTTTTAGCAAGTGAGGGAAGAGGACTTATATGCGTATCTTTAACAAATGAGATTGCGGAAAAATTAAACTTAACCCCAATGGTTCCGCAAAACAGTGAAAGTTTTTCTACCGCTTTTACAATAAGTGTTGATGCAAAAGAAACTAAAACCGGAATCAGTGCATATGAGAGGGATTTAACCATTAAAAAACTGGCATCCCCCATCTCTAAACCTGATGATTTTGTACGACCGGGTCACATTTTCCCGCTTATTGCAAAAGACGGAGGGGTACTTGTTAGAACCGGCCATACGGAGGGAAGCGTTGATATATGCAAACTTGCAGGAGTTTATCCAGTAGCTGTAATTTGTGAGATAATGAAAGAAGACGGCACAATGGCAAGACGTGATGATTTAAAAGAGTTTGCCAAAAAACATAATCTCTCAACTGTTTACATCTCAGACATTGTTGAATACAGGCTTCAGTTTGAAAGCCTTGTTAAAATTGAAAAAAAAGAAAAAATAACTATTCAAGGTGTTAATTTTGAAAAAATAACCTTTATTGACCATTTGGGCAACCGTCATTATGTACTTGCCAATAATCCAAAAGAAACAACCAATGTAAAATTTTATCCCGTTATGAGCAATGTGGATTTTATTTTAAATGAAAAACTTATAAATGAATACAATAAAATTTTAGAATATATAAAATATAATTCCGGTGTTATTGTTTTTATCAGTTCAAATTCAAATGATAAAAATAAAGAATTTGGTATAGGTGCCCAGATATTAAAATCGCTTGGAATAAAAAATCTTAACCTTTTTTCACTTCATAAAAACGAGCTAAACGCTCTAAAAGGCTTTGGACTTCATATCAATAAATATCTTAATATCAAAGATGTTGGATAAAAAATGAAAGCTGTCGTATTAATGAATATGGGAGGGGCCAGAAACGAAAAAGAACTTAAAGAATTTTTATTCAACATGTTTATGGATAAAAGAATTATAAACTCGCCTGTAAGATATATTTTAGCTCCGTTAATATCAAATTTCAGATACAAAAAAGTATGGAAAAACTATGAAAAGATTGGCGGCAGCAGAATTTATAAAATTACGCAAAATTTAACAAATAAGCTAAAAAATGATAATTATGATGTTTTATATTCTATGCGTTATTCAAAACCGAATTTAAAAGATTTGAATTTAGACAAATATTCTGAAATTCTGTTTTTACCTCTTTATCCACATTACTCTTTTACCACATTTCAAAGCTCGGTTGATGAAATTGAAGAATTAAATTTAAACAAGCCTTATAAAATAATAAAGCCCTTTTATAAAAACGTAAAATTTAACGAAATAATAAAAGAAAATATATTAAATTCAATAAATGACACAAAAGAATGGAATTTAATATTCTCAGCCCACGGTCTTCCTAAAAGCATTATAAAAAAAGGTGACACATACGAAAAAGAAATAAACGAGCATGTAAATATTTTAAAAAAACTTTTGCCAGAATTTAAATCTATTTCTCTTGCATTCCAGTCAAGATTCGGACCAACAGAATGGTTAAAACCATATCTGCATGAAGAACTTAAAAAATACAAAAATGAAAATGTGTTAATATACCCTATTTCATTTATGATAGACAATTCCGAAACTGATTTGGAACTGAAAGTCGAATATGCGCATCTTGCAAAGGAAATTGGAATAAAAAATTATAAAGTTGTAGAATGTCCTAATGACAGTGAAAAAACAGCAGAATTTTTAAAGGAGTTAATTAATGAAAGCAATAATTCAAAGAGTTAGTTATTCGGCTGTATATGTAAACAATGAATTAATTAATGAAATAAATAGAGGTATAAATGTATTAATAGGATTTGAAGAAGGAGACACGGAAGAGAAAATTTATAAAATAGCTAAAAAAATTGCATCTTTAAGAATATTTGATAATTTTTCAAAAAATATAATGGATATAGATGGTGAAATCTTGTTTATTCCCAATTTTACATTGGCCGGAATTACCAAAAAAGGAACAAAACCAAATTTTCAATATGCAATGAAAAGAGAAACAGCTAAAAAATATTATGATACAATGTTAAAAGAACTTAACAATTATGCAATCACAAAAGGCGGAATATTCGGGGCCAATATGGAAGTAATTATTAAAAATGATGGACCCATAAGTTTAATTTTGGAGGTTTAGAATGAAAAAACTTCTCATTTTCTTGATAATAACATTTCTTTTTTCTTATGATTTAAAAGAGTTTGTTACTTGCAAAGATGTTAAAAACTTAACTCCTGCTTATATAACTTCTACTTTTACAACCAAAGATAAAAAAGTTTATGCATTTGCATATTTTACAAATATAGAAGAAAACAGACTTATTGATTTTGTATGGGAAAAAAATGTAAACGATGTATGGAAATTATATGCAGATATTCAGCTTCCTATTTACAAAGGGCTTAGATGGAGAACATATTCAAACATTACAATCAGACCTTATTTAATAGGTAAATGGAGAGTTAGTATATATGACGGAAATAATTTAATAGCAGTAAGGGAGTTTGAAATTACGGATACTAATAGTTCTAAATAAAATTTAAAAATCAAAAATAAAATAAAAAAACTAATTTTAATTTAATAGTGACTGACACTATTTTTATAAAATAAAAAAGAAACAAGCAGAGGCTTATTCAACCTCTGCATCTATAACGTCGTCGTCTCCACCTTTATTTTGTTGTTGACCTTGTTGTCCCTGTGCACCGCCTTGAGCTTGTCCACTTGCTGCCATATTTTGAGCAGCTTTTTGTAATTCTGCTTGTAATTCAGCTTTTAAGCCCTCAATTTTAGCTTTATCTTCGCTTTGAGATTCAATAAGCTCTTTAGCCTCTTTAATTTTAGCTTCAAGTGCGCTTACATCTCCAAGTTTATCTTTATTGTCTTTTATGAATTTTTCTGCCTGATATGCAACTGCATCAAGTTCATTTCTTGCTTTAATAGCTTCAATTCTCGCTTTTTCTTTTCTGTTCGCTTCCTCAGCTTCTTTAATCATTCTTTGAATTTCTTCTTCACTTAGAGTTGAACTTCCTGTAATTGTAATTTTTTGTTCTTTTCCAGTTGTTTTATCTTTTGCACTTACATGTAATACTCCGTTCGCATCAATATCGAATGTAACTTCAATTTGCGGCACTCCTCTAGGAGCTGGCGGAATACCTTCAAGATTAAATTGTCCAAGTGATTTATTGTCTTTAGCAAGTTCTGCTTCACCTTGCAATACGTGAATTGTAACCGCTGTTTGGTTATCTTCAGCTGTGCTGAATATTTGTGATTTTCTAACAGGTATTGTTGTACCTTTTTCAATAATTTTAGTCATTACTCCACCAAGTGTTTCAATTCCAAGACTAAGTGGTGTAACATCAAGTAACAATACGTCTTTTACTTCACCTTTTAATACACCTGCTTGAATTGCAGCACCAAGTGCAACCACTTCATCAGGGTTTACAGATTTATTTAATTTTTTACCGTTAAAATATTCACTTACCAATTGTTGAACTTTTGGAATTCTTGTTGAACCACCAACCATTACTATTTCATCAATTTCATTTTTATTTAAACCTGCATCATTCAATGCTGTGTCAATGTGTTTTAATGTCTCTTGCAATAAATCATCAATCATAGCTTCAAATTTAGCTCTTGTCAATTTTTTAACCAAGTGTTTTGGTCCTGTTGCATCAGCAGTAATAAATGGCAAGTTAATTTCAGTCTCTTCTTTAGTTGAAAGTTCTTTTTTAGCATTTTCAGCCGCATCTTTTAATCTTTGAAGAGCCATTTTATCATTGCTTAAATCAATTCCTGTTTCAGCTTTAAATTCGTTAATTAGCCATTCCATAATTCTTTGGTCAAAGTCATCCCCACCAAGGAATGCGTTACCGTCAGTTGCAAGTACTTGGAAAGTACCATCACCAATTTCTAGTACTGTTACGTCAAATGTACCACCACCCAAGTCATATACTAAGATTTTTTCTTCACCTTTTTTATCAAGTCCGTATGCCAAAGCCGCTGCTGTTGGTTCGTTAATAATTCTTAATACGTTAAGTCCAGCAATTTTTCCGGCTTCTTGAGTCGCTTTTCTTTGTGAATCGTTAAAGTATGCCGGTACTGTAATTACAGCTTCAGTTACTTCTTCACCAAAAAATTCCTCTGCATCTTTTTTAAGTTTCATTAAGATTTTTGCTGAAATTTCTTGCGGTGTATAAATTTTCCCGTCAACTTCAACAGCACAAGCTCCGTTTTTATCAACAATTTTATATTGTACATGTTTTTTAGCTTCCTGAGCTTTTGGCTCATTACACATCATACCCATAATTCTTTTTACAGAATAAATTGTTCTCTCTGGATTTGTGATTGCCTGTCTTTTAGCAGGTTCTCCCACTAATACTTCACCTTTGTCTGTAAATGCCACTACTGACGGAGTTGTGTTTCTACCTTCTTTATTTGGTATAATTTTTGCATCTTTCCCATCATAGTAAGCCATTGCTGAGTTTGTTGTTCCTAAGTCAATTCCTATTACTTTTCCCATTTTTTTCCCTCCTTAAGATTTTTTATTTATTGTAACCATTGATGGTCTTATTAGTCTGTCTTTTAGTTTATAACCTTTTTGATAGATATCAACTATAGCACCTTCTTCGTGCTCATCACTTTGAACCTGCTGGATAGCCTGATGAATTTCTGGATTAAACTCATCATGTTCAACAGGCTCAATTCCGTGATTTTTAAAGGTATCAAGCATTTTTTTGAGTGTTAGCTCAACACCTTCGATAAGTTTATCAAAAGCCTCGGCTTTATCTTCTATCTCATTTGCATGAGTAATTGCCAGTTCTAGTGAATCCACAACCGGCAATAAATCTTTTGCAAATTTTTCATACGCATAATCAATCAATGCGTCTGTTTCTTTTTTAAGAATTTTTTTATCGTTTTCACACTTAGCATAAGCCCTAAGTGCTTCATCCAGTTTTTGTTTTAACTCTTCATTTTCTTTTTTTAAAGCCTCTGTATCAATTTCTTGATTTTGATTTTGCTGGCTATGTTGTCTCTCTTCATGCTTGTTTTTATCATGCTTAGCCACTTGCCCCTCCTTTGATTAGGTTTAGAAAGTTTGAATATATGTCACCAATCAAAACATATTCAAACCATTTATCATCAACTTTTTTTAAATTTTTGTATATAAGAATATCATTTATAAAATTTAAACCTTTTTTAATAGAATTAAATTCAAATTCTATGAATGGTTTAATGTCAATAACTTGACTGAGCTCAAATAATCTTTTTTGATTATAACATAAATATTCATATATTAAATCAATTTTTTTAAAAATTTCATTTAAATTTAAATATTCCAAGTAGTTTCTGATTTGATCAAAATATATACCTTCAAGTGATTTTAAAAAGGTATATAAATTTGCATCATATTTAAAAACAAATTCATTTTTTTCAAATTCTACAATTATAAATTTGTCATATTTATAAACTTTTTTTAACAATTCGTTTTCAAAGATCTTAGCTGCAAAATATAGATTATTTTCTATAATCTTTTCTTCCAAATTTTTCAAATCTAATTCTATATTTTCAAAATTTTCTTTCCAAAAAGTTTTTAAAGCCTTTTTTGAGGGTTTAGAACCGCTCGACAAATGTTCTTTTTCAATAAGCCCGTGTTTTTTTAATTTTTGTAAATAGCTTCTAATAGATGAAGCTGAAAAAGGTAAATTTGCTTTTTCTTTTAATTTAGTTGAGCTTATTGGAGCCGATTCTTTTAAATATTCTTTAATTAACTCCTCTAATACTAACTCAACCTTTTCTTTCATTTTGTCACTCTTTTTTTTTAATTGACAATGTAATTATAATAAATAAAATACTGTTTGTCAAGTTTTTTACATAAAATTTTTAAGAAAATTTAGTCATTGTTACTCAATCTTTTCATAAAACCTGATTACAGATAAAAACATTGCGGTAACTGCGGGCCCGATTATAATTCCCCAAAGCCCAAAAGATGAAAGCCCTGCTACTATGGAGAAGAAAATTAAAAGAGAATTTACTTCAAATTCTCCTTTAAACAGTTTTTTTACCCTGTCAATAATAACAGGTTTTATAAATGTATCGGCTATGATTGAAATCATAATTATTGAATATAAAGCAACCACAATGGCACCCTGGGTATTTCCGTTGGCATACAGATACAAACTGACAGGCCCCCACATTAAAATACCACCTATAATAGGAATTAAAGAAGCAAACGCATACATTACTGTAAAAAATATAAAATTAAGCCCATACATACTAACTATAAAACCGAATAAAACACCTTCAAGCAGGGCAGTTAACACAGTGGAATAAAAAACCACACTCATTACTTCACTTGTACCGAAAAATATTTTTTCCAATTTTTCATTTTCAAGAGGAATTACTTTTTGTAAAAAAAGAAGTATCTCTTTTCCATATAAAACAGCAAAAAAGAAAAATACTACAATTAAAAAAGCATCTTTAAAAAATACCGCACTTTTCGCAGTTAAAGTCCCTACAATTGGCATTATTGCATTATAGATTTCTGTAATATGTTCCGGATTTATATAATTTTTAACTTCACTTTGAATAAAAGATGGAAGATAGGATATTAAATCCTGTGATTTAGATAAAATTATTTTAATTTCATTTACATCTACCTTGGAAATTATAGCACCGGCTTTAAAAACAAAATATAAAATAGGACCAAAAATCAAAAAGGCAAATATTATTGTTACTATAGAACTTAAAAGATATTTATTTTTAATTTTTAATGATAAAAAATATATAACTTTTCCAAATGCAATAGCCATAAGAGAAGCTATTGCAATATCAAGAAGATACGGCTTATAAGTTAAATATACAAAATATCCTATGATTAAAGTTAATATTCCAAGTACTTTCATAATTCCCCCTAAAACAAACCTGCTGGAGCAAAATTTAATATTTCATAAGTTTTTCTTGTCGCCATTCTCCCTTTCGGAGTTTTTTCAATATATCCGTTTGCTATTAAAAACGGTTCAATGACTTCCTCAATTGTATCCACATCTTCGCTTAAAGCCGCACTTATGGTTGAGAGTCCTAAAGGCTTTTTAGCTTCGGCAAGAAGGGTTAAAAATCTGATATCAAGCTCATCGAAACCGTATTCATTAATACCGAGCTGATCAAGTGCAAAATCTGCTATCTGTTTATCTATAACCTTTTTATTCTCAACCTCAGCAAAATCCCTAACTCTTTTTAATAGTCTTAGGGCAATTCTAGGTGTTCCACGAGAACGTTTTGCAATTTCAACTGCTGCATCATTATCTATATTTGTATTTAATTTTTTACTTGCAAGTTTAATAATAAGACTTAATTCTTCCTCATTGTAAAAATTAAGCCTGAAACTCATTCCAAACCTGTCCCTCAGAGGGTTTGAAAGCATTCCGGCCCTAGTTGTTGCACCTATTAAGGTAAATTTTGCAATATCAATTTTTATACTCTGTGCCGCAGGCCCGCTTCCTATTACTATATCAAGCCTGAAATCTTCCATTGCCGAATATAAAACCTCTTCAATTGTGGATTTAAGCCTGTGGATTTCATCAATAAATAAAATATCACCATCTTCTAAATTCGTAAGGATTGCTGCCAAATCTCCGCTTTTTTCAAGCATAGGGGCTGCTATTGTTTTAATATTTGCATTCATTTCATTTGCAATAATGTTAGCAAGAGTTGTTTTCCCCAGTCCCGGAGGTCCAAAAAATAAAATATGGTCAATGGTTTCACTTCTTTTTTTGGCAGCTTCGATAAAAACTTTAAGATTTTTCTTAATCTGCTCCTGACCTATATATTCGTCAAAATTTTTAGGTCTAAGGGATTTTTCATAACTTTCCTCTATACTTACTTTTTCTATTTCAACTATTCTCAATATATCTCCTCTATTCCTGGAAAATTACCGCTTTTTACGTCTTCCACATATTTTTTAACCGCCTCTCTTACCTTTTCAGCTCCATTTAAATAACGTCTTACAAATTTAGGTTTAAATTCTTCAAAAAATCCAAGCATATCAGACCATACCAATACCTGCCCGGTAGTATATCTGCCGGCACCTATTCCTATTGTTGGAATATCTATCATTTCTGTTATTTCTTTTGCAACCTCTTCTTTAACACCTTCAATCACAAGCATCACAGCCCCTGCTTCTTCAATGGCTTTTGCATCCTCAATTAGTTTTTGTTTTGAAAATTCATCTTTTCCTTTTACCCTGTAACCACCCTCGCTTCTTGAAAACTGCGGCATAAGCCCGATATGCCCGACTACGGCAATCGCATTATTTGTCAATAATTTAACAGTCTTGGCTTTTTCAGCCCCCCCTTCAAGTTTAACGGCATCCGCTTTTGTTTCCTTATAAACTCTTATTGCATTTTCCAATGCCTTCTCAGGCGTGGAATAACTACCAAAAGGCATATCACAGACTATATAAGCTTTTTTCGCACCATTACAAACGGCTTTTGTATGATATATCATCTGATCCATTGTGGCAGTAAGGGTATCGCTCTCTCCCATAAAAGACATATTCAGACTGTCCCCTACCAAAATTATATCCGCTATATCATCAAAAATTTTTGCAAACAAAGCATCATAAGCAGTAATCATTGTAAGTTTTTCTTTTTTATATAATTTATTCAATGTGTTCTTCATTACCTGCCTTTTGATATAATTTCATATAATTATATCACAAAGGAAATCAATGAAAAAACTAATAGCCTATATCACATGTGCATATCCTGATAAAAATTTTACAATAGATTTAATCAATTCATTAAAAGAAAACGGGGTCGACGCAATAGAACTTGGTATTCCTTTTTCAGATCCGGTGGCCGACGGTCCGGTAATTCAGGAAGCTAATAAAAGAGCGCTTGAAAACGGCTTTAAACTAAATGATTTATTTGAAGTAAGCGAACAGATTGGAAAAAATATCAATACTTACTGGATGGGATACTTTAACAATTTTTATCATAAGGGATATGATTTTATGGTAAAAAAAGCAAACGAGGCCGGAATTAGAGGATTTATTATCCCTGATTTACCTTATGAAGAAGCAGTTAATTATGAAGATAAATTCCCGCTTATTTCATTTGTAGCTCCAACTGATAGTAAAGAGAGAATTAAAAAAATACTTAAAAATCCAAAAGAATTTATCTATCTTGTGGCATATGCTGGAATTACAGGTGCAGAAAAACAGGAAGATTTGAAAGAAATCATCCAATACATTAAAGAAATTACCCCAACTCCACTTTTTATAGGTTTTGGAGTAAATGAAAAAACGGCAAAAGAAAAATCTAAAGATGTAGACGGTGTAATAGTAGGTAGTGCATTTATAAAAATTTTACTTGATGATTCTTTAAACAATAATGAAAAAATATCCAAAATTTCAAATACGGCAAAAAATATTAAAGAAATAATTAATTCCTGACATTTTTTGTCATCTTTTTCTTATACAATTGCACAAGTAAAATTAAAAGCTTAAAGTTTCCTTAAATTTTTCTTGATTTTTTAAGATTTTTTTGATATAATTCACTTGTCGGTCGCAATAAGGCTATAAAGTAGCTTTAATGGGGCTGACATGGATTTCGACGTGGGTAGAAAGCCCTAAGCTGCACGCGTGCCTGAGCAAGCACTAAAACGGCTCGCTAAAAATAAACGCAGCAAATAACACAAATTATAGCCCAGCAGTAGCTAGAGCTGCTGCTTAATCCGTAGTTTCGGGCGCCTCCGTCCAACAAGGTCTGCCACAGCCTTGGACGGAGAGTAAAGTGTGGCTAGGAGAGTCTCTTAGGGTGTGAGAGACTTTCCGAAAATCTATACACCCCTTACTCCGGTTAGGCTTTGTTTGTTGGGCCTAGGAGTCAAGTATAACCAACAAACTAAGCGTGTAGACGCTTAGGGTACTCTACTTGCGGACTGGGGTTCGATTCCCCACAGCTCCACCAAAAGTCCAAGAGCTTGGATTTTTGGTGGAGCTGGCATACCGGGAGGTTGCTGATTTCAGAGGAAAGTCCGGGCTGCAGCAAGGCAGGAGTCAGCCTAACAGGCTGCCGCCGAAAGGCGAGGGAAAGTGCCACAGAAACCAAACCGCCGATGGGCCTTTTCGGCCACAGGCAAGGGTGAAAAGGTGAGGTAAGAGCTCACCGGGAGTGTAGCAATACACTCTGTCCGGGTAAACCCACTCCGCAGCAAGAAGGGATGGTAAAGCCTTGCAACAATACCCTTCGCATGAGCGGCACTGTAAAGTGTGCGCCAAGATAAATAGCCTCCAAAACAGAACCCGGCTTACAGGTATGCCTAAAGCTCTATATTTTCAACTATTTTATTTTCACTTAATTTGAGTATCAGTTCTTCAGTGAATAATTCATTACAATGCGGACATCTTGTAGAATATATAGGGAAAATTTTTTTACAATTACTGCAAATATATTCAAACTCCAGTGTTGCAAGATTTGAAGGTAAATAATTTAATGCTTTAATTTCAAACGGTGTATTTTTATAAATTTTCCATTTGTTGTCTTTAATGTTTTTTGGAATATCATTTCTGTTAAAAAATAAATCTATATATTTATGATATTCATCAGCTATCAGTTCATAAGCATTCTTTGGATTTGTTTTAAACAGAAATTCAATATATTCTCTTTTGATAAAAGGATACTTTTTATAAATATCCTCAACTGTTTTAACATCTTCACAAAATTCAACATTACAGTTTTTACCGTTTTGAATATATTTTAAAAGAGCATTTGCTTTTTCTTTTTGTAAATCAATTCCCAATTCTTCAAAAATTTCTATAATATCTATTATTTCTTTATAATTGCCGAATTTTTCATCAATAATCAATAAAATTTTAAGCATTTCCTTATCTCGGGGTTTGATTTTTAAAACCTGATAAGCAATGTTTTTGGCTTTTTCCAAAAAACCGGCCTTAAAATAAAGATTTGCTATTTCTTTTAAAATTTCAGTACTTTTTATATTTTTATTTATCCAAAGATAAATTTTAAGTGCTTTTTCATATTCCCCCTCTTTATAATAGGCCTTTGCAAGTAAAAAAAGGGCTTCTATTGAAGAATCATCTAGTTTAATATTTTCAATTTCCAGATACTCAAAATCTTTTAAAAAGTTTTTAAGTTCTTTTTCTTTTAAATATTCCCTTAACTTTCCTATACCGACTGTTATCAAAACAGTCAAAAGAATAATAATCACAAATAAAATCAGCTGAAATAACGGGTCCCGCATAATTACCTTTCAAATTAAAAAATATTCTAATTATAGATTTTCATTTTCAATTATACATTATTTTATTATAATTTCATTATGATAAAACCAGAATCAATAGAAAATTTAAAAAGTATTATCGATATTGTTGATATAATTGGAAATTACCTTCAATTAAAAAAAGAAGGCAGCAACTATAAAGCCCTGTGTCCTTTTCACAGCGAAAAAACACCCTCATTTGTAGTAAGCCCAAGTAAACAGATATACCACTGCTTCGGATGCGGAGCCAGCGGAGATGCAATAAAATTTATAATGGAAATAGAAAAACTCTCTTACCCGGAAGCTATAGAAAAACTTGCAAGTATGTATAATTTTAAACTGGATTATACTTCATCAAAATCTTTTGTAAAACTCGATATCTTAGAATCGGTAAACAATTATTATATTTCAAATCTGTATAAAAACAAAACCGCCCTTGAATATTTAAAACAAAGAGGTCTTAAGGATTCAACCATTGAAAAATTTTCTCTAGGCTTCGCCCCACAGGCACAAATACAGATAAATTATTTTAAAAATGCAAAGCTTGATTTTAAAGCTTTAAACGAACTTGGTGTTTTGGTAAACGGAGAATACCCAAGACTTATTGAAAGAATTACATTTCCTATTTTTTCCAGT
The DNA here is from genome assembly GCF_002335445.1 of Lebetimonas natsushimae. Taxonomy (NCBI): domain Bacteria; kingdom Pseudomonadati; phylum Campylobacterota; class Epsilonproteobacteria; order Nautiliales; family Nautiliaceae; genus Lebetimonas; species Lebetimonas natsushimae. The sequence goes on along the minus strand of NZ_BDME01000002.1, from coordinate 446,252 downwards.
ACAAATAAAATAATTGCCTTCGGCGGAAGGACTATTACAAACCATCCCGCTAAATATATAAATTTCACTAACACAAAAATATTTAATAAATCAAAAACCCTGTATGGTCTAAATTTTGCAAGGGAACATATTCTGCGCAAAAAAGAAGTAATCATAGTCGAAGGATATATGGATGTCATAATGCTGCATCAGGCTGGTTATAACACAACAGTTGCAACACTCGGTACAGCCCTTACTATTGAACATCTCCCAATACTTAAAAAACTTAATGCAAAAATAAATATTTTATATGACAGTGACACTGCTGGAATTAATGCAGCCCTTAAAGCGTCAAAACTTCTTTACAAAGAATTTTTTGAAGGAAGGGTTATTTTACTTGAAAGTGGAAAAGATCCTGCAGATATTGTAAAAGAAGGTGGAAATTTAGATGAATTTATAAAAAACGGAATTGAATTTAAAGATTTTATAATCAGCCAGACAATCAATAAATACAATATAAAAAATGCTATTGCCAAACAGCACTGTCTAAATGAACTGAAAGATTATATAAAAACCTTGCCTGATCTTTTAAAAGAAGACTTTATTAATACTTCCGCTCAAATGCTACAAATTAATCCGAGACTTTTTTATATAAGAAAAACAAAAGAAGAAATTAATTCAGTTAAAAAAATTGATATTGCGGAAGCTGGTATTATAAAAACCCTTTATGAAAACCAAAATTTAATGGATGAAATAGTTGAATATTTAAGCACCGATGTATTCAAAACACACCGAGAAGAATTACAGCTTGTTTATGCAGAAGAGTTTAACAATCCAAAATTATTGGATATTGTATTAAGGGATGATGTAAAAACACTGAATTATGAAAGTTTAAAAAATCAGATAAGAAAACTTTTAATTCCATATTATCAGGAAAAAGTTTTAAAAATAAAATCAGATAAAAATTTAACTCCTAATGAAAAAATGCATAAACTAAAAATATTAAATTTAAAACTGCTAAAACTTAAAAAAGGAGAACTTGTTGAAAGCGATAGCACTATTTAGCGGAGGACTTGATTCAGCCCTCGCCGTAAAACTTATCCAAGAGCAAAATATTGAAGTGGAAGCATTATATATAGATATCGGTTTTGAAGCCAACAGGGAAAAAAAAGAATTTTTAAAAAGCGCTGCTGATAAACTCGGAGTAAAGTTACATATAGCTGATATCAGGGATGAATATATAAAAACCATACTTTTTTCCCCGAAATACGGATATGGAAAAAATTTAAACCCTTGTATCGACTGTCATGCGAATATGATAAGGATTGCAAAAGAATATATGGATAAAACTGGGGCAAAATTTATAATTAACGGGGAAGTTGTGGGACAAAGACCAATGAGCCAGAGACTTCCCGCTATGAATGCGGTTACAAACCTCTCCGGTGCAAAAGGTCTTATTTTAAGACCGCTTAGCGCTAAACTTTTACCGCCTACAGTTCCGGAAATAAAAGGATGGGTTGATAGGGAAAAACTTTTAGGGATTAGTGGCAGAGAAAGAAAAATTCAGCTTGAACTTGCCAAAAAATACGGAATTGAAGATTTTATTGAAAGTCCTGGCGGAGGATGTCTGCTAACTGATGCAAATTTTTCAAAAAGGGTAAAGGATTTAAAAAACAATATAGGATTTACCTATAAAGAAATAGAAATAAGCAAAGTTGGAAGGCATTTTAGTATTAATGGATATAAAATAATTATTTCAAGAAACAAAGATGAAAACCCTGTTTTAAAAAATTACAGCGGAGAAATTTTTGAAATAATGAAATGTGATAATTTCCCTGGTCCTGTCGGACTTATCCAAAAAAATGCCCCTGAAAATATAAAACAGCTTGCAGCGGATATGATGGTAAGCTATACCAAACAAAACAAAGGTGAAATAATTGTAGGAAATAAAAAACTCACAGGTGAAAAAAAAGATAAAAAAGAATTTGCCAAATATCTTATTTAAATTTCATTAAATTTTTTTACATTATACATTATTCATTTTTTAATGTATCCATTCTTATAAAGCCATATATAAATCTGACTGACAATATCCCCCGCAGCCTCCCCTCCGTGACCTCCGTGTTCGATTAAAACGGTTACCACAAATTGGGGTTTTCTGTATGGCCCGTAAGTTGTAAGCCAAGCATGTGAACGGTGAAAATAAGCAAGTTCATCTTCTTTTTTTCTTTTTTTAACTTCCTGGGGAATTGAATAAACCTGGGCAGTTCCAGTTTTTCCCGCTATATTAAAATAAGGGATGTTTATATGTCTTGTGGCGGTACCTCCCTGTGAATTACAAACTTCCCACATTCCTTTTCTGATAATCCACAATTTTCTTTTTTCTTTTTTTGTCAATACATCTTTTAAAACAGGTTTGGTTATATTATTATCTATTTTTTTAACTAAAAAAGGCTTAGGAAGTTTTCCGCTTGCTATTAATGCGGTATTTACCGCAACCTGAAGTGGGGTTACCAAAAAATACCCCTGACCGATTACCGCATTTAATGTTTCCCCTATAAACCAAGGCTGATGGTATTTCTTTATTTTCCATTCTTTATTCGGAACAATTCCGTTTTTTTCATTTGGCAAATCAATTCCGGTTTTTTCTCCAAACCCCATTTTTTTTAGGTTCTTAGCTAAAAAATCAATTCCAATTTTAAGCCCCAGCTGATAATAATAAGTATCAACACTTCTTTTTATAGCTTTAATCAGATCTGTTTCACCGTGTCCCTGTGGCCTCCAGTCCCTGAATTTTCTACCACCTATTTCAATATATCCGGGACATTCTATTTTTCTCCATGGATTCCACTTACCGCTGGCAGCTGCTATTAACCCCTCGGCCGGTTTAACAGTAGAACCCGGGGGATAAAGACCGCTGACAGGTTTATTCAAAAGAGGATGGTAAATATCAAAAAGCAATTTAGTCCATTTATCGGTTGATATACCTTTTACGAATAAATTATTATCGTATGAAGGATAAGAAACTAAAGCCAAAATTTCCCCGTTTAATTTCATAACAATTACAGCACCTTTTTTATTTTCTTTTTTTAATAAATTATAAATAAAACTTTGCAGCTGTGTATCGATGCTGAGTGTAATATTGTGGGTTACGGGCTTTTTTATATATAATGTTTTTAATATAATGTTTCTCGCATTTACTATAACTTTTTTTTCACCAGCCTCACCTTGCAACACATTGTCATAATATTTTTCAATTCCCCTTTTACCGCTTATCTGGGTAAGAGTTATAACATTGTTTTTTTTCAAATCTTCAACATTTGCTCTTGACACATAACCTAACACGTTAGACAATACATTTTTATACGGATATTTTCTCAAATAACTAGGCATAATAAAAAAATCTTCATCCATCGAAAGAAACGGCTCTATTTTATAAATGGTTTTTTCATCTAAATATTCTATAAGCGTAATAGGATTATGGTTGTAGGGGGAATTATATATTTTATATGTTTTTATTAATTTTGTTTCATTAATATCCGGTAATATTGTTTTTAAAAAATCAATTTTTTCTTTTAATTCATTTATTTTTAAATGTGGAGAAATTGCCAAATTAAATCTCAGCTGATTAAAAGCAATAGGATTGTTTTTTCTATCAAAAATAATCCCTCTGATTGGGGCAATGGGAATTATTTTTTCTTTATTTTGAGTAGCTAATTTATTATATTTGTCGTATGATACAATACTTAAATCATACACCCTGTAAATTAACACCAAAAAAAATAAAAAAATAATTCCTATAACAATTTTGCTTCGCACCTAAGAACCTTAATTAACAATATATCAAAAGAAAAATTAAACAGTAAAAATATTAATAAATTTTGAACATTACTAAAATATAAAAAATAAACAAATAAAACAATATATATAATCAATACATAAATTATGCTTTGATATTCATAATTAATATAATCAACAATCTTTTTATATAAAAAAAATCTTAAAATTAAATAAACTGTTATTAAATAAAAAATATTTACACTGTGCAAAACTGAAAAAAAACAAATATAAATTACAGAAAAAAATATTTCATCGCAAAATAAAAAGAATCCAATTAATATCGGCAATAAAGGAGAAAAAGCACTTAAACTGTTAATTAAAAAAATTAAAATAATTTTTATAAATGTTTTATAAGTGCTATTTCGTTGCAATTTGGAAAAAATTTGCATTTTATACAATCTGCCCATATTTTTTTATCAGGAATTGATTCTTTCGGAATTTCAACAAATCCCAACTTTTCAAAAAACTCTTTTTGATAAGTTAAAGTCAAAACTTCTTTTAATCCCAGATTTTTTGCTTCGTCAATTAATTTATTTACAATTTCCCTTCCTATTCCTTTCCCTTGATATTCTCTTTTTACCGCAAGTGAGCGAATTTCACCCAAAAAAGGTGAAAATATATGAAGCGCACCAACTCCCACAGGTTTATTATTATCATAAGCTATAATATAAGATCGGATATTTGCCGCAACTTCATCATCATCTCTTTTCAAAATTATACCCTCATCTACATATTCATCAACAATTTCTTGAATATCTTGAATATTTTTTAAATTAGGTTTTATTAATTTAATATCTTTTCCGTTATTCATTTTTCATTTTCCATTTTATTATTTCCCCACAAAATTTCATTAATTTTTTCTTTTACCCTTTCAAAACCTCTTTTTTTGACATTGGATACAAACAACGCATTAGGAAATTCTTTTTTTAATTTAGAAATTTCACTCTGTTTCAGTTTATCTATTTTTGTAAAAACCGTAAGTATCTGCTGATCCGGCCTTATGAATGATTTTAAATAATTATCTACATTTTCGTCAATTTCAAGATTCGGATGTCTTGCATCTCTTAAATGAATAAAAAGTTTTATATTAAACCTGTTTTTTAAAAATTCATCCAGATTTTTACCCCATTCTTTTTTCAATGACTTTGAAACTTTTGCATATCCGAACCCAGGCAAATCAACAAGTATATATTTTTTACCTTCATCTTCAACTTCAAAAAAATTTATAAGCTGAGTTTTTCCCGGGGTTGAAGATGTTTTTGCAATTTTTTGATTTAAAAAAGCATTTAAAAAACTGCTTTTCCCCACATTACTTCTTCCAAGAAGTGCAATTTCCACCAAATTAGGCTCAATAGCTTCTCTTATGCTTGGTGCCGATTTTATAAATCTTACTTTCATTCTTTTACCTTTATTATAATTACAGCCGGTTTTTTACCGCCTTTAACTTCTGCTTTTTTGCTGAATTTATTAATTTTTATATATTTTCCTTTTACACTTTCATTGGTTTCCAGTTTTTTAACAAAGGCATTTCCTTTTAATATAATATCCCCGCTTTTTATATTATAATCTAAAAAATCACTGTAACCTTTATAAGTAGTGTTATTATCTAAATTTAAATTAAATTTCACATGTCCTATTGCTATTAATTCTTTTAATGACTTGTTTTTATTTAAATATACTTTTATTTCATCAGCTAAAATATTGTCTTTTCCTTTGGTTGCATTTACATCACCCTTAAAATACGAATATAATTTGTCGGGATAATAGTTAAAAATTTTACTGATAATTTTTAATTCCTGTGCATTTAATAAAACAGCCAATATAAAAATAACAATTTTTTTCACTTTTCAACCTTTATATAATAAATTATATTTTTTGCAAACAAATGTTTATGTTTATCTATTTCAAAGTATTTACCCTTTCCCTTTGCTTTATTTGAATTAAAAGTAAAATCCCAGCCTTTTAAAAGTTTCTTTTTTTCATTATAAAGTACATTTTTTGCATGTACATTATAATCATTATTTATATATTTAACAATTTTTGCCTTAATTATATTATTTTTTCTAAAAGCCCATTTAGCAAAATATTTTTCTTTTTTTACCAAATTATCAGCAAATAAATTGTCAAATTGATAATAATTTAGATATATATTGGCTTTTGAAAAACTTCCGTTTATCTCCAAAATATTATTATATTTTTTATATTTACCGTCGATGATTTCAATCAACGGTTTATTTTCTTTTTTTTCAGGAATTTTTTTATAATGTTTATTTGAAATAAAAATAGGAAAAATCATTATAAAAACTATTGTTAAAAAAATTATTATTTTTGCCATAACTCTAAAAATTTATTATATAAATTTTCTTCTTTTAACAAAATTTCAATCATTTCGGCAACCGCCCCCTCCCCGCCTTTTTTATTTAAAGGATAATTTACAAAATCATAAATAAAAGCAGAGGCATCATAAGGGGCAAATGTTTTTTTAACGAGCTTCAACATTGAAAAATCATTCATATCATCACCTATAATCGCTACATTATCAAAACTGATATTTAATTCATCAACTATTTTTCTAAGTTCCCCCGCTTTATCTCTTATCCCCTGTCTTATAAAAGTGATATCAAGTTCTTTTGCCCTTCTTTCCACAATTTTAGAAACCCTGCCTGTAATAATCGCACTCTTTTTTCCAAGAGTATTCCAGGATTTAATCATTAAACCGTCTTTTATATTAAAAGCCTTTATCTCATCACCGCTGTTTGAATAATATATTTTCCCGTCTGTTAAAGTCCCGTCAACATCAAGTACAATAAGTTCTATCATTTCATCTCCATATTATCACTTTTGATTTCTCATTATCCGTTTCCAAGTTATATAACACCTTTTGTAGAAGGAATTCCGTTTTTCCTGTAAGAAAGAGCCCTCCTAAGAGCCACGGCAAATGCTTTAAAAGCAGCTTCAACAATATGATGCTTATTTGTACCTCTTTTATAGATAATATGCGCTGAAATTTTAAAATTGAAAACAAGTGATTTAAAAAACTCTTCAACTAGTTCTAAATCAAAATCTTTTATAACTCCGTCTCTTGGCATTTCATATACAAGATACGGCCTTCCTGAAATATCCAAATCCACCTCAACCGCAGCCTCATCTAAAATTGCGACGACATTTGAAAATCTTTCAATATTGCTAACTGGAAAAACTTCTTTATTCAGCGCTTCTCCCAAAACAATCCCAACATCTTCCACACTGTGATGATAATCCACAAAAATATCACCCTCACAAAAAATTTCCATATCAATTCCGCTGTGTTTTGAAAGGGCTTCCAACATATGGTCAAAAAACCCTATACCTGTAGAAATTTGCGATTTTCCGCTTCCATTTATCTCTACTTTTACTTCAACATTTGTTTCTTTTGTTTTTCTTTTTATTTCGGTCATTTATTCTCCTACAATAAATCCGTTTATATTGTTTTCCATTTTGAATCTTTTAGCATCATTATATGTTGAGAATCCTGTAATAAATACCTTATTCAACCCGTTTATATTTTTAATTGCAATATTATATCCTAAATTTTGATATTTTTTTGCAGTAATTTTTGCTCCTTTATATCTTGAGAATGCACCGACCTGTATCATATATCCGTCGACATAATCTTTACCCCCAAATCCTATCACTTCTAGTTTTACAGGAGCCGTTCCTGTTTTATCAATACCTATTTGTTTAGCAGCCGCATAACTTAAATCTATTATTCTTCCTTTTACAAAAGGGCCTCTGTCATTAATTCTTACAATAACACTTCTGCCGTTGTTTAAATTTGTAACTTTTATTTTTGTATTCATTGGAAGCGTTTTATGAGCGGCCGTATAATCATACATATTGTATATTTCACCGTTACTTGTATATTTTCCATGAAAATTGGGTCCGTACCAACTTGCAATTCCACGTTGAGTCCAACCGATAGGTACATGTTTTTTAGGAATATAAACATTCCCATTTACCGCATAAGCATTTTGAGTCGGTTTATTACCCGGGGTTGAATAAACAACAGTTTCATATTCCCTGCTCCCGCATCCTGCAAATATGAAAATAAAAATTAATAAACCAATATATATCAGTTTTTTCATTTAAACTCCTGAGGAATTTTAAGTATCTGTCCTACTCTTATAATATTTGTTTTTAAATTATTAACTTTTTTTATTTTAGCATAATCTATTCCGTATTTTTTTGCAATTTTATTTAAACTGTCACCCTTTTTTACCTTATAAGTTATAAATACAGAATTTAAAGGAATTACCAGTCTTTCACCAATATGCAAAAATCTTCCTATTTTATTGAAATCTTTTATCAATTTTACTTTCGTATCAAATCTTTTTGCTATTTTCAGTAGTGTATCTCCTTTTTTAACCCTGTATACAAAAAAGTATTTTTTCGGATGAAAATTCAATTTAAAATAAGCTAATTTACTGTAAGGGATATAAATATAATATTTATAGGGAGGTGTAAAAATATAATTTAAATGATAATTGTGTCTTCTTAACTCTTTTAATGAAACTCCCAATAATTTACTTACATATATTAAACTGGTTCCTGCCGGTACTTCAACTTTTACCCAGGAAGGTGTAACTCCCGAATTTAAAAGATATGAATTAGAATATTTTATAAATTCGTCATTGTTAAACAAAAAAGACAAAGCAAGAATTTTTAAAATATATTTTCTTGTCTCTTTTGGAAGATACTGTCTTTTCAAACCTTTTTGAAATGTAAACAGTTCACTAAGAGTTAAAGGAACAGGCTTTAATTTCAGATATAACCGGTGCAGCGGTCCGTATGCATATCTTCCATGTCTTTGATAATTTCTTATAATTTTTCTGTACTCTTTTATTTCTTTATTTTTCTTACAGTTTTTTCCAAGTTTCTTACACAGTTTATCAACTTTGGCCCTGACAACCGCCTCAACTATCCTGGCTTCCCCTGCATTATATGCCATAACGGCAAGATACCATTTTCCAAAGAAATCATATAAATTTTTTAAATATTCTATTGCCGCTTTTGTGGCTTTGACAGGGTCTTTCCTTTCATCAACATATTCGTTTATTTTAAGACCAAATCTTTTTGCGGTAAGGGGCATAATCTGCCAAAGTCCTATTGCCTTTTTATCTGATTTTGCGTTTAATTTAAGGTAACTCTCGGCTAATGCTACTGAAATTAATTCTTTTGGAATTTTTGATTTAATAATTTCTTCCCTTATAAGAGGCAAAAAATCATATCCGTTTTCTAAAACATTCAAAAAGTATCTTTTTTTATTTTTTAAATAAATTTTATATAAATAATTTAATTTTTTATTATTTATAAAATTTTCCTCAATTCCCAAACTCTGTAAAATCTGAACATTTTTATTGGTAAAAATATCAGCATACAAAATAACAGAAATCAAAATAAAAATTAATTTTTTCATATGTTAAAAAGCCTTTTTGCATTATTGGTTGTTACTTTTTCCACTTCTTCTTTATCAACTCCCCAAAGCTCGGCAATTTTATCCCTTACATAAACAGTATACATAGGTTCGTTTCTTTTACCTCTGAGGGGATGAGGTGTAAGATATGGGGCATCTGTTTCAATAACAATCCTTTCTTTTGGGATTTTAGGAAATACATTTACAAGTTTTTTTGCATTTTTAAATGTAATAACACCGCCTATTCCATAATAAAACCTGTCACTGAATTTTAAAAGCTGCTCTGCCCCGTTAAAGCAGTGAAACACACCTTTTATATCAGGATTGTTTTCAATAATCTTTTCTGTATCAGCAGTTGCTTCCCTTACATGTACGATTATCGGTTTATTATATTTTTTTGCTATATTAATCTGTCTTTGAAAAAATTCTTGCTGCTTTTTTCTTTGCTTTTCATCTTTAACCCAGTGATAATCAAGTCCTATCTCCCCTACTGCCACACATTTAGGATGATTTATATTCTCAAGCAGTAATTTTTCTTCAAATTTATCTATATCTACAGGATGCACTCCAACAGCAAAATAAATCTCATCATACTTTTCCGCCAAATCAATTGCCCTTGGTAAATCTTTAGGGTCAGCCGCCGGAATTATAAATTTTTTGACACCAGCTTCTTTGGCCCTTTTTATAACCTCATCAACGTCATCTTTAAATTTTTCATTATCCAGATGGGTATGAGTATCTATTATCATTTGCTTCCTTTTGTAACACTCACTCTTAAAAAGAGTAATATAATTGTAAAGTATGGTAACTTTTAACTATAATTGTACAAAAAAAGGAGATTAAATGGCAAACAGACCGGTATTTACAAGAGAGGAAGCCTTAGAATATCATTCAAAACCAGTCCCTGGTAAAATTGCTATAGAAGTAACAAAACCTGTTAAAGATTCAAAAGATCTTTCACTTGCTTATACACCTGGGGTTGCTATCCCATGTCTTGAAATAGATAAAGATGAAAACTTGGCATACGAATATACAAACAAAGCAAATCTTGTAGCGGTAATATCAGATTCAACTGCTGTTTTGGGACTAGGAACTTTAAAACCTGTTGCAGGTAAACCCGTAATGGAGGGTAAATCAGTATTATTTAAAAAATTTGCATATGTTGATGCTTTTGATATTGAGCTTCAGGTACATGATATTGATGAAATTGTAAATGTCAGCTGGGCAATGGCTCCGACATTTGGAGGAATTAATCTTGAAGATATTAAAGCACCAAAATGTTTTGATATAGAAAAAAAACTTCAGGAAAAATGCGATATTCCTATTTTCCACGATGACCAACACGGAACAGCTATCATCTCAGGTGCAGCTATCATTAACGGTGCAAGACTAACTGGTAAAAAACTTGAAGATTTAAGAGTTGTGGTTATAGGAGCAGGTGCCGCAGGACTTGCTGCGTGTGAAATGTATAAAGCGCTTGGAATTAAAAACATCGTAGTAACTGACAGTAAGGGTGCAATTACAACAAAAAGGACCGATTTAAATAAATATAAACAGCCTTGGGCAGTAGATGAAGACATTGAAACTTTAGCTGATGCCCTAAAAGGTGCTGACGTGGTAGTTGGAAACTCTGTAGCAAACTGTATTACTCAGGATATGGTAAAAACCCTTGCTCCAAATGCTATGCTTTTTGTTATGGCAAACCCTGATCCGGAAATCAAACCGGAACTTGCTTTGGAAGTCAGAGATGATTTAATCATAGGAACAGGAAGAAGTGACTATCCAAACCAAATTAACAATGTTTTGGGATTCCCTTATATTTTCAGAGGTGCGCTTGATACTAGAGCAAAAGCCGTAAACATGGAAATGAAAATTGCAGCTTGTTATGCATTAGCAGACCTTGCTCAAAAACCGGTTCCTCAATACGTAAAAGATGCGTACAATGGAGCTGATTTGAAATTTGGAAAAGACTATATTTTACCTAAACCGTTTGACAGAAGAGTATTTGTTGATGAATCAGTAGCAGTTGCAAGAGCCGCAATTGAAAGCGGAGTTGCAAGAATTAAAGTTGACGATGTTGATAAATGGGTAGAAGGGTATAAAAATCACCTAATTAATATGTTAAAAGAAAAAGAAGGAATCGATTATTACGCTGAATAATTCTTTTTCTTTTTCTTCCATATACTCATTACCAAATATCCACTTCAAAGAAAAAAATATTACAACTGATACTTCACTTTCCTAGCATTCCATTCAAATTTTATTAAAAATTACAAACAAAAGGGCTGTTAATAAAATGGCAACTGCTTGTCATTTTTAACTTCAAGCGGTGAATTTGTGCGAATTTTCATTTTCTACGCTTACAGCCGTTATAGGTTAAATGCAATTTTTTAACGCAAACTTTTCATTAAATTCCGCAATACTGTAATATTTTTACTTTTTTGTTATTTAGTTAAACCTTTTTTCCATACTTCTTCTAAAAATTGATATAATTTTCCAAAAAGGATTTAAATGTTAAAAATTGGTATTGTTACAATTTCAGATAGAGCTAGTGCAGGAATTTATGAAGATAAAAGCGGAAAAGAAATAGAAAAATTCTTAAATGAAAATATTGAAAATAAATTTGAAACTGTTTATAAATTAATACCTGATGAATTTGATGAAATTGTAAAAACTTTAAAAGAACTAGCAGAAAAGAAATGTTCTTTAATTTTAACTACCGGCGGCACAGGACCTGCCCCAAGAGACGTAACTCCAGAAGCCACTCGTATGGTGATCGAAAAAGAATTACCAGGATTTGGGGAACTTATGAGAATGCATTCATTAAAATACGTACCGACTTCAATACTTGCCAGAGGCACTGCAGGTGTGGTAAAAAACACTTTTATATTAAATCTGCCAGGCTCTCCAAAGGCAATAAAAGAAAATCTGGAAGCAGTATGGGCGGCCATTCCTTATACAGTTGATTTAATAGGAGGAGATTATATTGAAAGCAAAAGCGCTTTTAGACCTAAAAAAAAATAAACAGAATTTAATCATTTTCTTTTCTGCTGTAATTATTCTTTTTTCTTTTCCTTTATATGACAAATTTACAAAAAATTATATTAACGAATCTCTTAAATCCTCTTTAATTACTTACGCTCTAGCCCGATCCCTTAATGCAGGAATATCTGTTATCAAAAATTCGTCAATAGAAGCCGGCGCATTTGTCAGCGGAAATGTGGCACTTGGAGAAGTGGTGGATCCGATTAATGACGCCGTTGAAAGGTTTTCTACATTACTTACAAATGCGTTATGGGTTCTTGGAAGTGAAAAAGTTTTATATGAACTTTCTAAATTATGGGGATTTGTAATTTTAATTCTTATATTGGCATTTTTAAACATTTTTATTAACAGTTCTATTCTTAAAAGACTTATTTTAATTCTTTTGTTTTTAAGAATTTACATGCCGGTTTCGGCTTTAATATTTCATTATTTAGAAAAAAGCTATTTCATACCCCAGATCAATCAAAATCTAAACATAATTAAATATACCGCACAAAACAACACATTAAACAGCAGCTCTATAAATAAAATAAAAAAAGAAGTCAAATATTATTTACAGAATTCGGATAAAATTATATTTTCTCTTTTAAATATTGCAGCAATTTTTATCACAAAATTAATAATTAGTATTTTAATCATACCTTTATTGTTTTTATATATATTACACAAAATTAAATTAGAGTAATGCTTCAATTTTATTTTCAAGCTCTTTTATTTTCTTTTTAAGCTGTTCATTTTCTATTCTATATTGAGCATTTCTGTTTTTTACAGCTTTTAAGTCATTTTTTAATTTATTTATTTCATCTTCAAGCAAAGACAAATTTCCAAGAGCCCTTTGAAGCTGAATTTGATATTTTTTAATTAGCAATTCAGCTTCATTAAGATTTTCTTTTAACAGTTTTTCATTTTCATAAGATTTTTCCCAAAAATGTTTATAATAAAACATTTTGAAAGTCAAAAAAAGTGTTAATAATATAATTAATGATAAAAAAATCCAATTAAATATCAATTTTTTTCACCCTTCTTTCGTGTCTTCCACCTTCAAATTCATGCGTTAACCATGCTTCAAGAATTGATTCAATCTCACCCAGCCCCACAATTCTTGCACCAAAACACAAAATATTTGCATCATTATGACGTCTGGCCATCGATGCAGTATAGTAATCATGGCAAAGCGCGGCTCTTATACCTTTATGTTTATTAGCAGCAAGACTCATTCCAATTCCGCTGCCGCAAATTAAAATCCCCTTAGTCCCAGGATTTGCTAAAACCGCTTCGGCAACTTTATGAGCAAAGTCCGGATAATCTACACTTTCAGATGAATAACACCCCAAATCCTCTACTTCAAGCCCCTTTTTTTGTAAATAATCAATTACAAAAGGTTTAACTTCAAATCCGGCATGATCCGTTCCGATAAAATACTTCATAAACGTCCTTTTTGATAAAATTATAACAAAAAAGGAATAAAATGAAACTTGGAGTAAATATAGACCATATTGCAACCATAAGGGAAGCCAGAAAAATAAACGAACCAGACCCTTTAATGGCACTTGAGATTTTAAAAGAAGCGGGAGCAGACCAAGTTACAACACATTTAAGAGAAGACAGAAGACATATAAATGATTTTGATGCGAAAAGAATAATTGAAAGCAGTTTCCTGCCCGTAAATATGGAATGCAGTATAAATGAAGAAATTATTGACATTATCTGTAATTTAAAACCTTTCCGTGCAACATTGGTCCCTGAAAAAAGAGAAGAGGTGACAACTGAGGGCGGACTTGATTTATTTAAAAACGAAAAAAGAATCTTAAATGCAATAGACAAACTTCACAAAAATGATATTGAAGTTTCACTGTTTATAGATCCAGATTTTGCTCAAATTAAAAAAGCAAAAGAGATGAAAGCGGAAATGATAGAACTGCATACAGGAAAATATGCAAATTTACATTTAGCCCTTTTTAGCAATCTTAATCACACACCTAACAAAATTTTTAAACAAATGGATAGAAAAACACTTAAAAAAGAACTGGAACTTGAAATTAACTTAATAAAAGACGCCTCAAAATTAGCAAAAGATTTAGATTTGGAAGTTGCAGCAGGGCATGGGCTCAATTATCAAAATGTTACTGAAATTGCTAAAATTCCTGAAATTACGGAATTAAATATAGGACACAGTATAATTGCCAATGCTGTTTTTATAGGTCTTAAAGAGGCTGTTATAAAAATGAGGGAGTTAATAAATTAACTCTTCATCATTTTCCAGATAATATAAACAACCGGAATTTCTAAAACAACTCCTATTATCACAGCTTTTAACGTTCCGTTTGGATCGTTGGCAAGCGGAAGACCCCCTGTATTCATTCCAAAAAATCCTGTTATTAATGTAAGCGGTAAAAAAATACCTGAAATTAAAGTCAAAACAAACATTATATTATTCATTTTCTCATCCTGGCGGGTTTTATAAAAATCATACAAATAATCGACTTTCTCAATAGCCTGATGTGAAAAACGAAAAGCCCTTTCAAAATGTTCTTTTAAATCTAAAAAACCGTAATTATTTTCCAATTTTTCTTTAAAATGTCTCAAAAATCTTTCATATGCAACCATCGCATGGCCTATTAATCTTTCTATTAAAACCAAATCTTTTTTACATTCAAGCCATATCTTTGAAAAATCCTCTTTTTTGTTTTCATATAAATCGTCTTCCATTTTTGCAATTTTTATATGGAGTCTGTTAAGTTTGGCTAAAATTTTATCAAGCCTTATATCCAAAAATTTATGCAAATCATCAAAATCGCCTAATATTTCAAATTCTTTCTTTTCCCTGTTATAAATATAAACTTTTTCTTTTATTAAAAAAGCATAAGACACAATTTCAATTTTTTCTTTTTTAACATCAATAAAAGGAAGTCTTAAAATTAAGACAGCCATATTGTTTTGAATCTCAAAATCACTCGGATGGTCTTTATTTTCAATATCATCAATTAAATATTTGTTTATATTAAATTTCATAAAAATTCCTTCTCACACCATCTGCTAAAAAGATATAAACTCCATAAATGCTGTTTATATCTTTTATGCCCTGTTTTAATTATTTCTTTTAAATACTCTTCATTAAAAATTCTGCTTTTTCTATTTATATCAACAATTCTTTTTAATTCATTCTCTTCTTTTAACCATTCATAAAATGGAAAGGCAAATCCTTTTTTTCTTCTGTTTATTATACTAATTGGCAGATATTTTTTAGCCGTCTCTTTAACAATCCATTTATTTTTACCTCTGACAACTTCCGGCAGAGAAAAAACGAATTGTACCAAACTTCTATCCAAAAAAGGGCTTCTAGCTTCAATGCTATTTGACATAAACATTTTATCAAGTTTCATTAAAAGCACTTCCCCAACCCAGACTTTTAAATCAAAATAGGTAAAATCAAAACTTCTCCAACCTTTTAAAAATCTTTTATAATCAACTTCCTTAGCTTTTACTTTTAAAACTTTATTTATCTGTCTTTGAAAAAAAATTTCATTTATTCCCCTGAAAACCTCTTCATTTGCAAAAAACCTCCTAAAAACCTCCCACTCTTTTATATCTTCATAATGTCTCTCAAGATATTTTTTAAGCCACATTTTATTTGGCAAATATGCATCCAAAAACCCTAAATATTCATTATAACGCCTGTATCCCAAAAACAGTTCATCACTTCCTTCACCGCTTAAAACAACTTTTAAAGGAATATGTTTTGCAAGAAATTTTGCGGCAAAAAAACTGCTGTCACCAATCGGTTCATCCATATAAAAAAGCACATTTTCAAATTCGTCAAAAAAATCTTTTTTAGTAAAATTTACTTCAAAATGTTCTGAATCTATATGATTAGCAACAACCCTCGCATATTTTCTCTCATCATAATTATCATATCCCTCGTAACCGATTGAAAAAGTTTTTAACTTTCTAAATTTTGAAGTAACGGAGGCAATTAAACTGCTGTCAACCCCGCCGCTAAGAAGCGAACCTATTTCAACTTCACCCTGAAGCCTCTTTTTTATACTCTCTGTCAGTAATTTTTCAAATTCATTACAAACATTATCCTTTGTCCATTTTTCATTTTCAATTCTTTCAAAATCACACCACCTTTTTATCTCTCCGTCATAAAAACATCCCGCAGGAAGTTTATAGATACTGTTATAAATCGTATTTGGTGCAATAGAAGAATTGTAGGCAAGATACTCGGCCAATGCATCAAAATTTAATTTTTTTTCAATAAAAGGCAAAATTGCTTTAATTTCACTTGCAAAAATTCCTGATTTTGTAAAATAAAGTGGTTTTTTGCCAAATTCATCCCGAAATAAATATAACTTTTTATCAAAAATTGCAATAGCAAACATTCCATCAAGTTTTTTAACAAAATCCACTCCAAGTCTCTCCCACAACCCAGCAATTACCTCTATTTCTGTTTTTACATTCAGATTATATTGCTTTATCAAATCTTTATAATTATAAATCTCCCCGTTAAATACAAAAACTCTATTTCCGATTTTTAAAGGCTGTAAATTTTTATCTATATTTTCAATTGCCAAACGGTTAAATCCAAAAACGCCATCTTTAAATTCCACAATATTTTGATAATCACTGCCTCTGTGTATCATTAAATCAAGGACATATCTTACTTTTTTTAAATCATATTTTCCAATAATTCCAAATATTGCACACAAAAGTAGCCTTTTTTGATAGAATTCTAACAAAAAGGGCTTAAATGAAAGAAATTTTTCAATACACATTTACAACTTTTGCGGAATGGAAAAAATTATTGATTGTAATTTTACTTGTATCCATTTTCACACTCATTGAAGCATATCCGGTAATCAGTATAGTTGCGTTTATTTTGGAAAAAATGATTTATTTAAGTATAGGGGGATTTTTAATATATTTGGTTAAAAATACAGCAAATATTGATGAATATTTCCATAATTTAAAAATTCAGCCTCTCAGCAGTTTTTTATTTCATTTTATTCCAACAGCAACCGGAATACTTCTTGGCAATTTTATAATAATTTCTTTCTGGATGTTTTTATTTGTAATAATTTTAAATTTCAGCGGTAGCGTATATCTGCTTGCAGATCCCCATTCATTTTTATTAAATATACAAAACGCATCATTTATAGCCCAGATTATGCTTGGAATATATTTAATTTATTTTTTATTTTTCAGTTACATATATTTGGGAAAACTGGGAGAAGCATTAGACAAAGAAGATTTCAAAGGGGCTTTTCTGTCAATTTTAAGTTCTTTAATTGATTTTAAATTCTGGATAAAAACATTCAATTTAAAATATTTTTTAATTTATTTGATATGGTCAATTATTTTATCAGTTATATATTCAATTCTTTCATTTGCATATCTATTTTATATTTTTCCTACAATATTTAATAATCCGAATATAACTTTAGTAGTAATACCCGTTTTCGTAGGTATTACTACATTTTTAACTTATTTTACATTTTTCAGTAGTTTCTTTGCTTATAAAAGCACTATGCAATATCCATAGCGCTTTTTGGTTTTTCCTCTGTTATTCTGATATTTTCTGCATCTTTCGGAACAGGTACAATTTTTTCTCTTTTAATCCATCTTGTTGGAAGATGAATTTTTTTACCTCTAATTACAATATCAGCCTCTCTTACTTCATTTTCATACTCTATTTTAATACCCCAAACCTTGTTTCCAAATCTGTTTACAAAATAATCAGGGCCTACAATTTTAACATTTCTTATTTTCTCAGGTAAATATATTCTTTTTGCATAATCTCTTTTCCTTTTTGGCAAATAATATACAAGCCAGTAAACTTTTGCACCTTTTTCATATTTAGCCTCGGTTGGAATATAGGTTTCAGATTTTTTTTCTTCTACCAATAGTTTTTTCATATATGTATTAATTTCTTCATTATTTTTAAATTCAAAATCATTAACACTTACACTTTGGTAATAAACATCAAATCCGTTAACCTCAGCAATAATATTAGCAAGTTTTACACTTCTTTCTTTTTCGGCTAGTATCAATTTATCAATTGCAGCCAAAATACCTTCATCAAAATGAGAATTAAAACTTTCCAAATAAGGAAGTATTGATAAAATATCAACTGCATTTTTCAATTTATTCAAACATTCAACATTTTCACATAAAACCATTGCTTTTCTGATATCACAAAATTCTTCCCTTAAATCCTCTAAAATATCAAGACTTAATTTTAATGAAAAAATATTTTTTGTTAATTCGTCAATTACAGTTTGAGGAATCTGTTTTAATTGATGTTCAATATCTATTTCTTTTTTCCAAGGAAAATATTCTTTATCGAATCCCTTATATTTGGCAATTATATTTGCTGTTTTTACAGTAATCCTGTTTTCTTCAATAGCAGCTTCTCTTAATTTATCTATTTCATTTTCAAATTTTTTTTGCCAGAAAGGAGAATATGTAAGAGTACATAAATAGTCGCTTCTTTTTTTAAGCTCGCTTAATTCCGCTTCATCTTCCACTTTTAACATTTCATCTCTAATAATACAGTTAATCCTGCTTATATCTTTAATATCTTCAACTTTTCCATAAATTCTAGCCATCATCCCCTCCTTCAAGTATTATTATTGTTATTATATAATAATCCTTGAAGGATTGTCAATCAAGTTTACTAAGTTTTTTCTTATAAAATAAAAGATAAATAAAGGTCACAGCAGGAACAATAGTTACTCCAAAAAGAAAACTTAAAGTATCAAATCTGTTTGTTTTAGCTAGATATAAAAACCCGGCAACCAAAAAAACATAACCTAAAATCCTTATTATATTCATTCCACCTTTAAAATTAAGTAAAACTGCCTCATACCATTTTAATTTTTCTTTTTTTATTTTTTTAATTTCAACTTCTTCTTCATCATCCAAATTATAAGGGTCTTCATATTTTTTTAAAACATCTTCTCCTACGTTTCCATTTTCTAAATTTCTCCTAACCATTCCAGCATATCCGATAAAACTACCCAAAATAATAAGTGAAGTTGAAAAGAACGCTATCTGGCTATTATAAAGCCACAAAAGATTATGTTCTAAAAAACAAAAAACAATAATGCCGACATCTACGGCAATTAATATCTTAAAAATATTAAAAAATTCCCTCATACCAAAGCCTTATAAAATTTAACTCCCCCCACCCAAATTTCTTCTAGTAATTTTTCTTTTTCCAAATCATTAAAAAGTTTTAAAGTATGCTCATCTAAAATATTTTTCACATCACTTTCGCTAAAAGGTCTTCTTTTAAGAGTTTCAAGAAGTTCTTCTTTTGTCAGATTTTCAATTTTATAATTTATTTTCTCACGTGTTGGGATAAAAATATTTTGATTTTTTATATATTCAGCAAGTTCAAAAAGTCTCTCAATACTTACACCCTCAACCCTGTATGCAGGTGGTCTGTCTATTGTGGAAATATCCACCCTATCAGGATTTATTTTTGCTAAAACTTCATTTAGATTCTTAAATTCATCAACTCTATCATTAATACCTTTAACCACTAAAGTTTCAATAATAAGCTCACCATTATAAATTTTTCGAAATTCAATAATTCCATTTATTATTTTTTCTATATTTATACCTTTTGCAGGTCTATCAATTTTTTTAAAAACAGACGGGGTTACCGCATCAAGGGAAAGTTTCACAATATCGAGTTTTTTTAGGGCATTTTGAATATCTTTTTTCATAATTGTAGAGGAATTACTGAGAATTAAAAGTTTTTTATTGAGTGTTTTTAATTTATCAATCAATTCATTTAAATTTGGATAAAGGGTAGGCTCACCGTTACTTGTAATAGTCAATACATCAAATTCGAATTTCCCCACAGCCTCTTTTACTTCTTCAAAAATATCATCAACTTTGGGAGGATTATCATATTCCATAATTGGCTTAGCCGGTTCTAATTCACAGTAGATACAATCAAAATTGCACCTTTTTTTATCAGGACTTAAATCAATTCCTAAGCTCATTCCAAAGCGGCGGGAAGCCACAGGGCCGAATATATATTTCATATTAACCTTTTTTTTAATTTTTTTAATGAGCGCCTTTATGCATATAATAAAGTGCTAAGGCAAGCGCTAAAATACTCCCTGCTAAATACATCATCTCAAGAGGTGTAGAAAAATCCATATTTATAACTTTTTTAAAAAAACTTACAATTAAAACCATTACAACAACTTTTCCAAGCTTGTCTTTAAGCTCATCCAAATTGTGTATAGCTAAAATTTTACTTCCGGATTCGCTATTTTCCGCATCATCAATTTTTGAAATAAAAAGTTCATACAAACCAAATGAAAATAAAAGCATAACAACGGCAATCAGATATAAATCAACAGCACCAATTATTCCGCTTATTATTTTTGCATGGAAGTGCTCCGGATGGTAATGAGTAAAAAAGAATTTATAAGTTTCAACCATCATCTCCCAAATATCATAACTTGCAATAAAAAACAGAGCAATTCCTCCAAACATACCGAAAATCACAGCCAAAATCACTATAAGCCTGCTATTCCATAAAGTACTTTCAAAAATAGTTTCTATTAATCCTCTTTTATTTTCCATATTTACCCTTTAAAAAGGCTTCGCCTTCCATTTCTATCCATTTAAGGCCAATTCTTACGGCATTTGTAGCCGCTCCGACTCTTAATTGGTCTGCAACATTAAAGAAATGAAGTACATTGTCATCATATAAATCTTTTCTAATTCTACCTACATATACATAATCGGTATCAGTTGCAATGATAGGCATTGGATATTCATTTTTCTCAGGATTGTCAATTACTTTTACATCTTGAAAATTTGCCAAAACTTCTCTGGCTCTCTCCACATTTACCGGTTTTTCACAATAAATGCTAATAGCCTCACTGTGGCTTCTAAGAACAGGAACCCTCACACAGGTTGCTGCAACTTTTATTTTTGAATGCATAATTTTATTAGTTTCATTTACCATTTTAAGCTCTTCCCTACTCCATCCACCGTCCATAAATTTGTCAATATGTGGAATTACATTTAGGGCAATTTGATATTGAAAAACTTCTCTTTCTTCAACTTTTTTATCAAGTTTAAAATTAAATATAGCCCTCATCTGTTCAAACAGCTCTTCCATCCCTTTTTTACCGGCTCCGCTTACAGCCTGATATGTTGCAACGTCTACTCTTTTAATATTAAATTCTCTGTGAAGCGGAGCAAGGGAAATTACCATTTGAATAGTGGAACAGTTAGGATTTGCAATTATTCCTTTTTTATTCCATAATGCTATATCATCCGGATTTACTTCAGGAACAACCAAAGGCACGTCAGGGTCCATTCTAAAATGGCTTGTATTGTCAATAACAACTGCCCCGGCTTCTACTGCACATGGCGCAAATTTTGCACTTACACTTCCGCCCGCACTAAAAAATGCTATATCAATTTCTTCTTCTTTAAATACATCACAGGTTAATTCTTTTACTTTTAGACTCTCACCCCTAAATTCAACTTCTTTTCCAACACTTCTCGCACTTGCAAGAGGCACAAGTTTTTTAATTGGAAAATCATATTCTTCCAAAACCCTTAAAAATTCTTCTCCAACAGCTCCTGTCGCTCCCACAATCGCTACATTATACATTTATTCTCCTTATAATAAAAATAAATTTTCTTTTGTTATCACTTTACCACTCAAAATTGCCGCTCTTTCAATAATATTGATAAGCTCTCTTATATTACCTCTGAATTCATAATTCAAAAGGGTTTCTTTCGCTTCTTCACTTAATATTTTTTCTTCTAAATTATATTCTTTTATAGTTTTTGTCAAAATATCTTCTGCAATTGGAATTATATCCTTTTTTCTCTCTCTTAGAGGTGGAATTTTAATTGGAATTGTAGCAAGTCTGTAATATAAATCTTCCCTGAATTTATTGTTTTTAATAAGTTCATCGATATTTTGGTTTGTGGCACTTATAATTCTTACATCTATTTTTTTTGCTTTTGTGCTTCCAAGTCTATAAATTTCTTTTTCCTGAAGAACCCTGAGGAGTTTTGCCTGAAGATTAAAAGGCATTTCACCTATCTCATCCAAAAAAAGAGTTCCACCTTCCGCCAATTCAAAAAGTCCGGGTTTAGAAGAACTCGCATCTGTAAAAGCGCCTTTTTCAAATCCAAAAAGCTCACTTTCTATCAAATTTTCAGGTATTGCACTCATATTGATGGCAATAAATTTTCCGCTTCTTCCGCTGTTTTCGTGGATAAACTTTGCAAACTCTTCTTTTCCAACCCCGCTCTCACCTAAAAGCATTACACTAGCAGTTGTAGGAGCTACTTTTTTGGCTATTTCCAAAACTTCTTTTGTCTTTTCATCTTCGGCTATAAAAGAAGGCTTAACAGAAACTTTTTTACCATTTGTTTTAGTTACCACTTTCCTGTTTCGTTCAATTGCAGTTATTAAATCTTCAATCTCAAACGGTTTTGTCAAAAAATCCTTTACCCCTAGCCTCAGTGCTTCAATCGCTCTGTTTAAAGTGGCGTTTCCGGTAATTAAAATCACCTCATATTTACCGTTTAATTCTTTTACAAAATCAATCCCATCCATTCTCGGCATTGTAATATCAGAAATTATCAGATCAACAGAATTATCAAGTTTTTTTAATGCATCAATAGCATTTCTAAATTCAACAACTTCATATCCTTCGGATTTAAGAGCAAGCGATAAGGACTTTCTCATATTTATATCATCTTCAACAACCGCTATTTTCACCTATCTCCCCTCTTTTTTACAAATTATAAAGAAAATTTAAAAGGTAGTCAAATAGATATCTTTGTATACTAAATGTATCAATTAAATCAAGATCAGATAAAACCTTGTCCAAATAATATTTTATTTCAATACACTAAATGTATCGGTTAAATGTGCATTGCATAAGTATATTTTGGAGAAAAGCGATTTGTTTCAATACACTAAATGTATCGGTTAAACGGTTCTTCTAATTCAAATTCTGGTTCTAATAATATGTTTCAATACACTAAATGTATCGGTTAAACCAAATGGATTCACGATTTATACAATTAAAAGATTTGTTTCAATACACTAAATGTATCGGTTAAACATGAAGTATCACAAACTTTCTCTTATAACAACACTAAGTTTCAATACACTAAATGTATCGGTTAAACCCTATAAGCGTTATGATTAGTGGGTTTGTTGCTTTGTTTCAATACACTAAATGTATCGGTTAAACCGGTGAAGAAATTGAATGGGAAAAACTTTATCTAAGACGGTTTCAATACACTAAATGTATCGGTTAAACATTAATTTAAAAACAAATAATCAAAAGAATAATAAGTTTCAATACACTAAATGTATCGGTTAAACGAGAAAGCAATAATAAAAGGTCAAATTTTTATTGAGTTTCAATACACTAAATGTATCGGTTAAACTTGAAAAAGGCAAATATTACCCAAAAGAAGAGATGTTTCAATACACTAAATGTATCGGTTAAACTTTTAAATGATTATAAAAGTTATATTAAGGTATTAAAGTTTCAATACACTAAATGTATCGGTTAAACAATTGTTGCTGAGGAGTTAAAAAAAGCTCGTTGTATGTTTCAATACACTAAATGTATCGGTTAAACAAATCGGGTTGAATTATTTAGGAATAAAAAAGAAGCGTTTCAATACACTAAATGTATCGGTTAAACACATTGAATTTCGGGCTTTTTTAAAGATGCAGTCCCAAAATTTCGACTTTTTCCAATCAAAATTAAAAAAACAAAAAATTATCAATCAACTCTTTATTTTTGCCATTGTATCGGGATTTTTAAAGGATATCAATAAAAATGAGGTTGGAAATCAGATAAATAAATTATTCTCTTTTTTACCAATTGTATCTTCTAAAAAACTATTTTTATTTTTAAGTTTAATTATACTTATAAAGTCAAGATCTTCATCTATTATTTTTTTTAATTGGTTTTTAAGTTTAATAAGTTTACTTGGAGTAATTTCACCTCTAAATACAGATTTTTGATGATGGGATAAATATTTTTTGCAAACTTTAAACACTTTATTCACTCTTCTTTTTCCAGCCTCACTTTCTTCATCTGCAATATCATACATCAAAAACACATAATTAGTTTTATAATCTTTTTTCATCTCTTATCTTTCAGGCTATATGGTTTAAAAGGCTTTTTTGAATCAAAAATTTTATAAGTTTATATCCGTCAAGTTTTATTGCACTGTTATAACTTACCATTCTTTTTAAGGTTGAGTGTTTAAATTTTTCATTTAATCTCTCTTCAAAAGCAGCTATAAAAATTTTTTTGCCTTCTTCATTTAAAAGTGCATAATTAAATTTTTTTCAAAATGTTTTTCAACTTTTAATTTTTTCCTGTTTACCAAATCAAAAATCGTTCTAAATACAATAACAGGCTTAAAAGCTTCGCTTAAATCCAAACTCAAACTAAACCTGCTCTCACTTGGTAAATGCAAAAAAATTTATAGACTGGTCTAAATGTGTCTGGTAAATTGCCGTAATTGTTTTTGTATAAAGCAAAGTATTTCCAAAAGAAATTAGTGCATTCATCGGATTATCGGGAGGTCTTTTTACCCTTTTATTAAACAAAAAGTCTTCCGGCAGAAAATATTTAAAATTATCATAAAATCCGGCCCAAATATTTCCCTCAATAAAAAGCAGTTTATTTATATTGTCTGCTTTTTCAATAAATTTTGGAATATCCTCTCTTAAATATGTTAAAAAATTTTTAAGCTCACTTTTTCCGTGTCTGTAATAATGATACAAAACTTCATAAATATTTTCGGCTATTCCTAAAACAATTGCTTTCGCAATAGTTAATCTATCATTTTCATACGCTTTTACCTGAGCGATTGTCAGATTTCCGCTTATATATTTTCGTTTTGGATAAAAACTTCCGCTGTAATTTCCAAAATAATTAAAAAAATGTAAAACTATCCCGGCTTTTGCACAAAAATCCAAAAATTTTGAATTTAAACTGACTTCATTCATAAAATAAAGTTCTCTTACCATTTCAACCGGGATATATTTCCAGCCTTTTTCATTTCTAAAAGCAATGGAATTATCTTTTCTTTTAATCTCACCCATTGAAAAAATATACTGAGTTTTCATCTCTTTCCTTACAAAAAACAAAATTCATAATATGCACATTTTCTGCATTTACTTTCAAACACAGGCTCCGGCATAGGAGAATTTATTATTTTTTCAATATCTTCAATTATTTCCAAAAGTCTCTTTTCATTTTCTTCATTAAGTTCAATAACTATTCTTTTCTTATCCTGTTTTCGTTTTTCAAAGACTTCAAGCCTTCCTTTTTTATAAATTCCTTTTTGTTTAAGTCTGTAAAGATAATACAACAATTGCCATTTTGCCGCTTCAATGTCACTATCGCTTTTTTTAATTTCAATAACATAATCCCTTGTAATTTTATCCACCTTAATATTTTCTAAACTTACCTCATCTACTTTTTCATCGCTTATTCCGTGCAAAACTTTACCAATTCTTACATCCTCGCTGTTATCTTCAAGGTTTATGTTATGGTAAAAAAGCCAAAGCTGAGTCTTGCAATGGATATAATAATTAATCATAGTACCGGTAATCATAAAAAATTATATTCCCTTTTTTGATTATCTAAAAAAACTCTTCTGTCAAATTTAAAATTTTCATCAATATAATTTTCATAATCCTCAATCAAATAAATACCGCAACATTCATCATCATAAATATTAAGCTTTTTAACAAAAGGCAGATTAAATGTAAAAAACTGCATTAAATAATTAAGTTTTGATTTTTCAATTTCCCTTTTTGCAAAATTTTTTATTTCATTCAATTCCTTAAATGCCTTCCAAACCAAACAACCGTCAAAAAAACCGTCATTTATAAATTTTTCATCCACAAAATCAAGCTCATAAATTCCTTTTAATTTAATCTTATATGGAAAAAATACCGTAACACTGGCATCATCTATCAATTTCATCAATCTATTGACAGCATTGAAATCAAGTCTTTTTACAGCTTTTTTAAAACTCTCAATATTTGTTTCAACTCCGTTAAAACTTTTTCCTTTTTCTTTTATTCTTTTTAACACCTCATCATAATACAATTCAAACTCTTTATTCAAAAAAATTTTTCTATATTTCTCATCCCTAAGACTTATTCCAATTCTGTTATCTTTTTTATAAATATCACTCTCATCATCATTATCAAAAAAATAGGCTTTCCCTTTCTGTAAAGAATTTCTGTTTATTCTCCCTATAAACTGTTCGTCACTGTCAATCGTTGCAATATCTTTAAAACCGACTTCCATATCTATATCAACCCCGGCTTCAATTACCTGAGTTGAAACCACTATAATTTTTTCAGCCTCTTTTGTCCGTTTAATTACAAAATCCCTAAAAATTTTATTGTCATCCCCGTTTAACTCATAAACTTCATAATCTTCCAAATCTTTAATATATTCATAAAATTCCCTCGCAGAGTCTTTTTTAATAAATTCTATTAAAATCCTTTTATAATTTACAATTCTTTTTTTAATTTCTTCAAAACTAAACTCTTCATCAATCAAACTAAAATCAACTTCAACCCTTTCTTTAAACAAAGGATTTTGAAAATATTTTTTGCTGTCAAGCAAATTAAAAAACTCATTTTTATTTTCAAGAAGTTTATCTATTTTTGGCAAAGTTGCACTCATTATAATAATTTTTAAATTTAAAACCTCGCTAAAAGCACTGAAAAACTCAGCCATATACCACCACAAATTGTTATTATAACTCTGTATTTCATCTAAAATAATTACACTTCCATAAAGTTGCCACAAAGCAAAATTACCCTCTTTATTAATCCCAAACAAAATATCAAAAAAATTTACGTGTGTAGTTAAAATAAGTTCCTTTTGATAAAAAAGTCTGTTAATATAAACTTTTTCATATTGATTTTTATCATCTTCCTCATCTGTAATAGGGGTTATTGAATTAACCACTGCAAAATCTAAATTTTTAAAAATCTCTTTTATTTTACTTTCAGTCTGCTCAACCAAAGTATTAAATGGAAAAACATAAAAAATTTTAGTAGGATTAAGATTTAGGGCCAAATTTAAAGAAATTATCGTTTTTCCCCCGCCGGTTGGAGCTTGCAGATAAAAAATATTTTTTGAAACATCCAAATTTTTCTCTGCCTCTAAAAACATTTCGCTTCTTAACCTGTCAATAGGCTTTTTATAAATTTTATTTCTTATATTTTTTATAATTTCAAAATCTTCAAATTCCTCTTTTGCCATTTTAACATCAAGTTTTCCAAAATCATCTATTTTTAAATCAGCCATATATTCAAGCGTTGCATAATAATCACTACTAATAATCAATGAAAAAATAAATTTTATTGCAACAAACTTTTTAATATCTAAATAATTAAAATTTAAATAAAACGGAACATAAGGAGAATTCCTCTCGCTTAAAGCATCCTTTAATTCATCTACAAATCTTTCAAAATTATCAAGTTTTGAATGATGTTTTGCTATAAGAAAAGAAAAAGCAACCAATAAAAAAAGCTTTTTATTAAACTCTTCATCATCATTTTCACTATCCACTTCCTCAATAAATCTCTCAAAAAATAAAACCGCCCCAGGGAAAGAATGCTTTGAAGTTTTTATCTCCATATTTTCATAAGCGTCTTTAAAAGCCTCATTTTTCATTTTAATATACTGAAACCCCGGATTAACTTTTCCCTCATCGTGCAAAACAACTACTTCTTTTATCAGTTTTTTTACAAAACACTTATCTTTTATCTCAAAACATTCAGCCAGTTTATCTAAATCAATATTTTTAAATCTAACAATCTTTTCAAAATAATCACTCACTAATTTTTTATGCTCTTCTAACAATTCAGGAGGTTTTGAGGGATGAAGGTGGGAGAAGATATCAAACTGGTTCATTCTTTACTTTTTCTATTAATTTAAATATTTTTTCAAAATCAGATAAATGTTCTTCTTCAATTAAACTTCTTTCATTTTTTTTAAATTTATCAAATTCATCCTTTATCATTCCTTTTATACTTGATTTCGAAACTGTATTCTTTCCTAATTTAGGAAAAGAAATTAAATTATTTTCTATTTGTTTTTTAAAATTTTCTTTTGCAATTTCTTTTACTAATTTTTTATCAAAGAAATCTTCTATTTCCCAATAATCATTTTCAGTAAAATTTTGCACTGGCTTTGGCAAATTTAAAATATGTAAATACTTTTGATTTGAAAAATCTTTTTCTAATTTTTTAAAAGCCTTTTTACCTGCTTCATCATTATCTAATAATACAAATATTTTTTGATTTTCTTTTACTGTTAAATTTTTTATAAAAAATTCCATATCATTATTTGCTCCTCCTGCAGGTATAAATTTTAAACTTAAATTTTTAAATTTACCTTTATTCTTAAATAATTTTAATGTTTCTTCCAAATAAAGAACATCTGTTGAACCTTCAACCAATACAATATCTTCATTAGTAGTTAAAAGTTCATTAATTTCAAAATAGCTCCATTTATTTTCAGTTAATTTTTTAATTATTTGCTTTTTATCATAACTAATAATTTTTCCACTATCTAACATAAAATTATTTTTTGTCTCAAAAATTGTAGTTAAAGTAGGAGAATGAGTAGTAAAAATTATATTTTTATCTAAATCGATAAAATTTTCAAATAAAATTTTTTTTAAATATTTTTTATTTGCAGGATGTATATTATTATCAATTTCATCAAACAATAATAATGTATCTTGAGTTGCTAATAATTCAATTATAAATTTATATAAAATAAATCTTTTTTCTCCCTCACTTAAATCAATAAATGATAATAACACTTTATTTTTTTTAATATCAAAGATCTGAATATTATCAATAAATTTACTATTTTTAGGTATATAAGAAAAATACAATTTAAAAAAAAATTCTTTTAAATCTCCAAAATTTATATCTTTTATCATACCTTCCTCTGGAAAATTATTTATAAATTGACTTATTGCATTTGATTTCCACTTAGATAAATTACTATTATTTTTAAATATTTTATATTTAACTTCATTTAAATCGAAATAATTAAATAAATTTATTTCTTTTTCATTTTTATTATTTAAAACTAACATTATTAATGCTATTTTCCAATAATATTTATTTAGAAATAATAAACTAGGCAAACGAGGAAAACTATTATTAATAAACTTTTTATTTTCTATTTCATAAAACTTTTTATAAATATCATTCCACAATCTTGCTTCTTCTCCACTATAATAACATATTATCTTATCAGGTAATTTAGTTTCATCTATATATTCTCTATTATTAGTCAATACTATTTCTTCATTATTCTTTTCATATCTAATAACATATTCAAAATTTAGCTTATTTATTAAATTAATATTATAATAATATCCAAATATTAAACTTATAGCTTCTAAAAGATTACTTTTTCCACTTCCGTTATTCCCGATAAAAACAGCTACTCCGTCATCTGGAAATTTCATTTCAAAATCTAAATTTTTATAACCTTTTATTTTAATAAATTTAAATTTCATAAATAATCTCCTTTAATATTCCTTGTATAGGTCTTGGTAAATTTCTTGAAGTAATATAGTATTTAATATTATCTTTATTATTTAAAATTAGATAAAAATTTCTACTATGAGTCATTCCTGTATTTAAATTCAAATCTTTAATTATAATTTGATGTTCATCTACAAAAAAATAAGGAGGATGTCTGTTTTCAGATAATCTTAAAAATTTAGTATCTATTTTTTCTATAGGAGATATTAAAGTAGATTTTGAAAAGTTTATTATTTTATTCATTTCATAAAATGTTTCTTTTGATTTATTTATTTTTACAGGTTTAGGAAATTCCGGCAGAATTGGTATTTTTTCTTTAATAATTTCTTTCAATTTATCTTCAAAATCCTCTACATATTTAAAAGCAACATTTTCTTTTCCTAATTCTATTTTACAATATATATTTTCATCAGATTTCAAACCTATATTGCTTATTTCAACAGTTGCTTCATAAATTTGGATATTTTCAATATTTTTATCAATCTTTAAAGATTTAATTTTTGTAATAAAATTTTTTAAATCAGATATATATTTATT
The DNA here is from genome assembly GCF_002335445.1 of Lebetimonas natsushimae. Taxonomy (NCBI): domain Bacteria; kingdom Pseudomonadati; phylum Campylobacterota; class Epsilonproteobacteria; order Nautiliales; family Nautiliaceae; genus Lebetimonas; species Lebetimonas natsushimae. Next base: position 415,764 of record NZ_BDME01000002.1, on the reverse strand, counting down.
TAAATCATATTCAGATTCAATAGGTATAAAATCAAACAATTCTTCAATTTCATAACCCTTTAAAGTATCTAATTGTCCTTTATCTTTTAAAAATTCTAATTGTTTTAATGCTTTTTTTAATAATTTTTCTTTTTCTAATCTAAAATCTTTAATTTCTTGTAATTCATATTTTTTCAAAATTAACTTTATTTTATAATTTGGTAAAGTATTTAAATACTCTTTCAATTTATTAATTACTTCTTCTTTTTGTTTCTTCTCCTCTAGCCATAAAACAAAAGAAGAAGCTATAAAAAATAATACTAAAAACATATAATTTATAAAAGACGGAATTTTAATTACATTCCATTTTTTAGGTAAATATACAGAAATATAATCATAAATTGTAGGTAAAAAACCCATATAAAAAAACCATTTTGTTAAAAGTTTTTTAATATATTTAAAAAAATCACTCAAAAATTTCATTTTCAAATTTTTCTAAAGTTTTTTTTAATTCCTTTTCCAATTTTCTTTGTTCTTTCAAATTTATTTCTAATTTTTCAACTAATTTTTTTTGAGTTTTAATATCGGGTAGAGGAATTTTTGTATTATTTAATAATTCATCAAATTTAATATATTTTCTATTTGTAGTTCCAGTAACTTTATTATCCATATATTTATTGAATATCGTTAATTGAAATAATAATTGTAAATAAAATAAATTAATTTTATTAGTATCTATTTTAGCAAATGTCATATTTGAAGATGCTATAGTACCTTCAAACTCTTCAGTAATAATCCCAAATGCACCATTTTTAGTATCTACTTTACACCAAAACAAATGATTTTTTTTTGCTAGTTGATATTTTTTCATTTTTAAATTTTTACCTATTACTTCCCTATTTATATAAACTCCTCTACCAAAGCTTTTTACACCTAATATTTTATATTTTTTATCATCTTCAATATTTATTTTCTTTATATCAGCTTTCGATAATACTTCTTTAAAGGGCTTTAAAGGATATGATGACTTAATCAAATTTTCCATCAATATATTAACACTCCAACTATCTAAATCTTTATATCTTATTTTATTTAAAAGAAATTTATTTTTATTTTTTTCACTGATAAATAAAGCTTTTTCAAATTCTTTTAATAAAACAAAATATTCTTCTTTTAATTTTTTTAATCTTTCTTTTATATTAAAATATTTAAAAATTAATTTTTTTTGAATATCAATGTCTGGAATAGGTATTTTTAGATTTTCTAAAATATCATAAGATAATATCTGTCTAACACTTCCTTTTGTATTATTTCTAATTACATTTAAAAAAATATTAGTTTTAAAAAGTAAAAACAAATATTCTGGTAATAATTTCCTTTTATTTTTTATCCTAAAAACAATATAAGCTGGACTAATATATCTATATTTATTTTCTTTTGTTTTTAATCCAATTGAACCTACATTTATACGATATGGATTGAATGCAAAATAATTAAATCTTACTATTTTATAATCTTGATTAATTTCTCTCCCTAATTTTATTTCATTATCAAAAAGACCCACTTTATTATTAACTCCTAAGATTTTAAACTTTTTATCAGGATAATTATAAGGAGATATTTTGCACTTTTTTTCTTCAATATAATTTTGTAATCTATCTATAAAATATTTACTAGAAATAGAAGTGCTTATTAAAAATTTCACACTCCAATTATTTAAATCTTTATATCTAATTTTCTTTAAAATCATTCCCAAACCTTAATTGATTTTAATTCTTTTAATAATTCAATAAGTTCATTATCTGTCATATCTCCCGTAGAAGTAATACCAGCTTTTTTAATATCGGCTACCAATATTTCATAATCAAAATTTTCTCTTACACAAGGCATTAATTTAGTTTCTAAGTATTTATATAATTGTTTTAATTCTTTTTCTATTTCTTTTTTATTTTTTCTTAATTTCTCTTTTATTTCTTTTTCTAATTTTTTATTTCTCAAATTCTTTTTTATTATTGATAATTGATTTTCTTTTTCATAAATTTTTAATTTTTCTTTCAATTCATTTTCACATTCTTGTTTAATTTTTTCAAATTCATTTTTTTCTTCTTCAGAATATTTTTGTAAAAATACTAAACTTGTTTTTACTGTAGCTCCAGCACTTAAAAATACTTCATCCGGTAATGAAACTATCAATTTTATTTTAGCTCTTCCCTCAAAAAGTTCCCTCGCCTTTTCTAAGTCACTACTATTTAAAACACCTTCTGGCAAAACTATTCCCATCCTACCTTTTGGCTTCAATAAGTCTAAACATCTTTCAATAAATAATACTTCGCTCTTTCCTGTATATTTTCCAACTTCAAAAAGATTTCTAATTGGCTTACCTATATTATCCGTAACTTGCTTTAATTCTTCTTCATAAATTTCACCATATTTTTTTTTATATTCTTCTATTAATCTTTCATCTTTAAATTTATCATCTTCTTGAACTTTTGGTAAATCGTTATTATAAGTAATTCCAAAAGGAGGATTAGTCAAAATCACATCAAACCTGTTTCTAAAAATTCCATTAATATTAAGCAATCCATCATGATGATGAATTCCACTATGTCCATCTCCATGCATAATCATATTAATTTTTGCAACTCTTGCCATTCTTGGATTTGCATCCGTCCCATATATAGCACAACAGGATAATTGTTTTAATCTCATTTGTTCTTCATTATTTAATTTGCTTAAAATTTTTTCAAATTCTTTTTGTTTTTCTTTATTATCTAAATACTCCTGATTTTCTCCAAATATTTTTTTTTGTAATTCGAATTTCTTAAACTTATATTCATTTTCTATATTTTCTTTAATTTTTTCAAATGCCTTAATTATAAAACCACCACTTCCAACACAAGGATCACAAATTAATTCATTTTCTTTTGGATTAATAAAATCAACCATAAAATCAACAATTGTCCTTGGAGTAAAAAACTGACCAAGTTGACCTCTAAAAGTTTTACTTAAAAATTTTTCAAATGCAATACCCTTTACATCAGCTCCTGTTTTTGTAAGATTATAAATTTCTAGCTCTTTTACAATTGCTTCAAATGTACTTTCTTTTAATTTTATTTTTTCATTATCTTCAAAAATCCCATCATTTTTAAATTCTTCTTTAACATCTTCAAAAAGTTTTTGCATATAACTTTCAGCCTTATCGCTTTTTCCCCTTGCAAGTTCCCAAGCACTTTTTAATTTTTTAAATTGTTGTAAAGAAAAAATACCTTCTTGTTTGGGACTTCTTTCATACATAATTTTTATAAACAAAACTTTACTAATTTCATCAAATGCCGCTTCTGGAGAAAGTTTGTCATTATTTCTTATAATATTATGACATTTATGAAGAAGGCGTGCAAATTCATCTCCTTTAAACTCTTTTGTTTTTTGTAAAAATTTTTCTAATTTATTTTCATCTAAAATTTCATTCGCTTTTGGAATATCATTTATAGGCTTAAATGAATCTGATAAAATAGGAATTTTACTTTCATCAATTTTATAAACTTGCATTTCATTGTCATTATAAATTGCAAAAATTTTAGCCCTTGACCAAGTAGCATAATTCATCCCTTGATAACAATCTTCAAGTTTTAATTTTATAGTAGGTGCTTTACATTCAATAACTAAAAAAGCATTTTTTTGATTAATTTTATCTTCTTTTGTTTTCCATACTACTATATCAGCTTGTGCTTTTCCTGAACCTCTTTTTGAGTTACTAACTTTTACTTCTTGTGCCATTTGTTCTGATACGTATCCATACTCCTCTATAAGTTTCGCTATAAATTTTTGCCTTATTATTTCTTCTGGTTTTGCTTCCAGCCATTTATTTTTTAAAATTGCAAAGATTTTTCCATTTTCCTCAATTGGAACTAACTCATTTTTTTCATCTCTTTTAAAATATTGATTTAAAATTTCTTGCATTTAACTTCCTTTATATAAAATATAAATTTTCATTATTATACTCAAAATAATTCTCATCCTTACATTCAACAATCCAGCTGCTTAAAATCATCTCTTCATATTCGTAAATTAAAAACTTTTTCTTTAATGCAACCGGTAAAAATTCGCTGTAAAAAAACTGCTCTCCAAATCTTGGATGTTTTTTCAAAACCGCTTTATTTTTTGGTATTAAAGAAACACAGACTAAATCTTTTTCACCTCTTTTAAACTCTATTTCCTTAATATTTTCTATTTTTGCAAAATGGTCGTTTTTACCAAGATAAGGGATAAATGCAAACTCTTTTTTAAAAAGTCTATTCTTTAATTCTTTAAACTCCTCAGTTTCATTTTCTAAAATCAAAATTTCCCACTGCGGTTTTTCAAGCCACTGCTCTCTTACTATTAAATTTCCTCCTTCTTCCCTGCTTGCATATCCTACGGAATTGTTAAAATAAATCATTTTTTTTGAAAAATATGGCTTTTTTGGAATAATTGAAATTTTAAAGTCTTTAAGTTTTTCATAAAACTCCGGATAATCTTTTAAATCTCTCTTATACCCTTCAAGTCCTAAAATAGCCCCTATTATCCCCAGCAGTGCAATTTTGTGGATATGAGAATAGGTAAAATAGGCATAAGAATTAACATCGGGCTTTTTAAAATGTGCGAATTTTCCGCTTAAATTAAAACTTAATGCTTTCATTGGTAAATATTCTTAATTTCCCATTTTGTTTTGACTTTAACTTTTTTAGTATCCGCATTCACTTCTACTTTTGCCTCACCGACCAATTCTTCAATATCGCTTAAATCAATTTCCCTTTTTTCACTGTCAAACTTTATATATTCACTCAAATCCGGAAGATATTTTTCACTCTCATACTCAACAAACAAAGCAAATTCATTATCGCATCCAAATTTTGAATTTGTAGCAAATCTCGTCACAGCAAATCTTGCAGCCTTTTTAAACTCTTTAAAATCCTCTTTTGTATATCCTTTGAAATCATCTAAAACGCTTTTATATTCATCATAATTTCTTGGATTTACGCTAAATCCGTAAAAATAATGCGCTTCATCAACCATTATTTTAGTCCCAAGAGTTGATTGATTTACATCTTCACCAGCTTTTACCTTTTTTCCATCGCTAAAAGGGCTTAAAATATCTTGAATTTCAACATTTGTATTTTCAAATTTGTTAAAGCCCTGACCTATCTGCACAGCCCCGGTAATAGAAATATTTTGGCCTTCTTCTGCAAAAGTTGCCCCAAAATTTTTAACATCAATACAGCTAAAAAGATTTTTTAAAACTTCTTTTGTAGGAGTTTTTTTATCCAATTTGCCAAAAAGCTCTTCATATCTTTCTTTCAGGGTTTTTGGTCTAAGCGAGCCGTCTTTATCTTCAATATAACTTTTGAAATACATTACTTTTTTACCCTCATCCGCCCACATTCTTTTGACTGGATATTTAAGCGCCTTATCGCTTCCAAATATCTCTCCATCACTTGTAGATTTTGGCCTTCCTGTAAAATCTGCATTCCAATTGCTCATAATCGCCCTAATTCCTATAACTCCATATGCTCTTTTCATTTCTCATCCTTTTTGTAAAATATATTATCACTTAAAATTCCAACTAAAAGCTTATCTTTTTTAACTTTGTCCCCTCCAAACCCCTCAACCAAAGCTAAAGCGTTGTTAAATTTTTGAAAATTAAGAGGTATTTTATGCTTATAATTAAAATAAAGCGTTTCAATTTCCTGTTTCAGTTTTTTAACTTTTGAAGCTCTTAAAAAAGGCTCTATCATATCTGCTCTTTTATCTTTCTTTTCGCTCTGATTTAAAAGATAACGGATAATCTGCCCCGCTAAAATAAAAAACTCATCTTCACTCAACTCTTCTAAAGAAACAATCTTATTTTCCATTTCTTTTAAACTCTTTTTAATATCCATATTGTCTCCTTGATAATTTAAAAGTGAAAGTTCTAAATTCAAAATTTCTTTGGCTTTATCTTCTCTGTTTTGCCTTAAATAAAATTCAATAAATCTGTCGGTATATTTTTTATTTATTACAAAAAGAGGTTTCAAATCTCCTTTTTTAATTAAAAGCATAGCATCACGGGTTAAATAAATAAGATTTTGCAACTCTTTTGCAAGTTTATTATAAACATCCCCAAATAAATTATTTTTTAAAGTGCCGTTATATAAAGTTTTATCTATCAGCTCAAAAAGGCTATTATAAGTTTTTATTTCTTCCTCTTCTTTATTCTCTAAAAAATATCTGTAAACAAAACTTTGATTTAGTCTGTTTCCTTTTATCAAAATATCAAATTCTGTAATTTCAGCCTGGTCGTTTTTAGAGTGTTTTACTACAAAAATTCCGTTTTTATCTTTATCAGCTGCTATATCTATTGGCTTATTTTGATACTTTAGTAAATCAAAAAGCTTTTTTAAAAGAAAAACTTCATCTTTTTTTACCATAAAAGGCAATTCAAATCCTCTTGTTTTATGAGTTAAATAAGGCTTTTTAGCATTAAGTCCCATATTAAAATCACTAAGACCGTAAATTTCGCCTTCTATTTCCTTGATAGTTTCAATCTTATTAAAAATTTTCAAAACAAAATAGATATTTGCCTCTTTTTCATATTTTTTAATATCTTCATCAAAAAATATTTTTATATATTCGTTATCTTTAATTAAACTTTTTTTCTCTTTAATTTCATCAAAAATCTCTAAAAACTTTTTCTTTTTATTTTCTATATCTTTTTGACGGTTTTCACTAAAAATATAATCTTTAAAACTCTCTATTATCTTTTTTTCTTCTCTTTTAGTAAAGATATGAAAATCTTTTAATCCATCGTAAAGTTTAGAAATAAAATGAGATTTATTTTCATCATTAAATTCTTTTGCTTTTGCAAAAAGTGTTAAATAATTATTACTATGGATTTTTTTAGCCGGTGGGTCAATTGCTTTATTTGAATTTAAATAACTGCTTAAATAATCCCTTTTTGCAAACCATTTATATTCTTCAATCCTAATATTTCCTTTTAAATCTTTAAGTCCTTTTTCTTTATCATCTTTTTTAGGCTTTTTATATATGAAAAATTCAAATCTTTCATTAATCTTTACATAAAGCCCGTCTTTTAACTGATAATTATCTATTATTGCTTTTTCAAAGTCTATATCAAGATTATTAATTATATCCTTAATCATCACATCCCCTATTTAATGAAACTTTAATATTATATCACTTTTACAAGTCACTTTTTGTCTATTTAGAATTATTCAAATTTATACTTCAAAAATCCGCCTCCAATAGTGCTGTTTTTATGTCCAAGGCCGCTTCCAAGCGAGACAAATGCTAGTTTTTGGGAGATTTCATCATTTCGGGGGATTATATAAAGTTTCCATCCAAAAAACTTAACATTTTTATAAAAAAAAGTTTGAGGTTTATTGTTTTTTATTTGAAAATATTCGATAAAATTATTCTCCGGATTTAATTTTTCATTATAAATCATTTCATATTTTCTAAGCAGATTATCCTGCAGTGCAGATAATAAAACACCTAAATCTCCACTTTTTTGAAAACTCCAAAAATCACCACTTTTCATCTTAATAAACACCGGATTAAGAGATATCATCTCTTTTATGGGTTTATATTTAACCTCTTTAAATTTAATACCTTCAATCTTAAAGATATTATCTTCGTAGAAAAACAAATTTTTAGCTAATTTTTCTACTAAATCTTTTTGAAAACTTCTAAAAATAATTTTTCCTTCTTTTTCAAAAAATCCTTTGCTATTTGCTTTTCCAAGATTTGAGAAAACATGATTTTTTGGAATATTTTCTTTATGAAGAGTATATCCTCCATTAATTAAAGCAGTTGATATAAGTTTTGAAATAGCCTCAGGTGATTTTTGAAAATGAATTGGGGATTTTAAAGCAGTTTGTATATTTATTTCATAAAATTTCATTTTTCATCTTTTAAGTAAAAATATGCATAACCGTTTTTTATAATAACATCAAACCTTTTGGGAATAAAGGTAAGTTTTATTTTATTGTTTTTTGAATATAAAAAAACTTTATATTTAAAAAGATTTAACATAATATTATTACTCTCTCTTTTACATATCTTTAACACATTTTTTTCATTAGTTTTTATTTTAAAAAGCAGTTTTTCAGATGAATTTACAGATGTTAAAGCCTTTGAACAGTTAAGAATATATTTTTGAAGAATTAAATTATCAGAAGATAATTGAACAGATATATAATAATCACCGAAAAGAAAAAGAGGAAAACTAATTATTATTATTAATAAATTTATTCCACATCCTTACATCAAGTTTTAAATTCATAGTAACATAATAAATTCCATCTTCGAATTTTTCCGCCTGAATATCCGCCCCTCTGATCAATCCCTCTACATATGTGTTAACATCTGAATTTTTAAGCATTAAATCTTTTACAGTCTCTTTTGCTGTAACTTTTACACCGTACATTTTTTCTGCCAGCTGTCTGTATCCATCTGCAATAGCGGCACGTCTTGCTAATATTTTAGCCTGTGCGGCATTAACGGCATCTACAGGGGCAACACCTTCTCCAACTACATATAAAGTTAAAACTGTGTTATGTTTTTTTTCGGGTTTATTTAAAATAATATTTTCACTATATTCAGTCTTTTTAGATATTTCTTTTTTAGAAGAAACATTACAATCAGGGGCTGTTTTAGTATATGCAGGTGGTTTTTTTTCCACTTGATTAGAAGCACATCCCAAAAATATCAAAGATACTGTGATAATGATTTTTTTAATCATTTTTAACCTTTTTTGTTTTCAAAATCGGAAAAAAAAAGAAAAACTTTAATTTTCTTCTAAATTTTCCATTTTTTCACTAGGTGTTTTTGCAATACTCACCACTTTGTCTTCATTATCAAGTTTGACTATTCTTACACCTTGAGTATTCTTTCCTGTTTTAGATATAGAATCAATGCTAACCCTAATCATTTTTCCACTACTTGTCAAAACCATTAAATCATGATTTTCTTCTGTTGCTACAACACCTACTAAATCGCCTGTTTTATTAGTCAGTTTCATGGCAATTACACCTTTACCGCCTCTGTTTGTCAAACGGTATAAATTAGCTTCTGTTCTTTTGCCAAAACCTTTTTCACTGACAGTCAAAATTTCCTGATATTCGTCTTTGAGTGCCAATGCTCCCACCACTTCATCACCTTCTATTTTAAATGTAATTCCTTTAACACCTCTTGCACTTCTTCCCATTTCTCTTACTGTATCCACAGGAAACCTGATAGCCATACCTTTTTTGGTTACGATAAAGAGTTCTTTATCCTCAGGTTTTACTATTTTGGCTGTGACAAGTTCATCATTTTCATCTATAGTAATAGCCCTTATACCTGTACTTCTTACATTTTTAAATTCACTCAGATTTGTTCTTTTTACCACTCCGTTTTTGGTAAAAAATGCCAATGATTTATTTTCATCAAAATCACTTGTTTTTATAATTGTTTGAATTCTCTCATCTTTATCAAGGTTTATCAGGTTTACAATTGCCTTACCTTTACTGGTTCTGCTGCCTTCAGGTATTCTATAAACTTTAAGCCAGTGTAATTGACCTTTATTTGTAATAATCATGAGAGTATCGTGTGCTTTAGCCACATAAAAATCTTCTATAAAATCATCTTCGTATGTAGTTAAAGCTTTTTTACCTTTACCTCCCCTGTTTTGTCTTTCGTAAATTTTAAGAGGCACTCTTTTTACATAACCCCTGTGAGTAATAGTTACCACCATTTCTTCATTTGGAATCAAATCTTCTATATCAATTTCATCATAATCGTCAACTATTTCAGTAAGTCTAGGTGTGGGATATTTCTTTTTAATTTCAAGAAGTTCATCTTTGATAACACCGTTCAAAACCTCTTCACTTTTTAAAATAGAATTTAAATATTCTATTTTTTCCATCAGTTCTTTGTATTCTTTTTCAAGCTTTTCTATTTCAAGGGAAGTTAAACGTGAAAGTTTCATATCAAGGATAGCTTGGGCTTGAATATCACTAAGTTCAAATCTGTTGATTAAATTTTCTTTTGCTTCTTTTGTATCAGCGGATTTTTTAATAAGCTCAACCACTTCATCAATATTTGCAAGCGCAATTCTTAAACCTTCTAATATATGCGCTCTTCTTTTTGCCTCTTCAAGTTCATAAATTGTTCTTCTTATTACCACTGTTTTTCTATGTTTAATAAAAATATCAAGAAGTTCAAAAAGATTAAAAAGTTTTGGCTGTTTATCATAAATTCCAAGCATATTTACCCCAAAACTAACCTGCATTTGAGTGTGCTTGTATAAATTGTTTAAAATAATTTCACTCATTGCATCTTTTTTAAGCTCAATTACTACCCTAATTCCTTCTCTGTCGCTTTCATCTCTCACTTCACTGATTCCGTCAATTATTTTATCTTTAACCAGTTCACTTATTTTTTCAATTAATTTAGCTTTATTTACCTGATAAGGAATTTCATCAATTACAATGACTTCTTTATTCCCTTTATGTTCTATATGGTGTTTTGCCCTGATTTTAATACTGCCTCTTCCGGTTTTGTAAGCTTCAATAATTCCGCCTCTTCCAAATATAATTCCACCTGTTGGAAAATCAGGACCTTTTACAAATTGTAAAATATCTTCAAGATCAGCTTCTTTATTATCGATCATATAAATTAAGGCATCAATAAGTTCACTTAAATTATGTGGAGGAATATTTGTAGCCATACCGACTGCAATACCACTGCTCCCATTAACTAAAAGATTTGGAAATCTTGCAGGTAAAACAACAGGTTCTTTTTCGCTGCCGTCATAATTTGGCACAAAATCAACCGTGTCTTTATCTATGTCTTTAAGTAATTCTTCTGCAATTTTTGTAAGTCTAGCTTCAGTATATCTCATAGCTGCGGCATTGTCACCGTCTATGCTACCGAAGTTACCCTGTCCGTCAATTAAAGGCATTCTCATAGAAAAAGGCTGAGCCATCCTTACAAGTGCTTCATAAACCGCACTGTCTCCGTGAGGATGATATTTACCTATAACGTCCCCTACAATTCTTGCAGATTTTTTATAAGCTGAATTTGAAGTAATTCCCATTTTATACATTGCATAAAGAATTCTTCTATGAACAGGCTTGAGCCCGTCTCTTACATCAGGAAGAGCCCTTCCAACAATTACGCTCATAGAATATTCTAAATAGCTTTTTGCGAGAGTATCTTCAATACTTACAGGAATAATTTGCATTCATATCCTTTTTTTAATTAAGATTATACCAAATTTAATGGCATAAATTTGCTAAAACAACACTTAAATATACATTAACACCATATTTTGATAAAACTTCTTTTGCTTCATTTAAAGTTGTACCTGTGGTTTTAATATCATCAACTAAAATTACATCAATTTTTTCCTCTCCCTTATATTTAAAATTTCTAGGGTTATTTAATCTAAATTCAAGTGATTTTCCGGCATATTTTACTTTATTGGTGGACTGCAGGGAATTAAAAATAGGTGTCAAAAATTCAGTTTTCATTGAATTGGCCAAAATAGCGGTATGTGAAAAGCCTTTTTCAATATTATCATCAATCGGAATTACAAAAAATTTTTCAGAAATGGTTTTGGCAAAAATTTTAAATGAATTATTTGCTAATATTTTAAATATCTTATCTCCAAATTTTTCATATTTAAATTTTATAAGCCATTCTATTTCTTCGTATTCATAAAAACTAACAATATTATCTTTTATTTTTATTTCCGGTTTTAAAAATTGTTTTTGACAATTTTTACAAATGACCTCAAAACTGAAATTCTTACAAATCAAACATTTAAAAATCTTCGTCCTTTGGTTTATGTTTAAATAAAAGATAAAGGGCTATTGCCGCACCGATACTAAATATCAACCCCCCAATTAAAACAAGTCTGTCATTTCCGGCACTGGTGCCTCCCATTATCATACCTATTGAAAAAAACATAATTAAAGCCGCACTGACTCCCAGTTTTTCACCTTTTGTCAATTTTCTATTTTTGTAATCATCCATTATTCCCCTTTAAAATGAATTAAGTAATTATATTTTAATAGATCCTGTTTATTTTCACATTCTGTAATTGAAATATATTCTCCTGAATTGTAAAAAATTGAATGCTGGTCAAATTCTTTTGCAATATTAATCGCATCTTTTTTCTCTATATCATAAACAATAAAAGAATATTCACTATGATGAAATAATTCTCCTATACTGGAATAATATTCATATCCGAAACTTTTTATAATAACTTCCAATTCTGTGTTTTTCAAAAAATTTAAAAAATCATTTAAAATCAAATCCTTCGGATTATGTGCTGTAATGATTGCAAATTTTCTTTTTAATAAATCATAATCATCCGGGATAAACTGAAAAGATATCCATTTCCTGCCTTCTATTGAATTAATTAAAAACTTAGTGTATTTAAGGTAATCTTTATATTTTCTTTTAAAATCAAGTACAATTTCATCATCTACCATTAATGCGTCCTCGGCTTCATCATAAATACATTTCCCTTTATAATCTCCTATCCCTATTACATTAAAACGCATTTTAACCTTTCATAGTTTTTTTTCATTTTACTCAATTTTTTTTATTTTATCAATATGATATAATTCATAACAATAATTCATAAACGGAGTTAATAATGAAAAAGATATTGTTTGTATTAATGATAATTTTATTCAGCGGTTGTTCAATAAAGTCGGCTTTTAAACATGATCCTTTTTATGAAAAAACATTAAAATATACGCAAAAAGGACAAATAATTAATTCACTCGAAACAAAAGCATTAATTGATTCAGTTTATTTAAACAATCTGTATAAAAACAAATTTTCAAATCCAACATTTTTAATAGGTGTATATAATGACTTTGACAATCAATTAACAAACAATGAATTTTCAATAACTTTAAACCAGCAAAAACCTATTAAGATTTCTAAAAAAATACCTGATTTTATCTTATATAAAAATTTTCCGTTTTATAACTCCTGGATGACATATTATATTGTTGAATTTCCAAAAACAAACAAACCTTATACTTTGGAATATAAAAGTAAGCACTGGGGAGAAACAAAACTTATCTTTTAAAAAGTTTATGTAAAGATATGTTTTTATCTCCAAAAATATGGGAATAAATTATATAATTGGTAATAACTTTTTTTCCGTATTCCCTTGACTCATCATAAGGCACAAGCTCCATACTTAAAAACGGTTCATACTCTCCCTCATATGTAAAATTTGGCATTACTTTTCTTTTTACAAAGCCTATTCCCCCGTTATAAGCATAAGCGACCATTAATGGATTGTTTAATTTTGAAAAAAGCCATTTTAAATGTTTAACCCCAAGTCTTATATTTTCATTATAATCAAACTGGTTAAAAACATTCCCTTCCATTGACCTGATTAAAAACGGCATTATTTGCATAGTCCCCAGTGCATAGCTTCTGCTGACAACTGCCGGAATAAATCTGCTCTCCTGCCTTGCGATTGAATAAACAAAAGATTTAAAACTGGTATTTTTATCATTATAAATATCAGGGGTTATAAAAATGTTGACTTTATAATGAAAAGCTTTATCCAAAACAAGTGCTTTCAGGGCAACTTCATTTTTATTGTCGAGTTTTTTTGCAAATTTAAACAAATCCTTTTGTTTTTTCAAATCATCAAAAAACCTTAATACATCCCATGGATTGGATTCATTATATTCAATTATTTTTGCTGAATTATAAATTATTTTATTTTTTATAAAAAATTTTTTATTTACCATCTCATATACCCAAAGAGTGTAAAAATCAATTCTATTCCTTTTAAGCAAGGCATTTAAATATTTTTTCTCTTTTGTTAAAAGCCAAAGCCAAAAATCTGTTTTAGAAGTTTTTTTCATATTTTCTAAAATATTAACTGCAAGTTTTACTCGGTTTTGTTTTATAGCATTTAAAAACAGCCACCATTTGGTTTTGTCATCAAATTTTTTATAATCGATATTTAAAAGAGACTTTGAAATTTTTCGTAAATTGTTTAATACAGCCTGTTTTACAAACAGGTAAAAATATCTGTCTTCAAAAATAGAAAAATCTTTAATTTTTTGATCAATTCTTTTATCGGGAAATTGCAAAATAAAATAATATCCCAAATCCCTGTTTTTAAAAACAGTTGAAAAATCATTGTCAATAAAACATTTTATCGCTTCTTTTATTTTTCCGTTAGGTAATTTTGTATATAAATTTATTAATCTCTTTTTATCAAGTTTTGAAATAGTTTTAAGCGACAGACCACCGTCTTGAATACAGGAAATATCAACCTCGTTTAAATATTCTTTTTTTACATTTATGCATTTATAAATGTTTTCAAACATTGAATTTTTTTTGGCTAATATTTTTAAATGCAAAAAAGGTTTTGGTTTATACAAAGAATTATATGCTTTATAGGCTAAAACAGTGGAATTTGTTTCTTTCATAAATTCTGTCAGATAAAAATCTCTTACATAACTTTTGGGATGGGTTAAAATAGTTGAAAGATTTAAGGAAAAAAGAAAAAGGGGAACAATTAAAAAAATCATAAGCTTATAATTATATTATTTATGAGAATTTGCAAAAATTCCAAAGCTAATATTAAAATAATAGGGGCAATATCAAACCCTCCGAAGCGGGTTGGTATATAGCGTCTTATCCATCTGTATACAGGTTCTGTCACATTCCATAAAAACTGAACTATGGGATTATACGGATTTGGCTGAACCCATGTAATAAGTGCAGCTATAATAACAACCCAAATATAAATACTGATTATTAGATTAATGAATTGTAAAATAGATATCAAAATTGCATTCAAATTATCTCCTTTTTATTATCTCTTTAAGATACGGCTTCATTGTGTCATATAAATCTTTAATTTCAGGGCCATGCTTTTCATTTATTAATAATTCCCTAAGTGGCATAAACAATTTTTTACCTTTTAGAGAAGTGTTTTTCATAAGGCGTTTTTTAAAATCATCATAATTTTCTTCCAATTCAGAATTTAAAATTTCTTCTTTTAAAATATCTCTTTCATTTTTAAATTCTTCATCTCCGCTTCTTTGAAAGATTTTATCAAATTTTTCTTTTATCTCTTTTAAAGTGGAACTTTCATCTCTTAAAATTTTAAGCAAATCTTCATAAATCTCATTTACTCCTAAAATTTTTGATAAATTATTTATTTTTTTCAAATGCTCTTTGTTTATAAATTTAAGCTTTTCTATATCAAATTTGGCAGGGGCCTTTGAAATTTTAGTCAAATCAAAAAAATCAATTGCTTCTTCTAAAGTAAAAATTTCTTTTTCAAAACTGTTTCCAAGAAGTATTAAGTAATTTGCAATTGCCTCAGGTAAAAAACCCTCATTAAGCAACCATTTGACACTGCTTGCATTATCCCTTTTACTCATTTTTTTACCCTCTTCATTTAAAATAATAGGCAAATGGGCATACTCTATTTCTTTATCATAACCAAGTAATTTTCTGATATGAATTTGTTTTGGGGTATTACTTAAATGGTCTTCACCTCTTATAACCAAAGAAATATCATAAATCATATCATCAATTGCACAAGCAAAATTATATGTCGGAGTTTTATCAGCTCTTAAAATTATAAAACTGTCAACTTCAAACGGAGAAAATTCCATTTCACCTTTTATTAAATCATTAAATTTTATATTATTTTCCGGTTTTTTTATTCTAACTACATATTCTTTATTTTCAGCAATATATTTTCTTAAGGTTTTTTCATCCAAATATTCACATTTTCCGGAATATCTATATGGTCTTTTTTCTATTTTCGCTTTTTCTCTTTCAAATTTTATATCTTCTTCACTGCAAAAACATGCAAAAGCTTTTTTTTCTTTTAAAAGCTTATTTGCCATTTCCCTATGCAAATGAAAATTATTTGACTGATAAACCACCTCATCATATTCGATTCCAAAAAGATTCAAAATTTCAAGTATTTCTTTATCTTTGCCTTCAATATTCCTCTGCTTATCGGTATCTTCTATTCTGATTAAATATTTTTCGCCTTTTTGTTTTGCAACTATATAATTAAATATTGCAACTCTTAAATTTCCTATATGCATATCTCCTGTCGGACTTGGCGCAAATCTTAACATAAATCTCCTTAATCTAAAATTTCTTCGCTAAAAATCAATATTTCTTTTACTTCTTTGTTTTCTATGATACATTCAGCCAATTTATTAAATTCTTCAAACAGTTTTCTGGCATTTTGCTCAACATTTAATAATTTATTATAATACCAATCGCTATTTTCTTTTGTAACGCCTTCTTTTTCAATTTTTTCAACCACTTTTTCACCCAATTCATGCATTTTTTGGTGATATTCAATAATTGCTTTGTAATTTTTGCATTTTTCAATTACTGATTTAATTTTAGAATTATCAAGCCATTTACCTAAAATACAATTATGTGCATTTATATTTTTTAAACCGTCTAAGATTTTTTCTCTTGTAACAGACGCATACAAATTTGATTTATATACAATATGGTGAATTACAAAAGAAATAAACAAAATTTTAAGAGCGTTTTCTTCTGAAATCAGATCGACTTCATTTAAATCTTTTTGCAATATATTAATTAATTCTTCAAATTTTACTAAAGTTTCGTGAGATTTAGATGAAATATTAACAACCTGCTCAGTATTTTCTGAAATATTCATAAACTGCTGTTGAAGTGTCTGGATTGTAATGGCAATCTCATTTGTGGCTTTTTGAGTTTTTTCCGCAAGTTCTCTAACATTATCGGCAACAACGGCAAAACCTCTGCCGTGCTCCCCTGCCCTTGCAGCTTCTATTGCTGCATTCAGAGCTAATAAATTAGTCTGATCCGCAATATCTTTAATAAGTTCTACAATATTTGAAATCGAGCTTATATGTTCAGACATCTCCCTAATTTCCCTGCTTGTTTCTTCAACTTTTACAGAAAGCTCATCAAAATCACCCCTTGTTTTCTGCATAATTTGATAAGTTTCATTGGCATTATTTGTAGATTGCTGGACTTTATCTGCTATTTCTTTAAATGCCTTATCAATTGTTAACACATTATTTGCAACTCTTTGCAAATTGGCAGGAACACCGCCGTCGATTTTCGTAAATTTTTCCCCCAGACTCGCCACCATTTCCACTTTTTTGGATATTTTAAGAGATTCTATAGCTTTTTCAAATTCAAGTGCAACTTTTTTAAATTCTCCATGAAGGCCGTTTGGCATTACATATCTATAATCATCCCCGTTTATAATTGCTTTTATTGTATTTTCTGATTCTCTGAGCAAATCTTCAATCTGGTCCAACATTTCGTTTATATTCCAACCGATTTTTTCTTCCAAAGTTTTATCATCTTCCAAAATTATCCTGTGATAAAGCTCTCCATTATATGCTTTTTCGACAATATTATTTATTTTCTCAAGTTCTTCATTAGAATGGCTTTTTTCCTGTTTTGGCAGCCAAAAAAACATACTTACAATAACAGCTACAACAGATGCGATATATTCCCCTCTATATGCTAAATAAACGGCTAATAAAACTGATACAATTGTCGCGGTTATTTCTTTTATTTTATTCATTATTTAATCCTTTTGCAATTCAAAAACTAATTTATGATATTTTTCTATTACATTCTCATCATCAGCATTTAATATTTCTTTTAACAACTCATAACTTGCAGCCATACCTCCGCTTTTCTCGGCTTCTACCAGTTGCAGATAGATTGGTTCTAAAAATTCAATTCCCCTTCTGCTAGGCTTTTTTCTAAAAGATGTATATCCCACAATTCTTCCATTTAAATCAAAATCAGGGGTAATATATGCAAGCACCCAGTAAAATCCACCGTCTTTTCTCAAATTTTTTACAAATCCGAAAAATTCTTTTCCACTTTGAATTAAATCCCAGAGTATTTTAAAAGCAATTTTTGGCATATGGGGATGTCTGATAATATTATGATTGGCTCCAATCAGTTCAAATCTGTTCCAGCCTGCCGCTTCCACGAAAATTCTGTTACAGTAGGTAATATAACCTTTTGTATCGGTTTTACTTACAATAAAATCATCATCTTTTAACACATATTCTTTATTGATCAGATTTTTGGGCGCATCTAATTTGCTGAGCCTTTTACCGGCATTTAGCTTCTCTTTTATTCTCTCTTCACTCATTTTTTATTCCTTCTTAAAACGGTTTAAATACTGCTAGTACAATCATAATTATAAACAAAATATAATTTAAAAAATACAAAATTTCATAAAATTTTAATGAAAATCTTTTTTTTGTAAAAATTAAATAAACATTTTCAAGCATTACAAATATAAAAACAGAAAGTTTTACATGAAGCCAAACACCGCTTTTTGCGACAACAGGATTTAATAATATAAGTTTGGTACCGTCAATTAAAAGGAGCAGCATAAAAACAATACTCAAAATTGCAAATAATTTTGTTTGAAAATTCGACTGTAAAGATTTAATAAATTGCAGAAAAAATACTCCGTAACTGAAGAATAATACAATGTGTAGCCCGTATAAAAAATAGTACATTTTCCAAGCCTTTTTTAAGGTTATATTAACAAAAATAACACCAAAAGTAAACATTTATTCATTTCAAGAAAAAGAATGAAAAAACAGAGGAAAATTTACAAAAAATTAACTATTTCATATACCCCGCAGAGGGGTTAAAATTATTTGTGGTATCTTCCTACTTCCTGACCATTTGATTTAACTACTACGAAATCTCCGTCTATATCAAATTCTATTTTATCTCCGTCTTTAACTTTTCCTTCAAGAATAAGTTCTGCCAATGTATCTTCAATAACTTCAGCCATTGCTCTTTTTAATGGTCTTGCACCAAATACCGGGTCAAATCCGACTTCTGCGATAAAATCTTTTGCATTTTCGCTTAATTCTAAATCAATATCTCTTTCAGCAAGTCTTGCTTTAATTTTTCTAAGTAATATTTCAACAATTTCTTTAACCTGTTCTTTTCCTAGTGGATTAAATACAACTACATCATCAAGTCTGTTTAAGAATTCTGGTTTCATTCTTCTTTTAAGTTCTGCCCAAACAGCTTCTTTTCTTGCTTCTGGATCTTTGATTTCCATAATAATATCGCTTGCAATGTTACTTGTTAAGATAATAATAGTATTTTTAAAATCGACTGTTACACCTTTATTATCTGTAAGTCTTCCGTCATCAAGCACCTGTAATAATATGTTAAATACATCAGGGTGTGCTTTTTCAATTTCGTCAAATAAAATAACGCTGTAAGGTCTTCTTCTCACAGCTTCTGTTAACTGTCCGCCTTCTTCATATCCTACATATCCAGGAGCAGCACCGATTAATTTTGATACACTTATTTTATCCATATATTCACTCATATCAAATCTTATCATTGCTTTTTCATCATCAAATAAAAATCTTGCTAATGTTTTTGCTGTCTCAGTCTTACCAACCCCAGTTGGTCCTAAGAACATAAAGCTACCAATTGGTCTGTTTGGATCTCCAAGACCTGCTTTGTTTCTCTTAATTGCTCTAGCAACAGCTTTAATAGCCTCATCCTGACCAACAACCCATTTTTTAAGCTCATCTTCAATATGAAGTATTTTTTCAAGTTCGCTTTGTAACATCTTACTAACAGGAATTCCTGTCCATTTACTAACAACATCGGCAACCGCTTCTTCATCAACCGCATTTTTAAGAAGTGTTCCCTCTTTTTGCATTTCTTCCCATTTTTTCTCAAGCTCTTCCACTTTTTTTCTGAGTTCTACGATTTTTCCGTATTCAATTTCGGCAGCTTTTGTAAAGTCGCCTTCTCTTTTTGCAATTTCAGCCTGAGTTTTAAGCTTTTCAATTTCTTCTTTGGTTTCTGCTATTGATTTTAATACTCTTTTTTCCTCTTCAAATTTGCTTTCAAGTTTTCTTTTTTCTTCTTCAAGATTTGCAAGTTCTTTCTCTATCTCTTGTAATCTCTTTTGAATTTTTTCTTTATTGCTACTGCTTTCAATTTCAAGTTGAAGCGCTTCTTTTTCAACCATTAACTGTTCTATTTCTCTTTTAATTTTTGCAAGTTCAAATGGCTCAGATTCAATCTGCATTCTAATTTCTGCCGCAGCTTCATCAATTGCATCAATTGCTTTGTCCGGTAAAAATCTATCAGAAATATATCTGTCTGTTAATTTCGCAGCAGCAACCAGTGCTTCATCTTTAATCAACACCTGATGGTGTGCTTCTAGCCTTTCTTTAAGACCTCTTAAGATTCTGATTGCTTCATTTACACTTGGTTCATTTACCATTACTGGCTGGAATCTTCTTTGAAGAGCTGCATCTTTTTCAAAATATTTTCTATATTCTTTAAGTGTTGTAGCACCGATAGTTCTAAGCTCTCCTCTTGCAAGTGCTGGTTTTAAAATATTTGCCGCATCCATGCTACCTTCACTAGCCCCTGCCCCTACAATGGTATGAATTTCATCTATGAATAAAATTACATCCGGATTTGCTTTTACCTCATCCACAACAGCTTTAAGTCTATCTTCAAATTCACCTCTGTATTTTGCCCCGGCAATTAATGCAGTCATGTCAAGTGCAATAATCCTTCTGTTTTGTAAACTTGTCGGCACTTCTTTTTTTACAATTCTTTGAGCCAAACCTTCTACAAGAGCTGTTTTACCAACACCAGGTTCTCCGAGCAAAATCGGATTGTTTTTGGTTTTTCTAATTAAAATTTGAGTCATTCTGTTTATTTCTTCATCTCTACCGATTACTGGGTCAAGTTCACCTGCTCTTGCTTTTGCAGTCAAATCAATTCCGTATTTGTTAAGTGCATCAAGATTTTCATCCGCACTTTTACTTTCAATTTTTTTATCCCCTCTTATAGCTTCAAGTGTTTTTTTAAGCTCAAATATGTCTACGTATTTTCCAATTGTGTCTTTGAAACTGTCTAGGTTTGCAATTAACCAAGTATCAACAGCTATATATTTATCTCCAAATCTTGTAGCAAGTGCTTCTGCATTTTGTAAACTTTGAATAAGTTCTCTTCCGATTCTTATCGATTCTTTTGTAATATTGTCTACTTTTGGCAAATTATCAACAGCACTTTTTATTTCAAGTTCTATTGCGGTTTTATCTACACCCATCTTATTAAACGCTTGGTTTAAAACTGTATTTGTATTTGTAATAAGTCCCCAAACCACATGTAATGGGTGTACCTCCGGGTTTTTATTATGAAGTGCTAGACTTAGCCCGCTCTCAATTGCCTCCATCATTTGATTTGTTAATTTTTCGAATAGTTTTTCCATATTCTCCTCCTTAAAAGTTTTAGTTACTGTTATTATATCAAATTGAGTGTCTTTGTGTCAAGTTTTTTAATTAAAAAATTTTTATTTTTTTAACTTTTTTTTTATTAATAAAATCATGATTGAGTGCTTTTTATTTTTAAATTTTATTTTTAATTGAAATTTATTAACAAATATAATAGAATTCCAATAAAAAGGAATTTAATGAAAAAATTTTTACTATCTGTTTTTATGATAGTTTCCTTATTTGCTGAAACTAAAGAAACCCGTCTTGCAGCTTATGAAAAATTTGTAAAAGTAGTAAATATTATTGAAGCTTATTATGTAGATGAATTAAATACTACTACTATTATAAATAAAGCTCTAAAAGGTCTTCTGCCAAATCTTGACCCTCATTCAAGCTATTTGGACAAAAAAGCTTATGAAGATTTAAAAGTTCAAACAACAGGTGAATTTGGAGGACTGGGAGTTGTAATAGGGATAAGAAATGGTGTTTTAACCGTTATTTCACCTATTGATGACACTCCTGCATACAAAGCTGGTTTAAAAGCCGGAGATATTATTTTAAAAATAAATGGAAAAGCCACACTTGATTTAACATTGGATGAAGATGTTAACTTAATGAGGGGAAAACCTGGAACAAAAGTAACACTTACAATCGTAAGGGGCGGTAAAACATTTGATGTAACCATTACAAGGGCTATCATAAAAATAAAATCAGTAAAAACCTATGCTTTACAAAATTATCCAGAAATTGAATATATCAGAATAAGCAGTTTTGATAAAAATGTAGTAAGTTCATTAAAAAAAGCACTTAAAAATCTTAAAAAATATCATAAAAAAGGTATTATAATTGACCTTAGAAACAATCCGGGAGGTCTTTTAAACCAGGCAGTTGGAACTCTTGATCTATTTATCGATAAAGGTGTTTTAGTTTCTCAAAAAGGAAGAGTTTCAAGCGAAAATCAGGTGTTTTATGCACATTCAAGCGGAACTTATAAGAATATACCTATTGTAGTATTAGTAAATGGCGGAAGTGCGAGTGCTAGTGAAATAGTAAGCGGAGCACTGCAGGATCATAAAAGGGCTGTAATCGTAGGTGAAACAACCTTTGGAAAAGGAAGTGTTCAGGCGATTTTACCTATAAATAAAAATGAAGCGGTTAGGCTCACTGTCGCAAGATATTATCTTCCTAGCGGCAGAACAATTCAGGCAAAAGGTGTTGTTCCCGATATAATAGTTCATCCTGCAAAAATTGAAAAAGAAAAAAATGAAAATGCTTTAATTAAAGAATCTGAACTTAAAAATCATTTAAGAGCTGAACTTAACAAAAATAAAAAAACTAAAAAAACAAAATATAATCAAAAAATTAAAAAATTGGACAATGATTTACAACTTTTAACCGGTGCTAATATTTTAAAAGCATTAATAATAGCCAAACAAGGAGAATAAATGAAACTTTTATATGAAGGAAAAGCAAAAAAAATTTATGAAGCTGATAATCCAAATGAAGTAATATGCGAATTTAAAGATTCACTTACGGCTTTTAACGGAGAAAAAGCGGCAAGTGAAAGCGGAAAAGGCGAATTAAACTGTGCAATTACCACTCTTATTTTCAAAGCTCTTGAAAAAGAAGGAATCCCGACACATTTAATTAAACAGATAGATAGTACTAAATTGCTTGTTAAAAAAGTCGATATAATTCCTATAGAAGTGGTCGTAAGAAATATTGCGGCGGGAAGTTTATCAAAAAGATTGGGACTTAAAGAAGGGGAGAAATTACCATTTACAATTGTTGAATTTTATTATAAAAATGATGATTTAAACGATCCTTTAATTAATGATGACCATGCAATGATACTTAATTTAGTAAATGACAGAAAAGAACTTGATATTCTAAGAGAATATGGAAGAAAAATAAATGAATTTTTAACTAAATTTTTTGATAAAATTGGACTTACATTAGTAGATTTCAAAGTGGAATTTGGAAAAGATAAAGACGGGCATATAATTTTAGCTGATGAAATTACACCTGATAGTTGCAGATTATGGGACAAAAAAACAGGAAAAAAAATGGATAAAGACCTTTTTAGATTTGATTTAGGTGATATAAAAGAAGCGTATACCGAAATATTAAAAAGATTAAAGGAAGTAAAATGAAAATAGCTGTAAATGTTCATTTAAAAAAGGGAGTTTTGGATCCTCAGGGAAAAGCGGTATTACATGCACTTGAAACTCTCGGATTTACAGATGTAAAAGATGTAAGGGTTGGAAAACAGATTATAATAGATATTGATACCGCAGACAAAAAAAAAGCAATTGAAGAAGCAAAAAAAATGGCAGACGAATTACTTGCAAACCCAGTAATTGAAAATTATGAAATTGAGGTAAAATAATGTTAGTAGGAGTTGTTGTTTTTCCAGGAACAAACTGCGACAGAGACACAAAATGGGCATTTGAAAGAATCGGGGCCAAAGCAGAATTTATATGGCATACAGATAAATTAAAAGATTATGATTTAGTGGTGCTCCCTGGCGGTTTCAGTTATGGGGATTATTTAAGAAGTGGAGCGATTGCGAGATTTTCTCCCATTATGCAGGATGTTACAGAATATGCAAAAAAAGGTGGATACGTTTTAGGAATTTGTAACGGGTTTCAAATTTTACTTGAGTCACACTTACTTCCAGGCGCAATGACAAGAAATGAAAATTTGCATTTTATATCAAAATTTCATCATTTAAAAGTAATTGATAATAACAATAAATTTTTACAAAATTTTGAAGTGGGGGATATTATAAATATTCCTATAGCCCATGCCGAGGGAAATTATAAAGTAGATGAAGAGACTCTTAAAAAAATGTATGACAATGGACAGGTTTTACTTAAATACTGTGATAAAAACGGAAACGAACTAAATCCAAACGGAAGTATTGACTCAATTGCCGGAATCTGTAATGAAAATAAAAATGTATTCGGTCTGATGCCCCATCCAGAAAGAGCAATGGAAAGTATATTGGGCGGAGTTGACGGAATAAAAATGCTTGAAGGATTTTTAAAGTGAAAAAATTTTTTATTCTTTTATTCATTCCTTTTATACTTTTTGCTTATAAAGTGGATATACAAAAATGGAAAAGTTATAAAACCTTTTATAATTTCTTAAAACAAAACAATCTTCCGCTGTCAATATATTATAATCTACCTATAAATCTGAAAAGATACGTAAGATTTATTCCACAAAATGAAACAATTTTCTTATTAAAAGAAAACAACGATTTTAAAGAAGCCCTTATTCCTATAAACAGTGAAAAACAGCTTCAGATAATAAAAACAGACAATAAATATAATACAAAAATTATTCCTATAATTTATAATGAAGAAAGAAAAGAAGTTCAGGTTACAATAGATAACTATTTAAGTTATGATTTATACAAAGCAACTCATCTTAGTATTTTAACCAATAAAATAATTGATATTTTTAATGACAGAGTTAATTTCAGAACTCTTCCTAAAGGTACAACCATTACAGTTGTATATAATGCCAAAAAAAGATTTTCAGAAATTAAAGATGTAAAAATATTATATGCCCAGATAAAAAATAATTTTTATACAATTAATGCTTTTTTAAATCCTTATGACGGAAGATATTATGATGAAAAAGGAAAAAGTCTAAAAGGAATGTTTTTAAAAGCACCTCTGAGATATAAAAGGATTTCATCAAAATTTGGAATGAGGTTTCATCCTATTTTACACAAATGGAGAATGCATGACGGAGTAGATTTTGTAAACAAAATAGGAACCCCGATTCATGCAGTGGCTGATGGAAAAATAATATATAAAGGCTGGATCAGAGGATATGGAAGAAGTGTTAAAATAAGACACAAAAACGGTTATATTACATTATATGCACATCTTCACGGATGGCCAAGAGGAATTTATGTGGGTAAATGGGTAAAACAAGGAACAGTTATAGGATATCTTGGCAATAGTGGACTTTCAACCGGACCGCATCTTCATTTTGGAGTTATGCATAACGGAAAATGGATAAACCCTTTAAAATTAAAACATAACGTTAAAATCACTCTTTATGGTAAGCAAAGAAAAAAATTTTTAGCATATATCAATAAATTTTCCAAAGAAAACAACATCGCTTTAAAATGAGATTTCTTCTTTTTTTAATTTTTTTTATAAACCTTTGGGCTAACAATTTAATAATTACATATCCAAATTTAAAAAAATATTATTATAAAAATCAGATCGTAAACTTACAAATAAAAATACTTACACCTAAAAATGATGAAATAAATTTTTCTTTAAATAAAGGGGAATTAAATATAACCAAACAGCCTTATATTTATTTATTAAACATAAAATTTAAAAATGATTTAAATAATTCATTAACTCTGTTATCCAGAGATTTCAATAAAACAATAAAATTAAATAATCTGTTTCAAACAAAAACAATCGATAAAATTCCAAATTTTTGTAATGTAATTGCAGACAAATTAAAAATTTATAATCCAATTTCGACTTTAACCGATAACAGAATTTTATTATCTTTTACAATCAAAACTGTAAATGGCAATTTAAAAGATTTTAAAATAAATAATGATGAAAATTTAACCGTTATAAATAATGATGAAGCAACTTATTATACATATTTGCCAATAAACACTAAAAAATTTACTTTTTATTATTTTAATACACTAGATGAAAATTACAAAAAAATAACTGTTCCGATCGTTTTAAAAGAAGAAACAATAAGCACTCAAACAGATATAAATCCTGAAGAAAAAACTTTTTTTACACCGTTTAATATATTAATATTAGTTATAATTGCTTTTTTTATAATAATATTTTTAATTTATCAAAATATTTTAATATTAATAATACCTATTATTCTATCGGCTTATTTAATATTAACTGTTTTACCAAAAGGTGAAAAAATTTTAAAAAAAGATTCGCCAGTTAAAATTTTACCTACACAAAATTCGACAATATTCTATAGACCGATAGTAGATACCAAAGTTAAAATTTTAAATAAAACCAAAAATTACACGAAAATAAAAATCGATGGGAAAATAGGATGGGTAAAAAATGAAAATCTTGAATAGTTTAGTTTCTTATTTTAAATTATTAAAGGGGGCTATTTGCATTTTTATAACAGGTGCATTATGCGGAATAGACCCGAAAAATGAATTAAAATACAGAAAAAAATGCTCGCATATTCTAACAGATATGATCGCAAAAGAAATAATCATAGAAGGTGAAATAGATAAAAATGCAAATATATTTTTAGGCAATCATACAAATAACCTTGATATTGCATTACTTGAATCTGTTATAGATGAAAAAATTATTTGGATTGCAAAAGCAGAACTTGGTAAAATTCCGGTTGTAAAATATATGGTTACAAAAACAGATATGATTTTAGTAGACAGGACAAATAAAGCTTCTACTATCAAAATGATAAGGGAAATAAAAGAGAGGATAAAAAGAAATTTAAAAATTGCCGCTTTTCCTGAAGGTACAAGAAATAAAAAAGACCCGACAAAACTGTTACCTTTTAAAAAAGGATTAAAAGGCGTAGTTGAAAAATTAAATTTAAAAGTTCAGCCGTTTGTTATAATAAATTTACCTTTTGCATTTAAAAACAAACCTTTTAGAATAGAAAAACAAACCATAAAAGTAATATTTTTACCGTCTTTTTATCCAAAAGACAATCCAAACTGGTATGAAGATATGAGAAAAAAAATGCAGGAAATTTTAGATAAAGAATATAATAATACAAAAGGATAAAAATGAAATTTGACACAATGCTTGCTATTGGTATCGGTGGTTTTATAGGTGCAATACTCAGAGCTTACACAGCTGGTCTTGTAAATAATGCTTTTAAACATGACATCCCTTTTGGAACACTGAGCGTCAATCTTATAGGAAGTTTTTTGCTTGGAATTTTTATTGGTCTTATCCAATACGGTATAATTCAAAACGCTCATATAAAATCACTTCTTACAACTGGAATGATGGGAGCTTTTACGACCTTTTCAACATTTGCGGTTGAGAGTTTTTTCCTTATAAAAAATGGACTCATTTTTGAATCACTTTCATATATATTACTTAATGTCATAGGAAGTATTTTACTTGCGGCTGCAGGTTTCAAAGGAATAGAGGCTATCTTTAAATAATGGATAAATTTGCTTTATTTTTAGCCTTTTTATGGTTCTTATTTTTTATTTTTTTATTCATTCAACTAGTAGAATATATTAAATATAAAAATTGGTTAAAAGAAATAGAAAAAAAGCCTCCCCCAAAAAAAATTCTAGATATTTTAAACAATATTAAATATTACACCCTTTTACCTAAAAATCTTAAAAAAGTTATGAATTTTAAAATTCAAATATTTTTAAATGAAAAAAAATTTATTGGGATAAAAATAAACATTACTGATGAAATAAAAATAAATATTGCATTTTATGCATGCCTTTTAACACTGTATGCTAAATATTTCTGTTATCCAAATGTAGAATATATTTTTGTATATCCGAGTACAATTGTAAAAAAAGAAATAGAAAAATATTTTGCCAACCAGGAAATATTAATTGAAGGAGAAGCAACTTATGACACTGTCTTAATTGCCTGGAATGATGCAAAAAAAGAAATAAAGTCTTGTAGAGGAAATGTGATAGTTCATGAATTTGCACATGAAATTGATTATTCAGATGGTAATATAGATGGTTTACCTCCTCTTGATAGTGAAAAATCAAAAGAATTTGCAAAAATAATGTTCAGAGAATACGAAAAATTTAAAGAAAAGACAATTAAAGGCAGATTTTTAGGAAAATATCACCTGATAAACAAATATGCAACAACAAACAAAGCAGAATTTTTTGCCGTTATGAGTGAATATTTTTTTATAAGACCTGCACTTCTAAAAAAACATTTTCCTGATATTTATAAAGAATTAAAAACTTTTTATAAAATAGATACTTATAAAATTTTAGGGGAAAATAATGTATGTTAATATTAAACATTTAAAAAATTTAAAATTTAACAACTGCCAAAACTGCACCAAATGCTGTGAAAACAAAATGTTTGCCCCTTTAATTTTAGAAGATATTAAAAAAGTATATAAATTTTTTCCAATTTTTATAATATTTATACCAAACCCAAAACTGGTAATTCCGCTTTCACTAAATAAAAACTGCCCTTATCTTAAAGACAATAAATGCTCACTTTATGAACATAGACCTCCGGCATGCAAAATATATCCTTTCAGTCCATGGTACGGAGAAGTTATTTTAGATTTATCCTGTGACGGAATTGGAATTAAAGGGGAAAATCTGCCTCTTAGCATTAAAGAATTTAAAAATTCAAAATTTTATGATAAAAGAATAGTAAACATAGAAGAAAAATTAGAAAAAACAAATAATTGGATTAAAAATCAAAAATTAACATATTTGACAAAAATAAACAATATTAAAATATATAAAATTAAATATCAAAATGAATTTTATAATAACTTAATTCAATCTTCTTATAAAAATTTAAAAATTTTTAATTTGTAAAATATAAAAAAGCAAAAACTTAATAGCAGAGGTTTGTATTTAAGTGTCAGTCGCTTATTTTTTAAAATTTATATTTTATATTAATAAATGGCGGAGCCGACGGGACTCGAACCCGCGACCTCCGGCGTGACAGGCCGGCATTCTAACCAGCTAAACTACGGCTCCATTTTTAAATGGTGGTCGCTGCAGGGCTCGAACCTGCGACCCCCAGCTTGTAAGGCTGGTGCTCTCCCAACTGAGCTAAGCGACCATATTAATGGCATCCCCAACGGGAGTCGAACCCGTGTCGCCGCCGTGAAAGGGCGGTGTCCTAGACCTCTAGACGATGGGGACTTGATGGTGACCCGTGCTGGATTCGAACCAGCGGCCCTCTGCTTAAAAGGCAGATGCTCTACCGACTGAGCTAACGGGTCATCACAACTTGTTGTTGTGGACTGAAATTATAAGAAAAAAAGTAAGTAATGTCAATAGAAATTAAAGAAATTGAAGAGTTTTTTTAAATTTATTTTTTAAAAATAAAATTATTATCTTCATTTAAAATATCATTTACACTCTCTTTATGACATTTAGTACAGGTCTTTAATTTTTGATGCTCAGGTATTGGGGTATTGGTTAATTTTTCCCTACTGTGACAGTCAAAACAGTCAGCCCCGCATTTGTCCATGCCTTTTTCAGGATGATTAGGATGACATTTAGTACATGTTTTTAAAAAATGATGTTCTTTATAATATCTGTTTTTTGGATTATTTTCCATATTTTTAAGTTTCGGGTGACACTGCAGACAATCACTGCTGCATGCAAATAAAATAGCCCCTATAAAAAGGATTGTCTTTTTCATTTGCACTCCTTATAATCCTTTTTACATTCTTCTTTTAAACAAAATCTCGGTGTTTTACCATTTAAAAAGTCAATTAAATTATCAAGACTTATTTGCATTATTCTAAAAAGAGCCTCTTTTGTATAATAAGCCATATGAGGAGTTGCAATAATATTTTCTTTTTTTGCCAAATTCCAATCAGGCAATACATCGGCAGCAATTATTCCTTTAAAATTTTCATAAACTTCTTTTTGAATAATCTCAGCCCTTGCGGGATTTATTATTACATTTCCTCTAAATTGCTTTATATTATTTTTATTAATCAAATTTTTAGTCTGGGGAGTTAGAGGCAGGGCAATAAAAAGATAATCACTCTTTTTTAAAACATATTCCAATGAGCAAAAATTAATACCAAGCTCACCATAAATATCTTTTTTTGTCCTTGAAAATCCGTAAATTTTGGCACCAAAACCTTTTGCTATTTTAGCAATCTGAAGCCCTATTGTCCCAAGTCCCAAAATCCCTATATTTTTACCCTCAATCTCCATACCTTTTAAATCTTTATAATATGTATTTCCCTTTTTTAATCTTTCAATTGCTGCATAAATTTTTCTAATTGCTTCAAGCAAAAGCCCATAAGCAAACTCCCCAACGGCAGGCCCTGCATACCCCCTTACATTGCTGACTTTAATCCCCCTTTTATAACATTCCACCAAATCAATATGGTCATATCCGGTTGAGCGTGTCTGAATATATTTTAAATTCTGAAATTTATCCAAAACATTTTTATCTATTTTTGAATTAATAAAAATACTTATAACATCAAAATCATTTTCATTAATTTCATTTACTGTTTCTGTATAAAAATGCAGTTCAACATTGTAATTTTTTAGATTTTTCTCAAAAAACTCTTTTTCCTCCTCTTTTATTTCAAAAAACCCGATTTTCATATCCCCTCCTTATGAATAGGTATTCATATTATAACTCTAAAAATAATCTGTGTCAATAAAAAAAATTGACACTGATTAAATAACTGAAAAGTAAAAATATTGACACTCTGGAATTTAATAAAATTTTTTATTAAAAAAAATGCACCAAATTCTAAGAACTATGGGCAGTTTGCAATTTTTAGCAAAATTAGAAGAATATGTTAGTAAAATGACTCTTGTATGTAATTTTTTTATCTTTGAAATATTTTTTTATTTTATCAATGTTAATTAATATTAAAAAAAAAAGAAATTAAGAAGAAGGTTCCTGTTTTTTTGCAGCCTGTTTTTTTAATCTCTGCTGTTTTTTATATTCAGCTAATTTTTCTCTTGACTCTTTTGCCCTGATTTCAAGTTCCCCCCATTTTTTTTCAAGTTCTTTTGGATTGTTTATTTCGTTAATAAAATATCCAAGTCCTTTTTCTTTATAAATACTTCTTCCAAGCGGCGGCATTCTTTTTTCAGACTGAGCCAAAGCCTCCTCGGCCTTTGGACAGACACTCACACAAGCCCCACAGTAAATACACAAATAAGGATTATAGTTATACTGTTTTTTTCCGCTTTCAACATCAACCACCTCAAATTTAATTGCACCGGGAGGACAGATATTTTCGCATTTGTCGCAAAAAATACAAAATTCCTCATTATAAATAATTAATCCCCTGTATCCTTTCGGTTCAGGCGAAGGCTCAAAAGGATATTTTATAGTTTCAGGCTCTGAAACAAGATTTTTCACAGATTCAATAAACATTTTAACCATTACAGCTCCTTTATCTTGCGGTGCAGCTCATACAAGGGTCAAAACTTAAAACTATTGCCTGAGCATCTGAATATTTAGCCCCTAAAAACAATTCTTTTAAAATAGGAATATTGGCGTATGTAGGTACCCTTATTCTTACCCTATCCATTAATTTTTTATTGCTGCCTTTTAGATAATAAAAACATTCACCCCTTGGAGCTTCAACCCTTACAACAGTTTCACCGTTTGGTCTGCCTTTTACTTTTACCTTATGTTCACCCTCAGGCAGATTATCCAAAATATTTTCACACATTTCAATTGAATTTAAAACCTCATCAAACCTTACCATATTTCTGGCCCATACATCACCTTCAGTTCTTAATTGCATTTTATACCCTATTTCTTCAAAAGGCAGATAATCAAATTCAGCCCTTGCGTCAGTTTCAAGACCGCTTGCCCTGGCAATTGGTCCAGCCACATTATATTTAGCAGCCATCTCTTTTGAAATAGTCCCTACCCCTTTTGTTTTAAGACCGAAAGTATAGTCACTGTCGTGAAATTCCATCACTTTTAATACATTATCTTTTAATTTTTTCAATTTTTTCTTGGCAAATTCAACTGTTTCAGTGTCAATATCCCTGCTGACTCCCCCTATTACCTGATAATCATACTGAACCCTGTTTCCTGTAATTCTCTCAAGAATATCCATTACATCTTCTCTTGCCCTGAATGTCTGCATAAAAAGATTTTCATATCCGACAACTTCAGCCACGTGTCCGTTTGCTAACATATGTGAATGAATCCTGTCAAGTTCAACTACCAGCATTCTTAAATAATCAATTCTTTTGTTAACCTCAATTCCCATTAGTTTTTCAAGCCCGTGTACCACAGCCCCGGCATGGGTTATAGAACAAAGTCCGCAAACCCTCGCGGTAAGATATGGTAATTGATTATATTCAAATTTTGTAACGGCAGCTTTCTCTATACCTCTGTGAACATATCCTATATGGGTTTCCACTTTTGTAATTA
The DNA here is from genome assembly GCF_002335445.1 of Lebetimonas natsushimae. NCBI lineage: Bacteria > Pseudomonadati > Campylobacterota > Epsilonproteobacteria > Nautiliales > Nautiliaceae > Lebetimonas > Lebetimonas natsushimae. The sequence goes on along the minus strand of NZ_BDME01000002.1, from coordinate 383,294 downwards.
TTTCATTTTGAGTTTCAAATAAAAAACTCACAGGCTCCGGCAAAGCCACATGTTGCGAACCAAACGGCACTACTATTTTTCCCATGAACCATCCTTTCTAAGAGGAGCTTTAGGTGCATCAGGCGCAATAAACACTCCTGTTGCAGCATTTTCAACATCAAGTCCGAATAAATCTGCAAGTTCCCATTCACTAAGCCACGCTGATGGTATCATACCTACAATACTAGGAATTTTTGCATCGTAGTTGACTTCCGGAATTCTGAAGATCTGGATGATATTTTTATCTTTATATTTTGAAAAAAGCCAGTCTATCTGAAGTTTTCCACCTAAATCCGTAGCATTTACCGTTATATAATGCCAGCTATTTTCATCATAAAAATTTTTAATTTCCTCTACAACATTATCAAGCGTTACTTCTTTTATGTTAATTTGTGGATTAATTGTCATCTTTTACTCCTAATCTCTCATAATTTTCCTCATGATTTCTCATATATTCTTTTTCTTTTGATTTTTGCTGCCAAATTTCAATAGCCTCCACTATCCCGTCAATCAATGCTTCAACCCTCGGGGCACATCCAGGAATCCAGACATCTACTGGAATTACATTATCCACGCCGTTTTCCACATGGTAAAAATTTCTGAAAATTCCGCCTCCATGTGCACAAGCACCCATTGCAACCACAACTTTTGGTTCTGGCATTTCAAGATAAAGTCTTCTTAAGACATCTTTACAATTTTTGGTAACAGGACCGGTAACAAGCAAAATATCAGCCTGCTTTGGATTTCCTTTATTAAGCGCACCAAATCTTTCAATATCATATTTCGGAGCGAGTGCAGCCAAAATTTCTATATCACACCCGTTACACCCTCCGGTATTGTAATGCAATATCCAAGGGGATTTTTTTCTGAATTTACTAAATATACCCATAATTACCTCCATAAAGCTAGTAATATAATATTCAATGCCGCAAGCGGAATTAAAAATATCCATGAAAATTTAACCATTTTCCTAAAATCAAGTCTTGCTGTGGCATTATCAAGCAGATTTACAAAGAAAAATGCAAAAATTACTAAAATAACTCCTAAAATGTAATTTCTTCCACCAAATAAAAACATAAAGAAAAACACATAAATATATTCAATCCATTTACCTGTATAAACGGCCTCATAAAAAGGTCCGCTGTATTCAATTTCAGGTCCCCCAATTATTTCCTGATGGGCTTCTGCAACGTCAAAAGGAGATTTTTGAAGCATCATAGGGATGATAAATAAAAACGCCATAAACACCAAAGGCAGTTTATAAATTAAAGGCTCGCTTTGTAAAATATCATTAATACTAAAACTGCCGCTAACCAAATAAAAACCTACAACCATTAAAACCATAAAAGGCTCATAACTTATCATATGCATAAGTTCTCTCAATGCCCCAAGCACCGAATAAGGGCTTCTCACACTGCTAGCCCCTATTACCAAGGCTAAAACTGCTAATACATGAAAAAATACCGCTATTAAAACATCATGACCTAAAAATAATACAAACAGTGAAAACCATTCAGCCACAAAATACATAATACCCATTAAAGCATGCAAAGAATGAATCATTAAAGGTCGTTTATCCATAAGTTTTGCAAAATCATAAAATGGCTGCATAACAGGCGGCCCCATTCTTCCCTGCATTCTGGCTTTAACCACCCTTTCTATTCCGTAAATTAATCCACCTAAAATCGGAGCCAAAAAAGCAAAAATTATCCAATTTATCATAATAAACCTCCTCCAAGAACTACAACTAAAATAAATAAAGCTATAGAAAATGCAATAAGTATATTTTCATATCTTTTTACACATTCAAAATTAAAAGTACCCATATATTTTGGAAACACTTCACCGCAGTTATACGGATGAACTGTATCAACTTTAAATTTAACAAAATACGGAAGTGCGTGAATTAAACTTAAAATTATTAAAGCACCTAATATTTCCCAAAAATAAAGAGGAGAATTACCAACATATAAACTTAAATGATTTGAAACAATATTTGCACTCTCACCAGTGATTCCATTTGCGATAGGCACTACAAAATCAGCAATAAAAGGAGCTATAAATAGTGTTAAAGCCAAAAGCCACACATAATACCAGATGGATACAAAATTAAATCTTTTAGGTAAAGGAAAAAATTTAATATTTGAAATTCCGTGTGCTTTTCTTACACTAACACCCAAAACTTTCATATATAAAACACTTAAAAATGCACTGCCGGCACCTACATATAAAATCAGAATTATATAACTGCCGTGACTCAAAAATTTGCTTGCCTCTTCAATCATCATCCATTTACCAATAAATGTTCCAAACGGCACAAAAGTCATATTTAAAAATCCAAAGAAAATAAACATAAGTGTAAGAGGTGCCTTTTCAATTAATCTTCTCATCTGTTCGATGTATTTAACATGAAAAACTTTTTCAAGCACACCCGCTTCAACAAATAAAAATCCTTTTGCAAATGCATGGAAAATTATAAGCACAATACTAGCAACAACCGCCACAGGAGTTCCTACTGCGGCTGAAAGCATCATAAGACCAAGAAGTGAAATAGTGGAATATGCAAGTATCCTTTTAAAATTACTTTGAGTCAGTGCAATAATAGCCGCAACCACAAAAACATAACCTGTGGTAATTATTAAAAGTTTTGCAAGAAGTGTTCCCTTAATTACAGGAGAAATTCTAAGAATTAAAAACGGGGCTATTTTTACCATTGTTGCTGAGTGAAGTATTGCACTTACGGGAGTTGGAGCAACCATTGCACCAAGAAGCCATTTATGAAACGGCATCTGGGCACCTTTTACAAGCGCACTTAAAGACAAAAATCCAAGCCCTGCCAAAGAAACTTCCAAAGGATGGTTTAGAAGTTCTGTAAAATGATAAAATCCGTTTATATGGATAAACACCATTAAAGCTATTAAAATAGCAACTCCTCCGATTTGATTCATCCATAAAGCCAAAACCGCATTATTTGTAGCCTCTTCATCTTTTCTAAAACCGATTAATACAAAAGATGCAAGCGTAGTTGTTTCAAATAAAGCAAAAAACCATTCTATATTATTAACACTTACGGCAAAATTCATAACACCTAAAAACCAGATAACAATCGCCACAAATTTATGTTTGCCTCTTTCATCAAATTCCATATATTTTGTTGCAAAAATAGCAATAGGCACACCTACAAGCGCCACAATAAAATAAAAAAGAATTGTTAAATTATCTACATAAATATTCGGTATATCTGAATGAATCTTCATTAATAAAACAATTATTAAAAAAAGAATTTGTATTATTGCTAAAGAAGTAACCAATGTGGATTTTTTAACAATCCCCTGATATAAAAAATAGCCTAAAAGTCCGAAATCATAGATGGTAATCAAATAATCAACAATTTCCGGTGTTTGAATCAAAGAGGTTGTATGGTTAATATAAATCAAATAAGAAAAAACCAATAATATCGGCAAAGCTGAAAATGCAGTTATATTTGTAACTCTGTCATTTTTGGCATAATAGATTAAAGCTGCCAAAACCCAGGGAGTTACAATATTTAAAAAGACTAATAACCCCATAAAAGCTCCTTAAAAATTAAATTTACCTTAATTATACATAAATGAATATTTATTTACAATAATTATAAAAAAAATTTATAACCCATATTTCCTTTTGTAACGTTTAATCATTGTAACATTGCCTTTTAAGCCTCCCTGATGAATATATAAAATATTTTTTAATCCATAATAAAACACCGTATCCCATCCAATAGGATCATATAACAAATCAAATTCGATTCCCGCATTTTTAAGTTCACTCCATAATTCAAACAGATTTTTATAAAGTTTTCCAAAATGATATTTTTTTCTAGGTTTTAGTATTGTTGGAATTTTTCCACCTCCTAAAAGCTCAAACTGCTTTTTTAAATATTTTTCATCTCCCACACAGGGAACAGTCAAGACCTCCGTATTCAAATGTTTGGCCAAAAAATAAGCGGTTGTACCTGTACCGCTTGGCAAAAAAATTTTTAAATTATTTTTTTTAACATAATCTTTTATTTCATCTGCCAACATTTTAATTCCGTATTCCGATTCTTTAATTCTCCCACCCTCTTCTATTATTAAAGTTTTTTCATTTTGCAAACTTAAAACATATTCTCTTAATTCGTCTCCGTTTAAATTAATTTCAACTATTTCAGCACCGTTTTTTAAAGCATCTAAATAATTACCCTGCGGATTTTTTTTCAATAATTCAGGAACATGGTTTGTATAATATACAAATTCCCAGCCTTTTAATTTGCATAATTCACTCAAAGCATACATTGCATTTGACTGATTACTTCCAAAAGAAACAACTGTTTGTACACTTGGAAAATCATTTTTGTAAAAATAATAAAATTTTCTTGCCTTATTACCCTCAAAAGGCCTAAGTAAATCATCTCTTTTAATATGAAAAAATTCGCTTTTAAATTCAAAAGGAGTAATTGGAGAATTTTGCATAAATAACCCTTTTTGATACAATTTTACAAAAAGAAAACAATGAAACCAAGAATAGCAATATTTGGAAGCAACGGATATATTGGAAGAAAATTAACCCGTACCTTATATAATTTAGATTATCAGTTAGTTTTATTTGCAAGAAACAAAAGAAGACTTGAATATATAAAAAACTCCCCTCTTTTTAACGGTTACAAACCAAATATTTGCATTGTCGAACAGGAAATCGCAGCTGCTTATTACAAAGAACTTGTAGAAAATTTAAAAGGTGTGGATGTTGCATATTATCTAATCCACTCGCTCAGTGAAACTAAACAGGATTACAGAAAAAAAGACAACGACCTGGCTTCAATCGTGGCATGCGCATGCAAAGACGCGGGTGTTAAACAGATAATTTATCTTGGAGGTTTTGGAGACAGAACCGACCCCACCATTTCAAAACACCTTATTTCAAGACAGGATACAGGGGATTTTTTAAGAAAATACCATCCAAATGTTACGGAAATAAGAGCGGGCATAATTATAGGAGCCGGGTCAATGAGTTTTGAGCTTATAAGAACGGCTGCTGAAATTTTACCTGTAATTCCCCATTTTAGAAATGAGGGAAAATGTCAGATAACTTTTGCTGATGATGTAATTAAAGCTTTAATTAAAGTTTTAGATAATCCAAAATATTACAATAAAATAATCGAAATTGCTTCAGACGAAGTCCTCAGTTATTCTGAAATGGTAAAAAGATATGCAAAAGAAATTTTAAATAAAAACATAAAAACAATAAGACTTCCAAAATTTTTAGAAGATAAATTACTGAAAAACTATAATCTAATATCTTTTATCCTATCAAGAATCAGTGGAATTGAAAAACATTTTATAAAACCTTTGGTTGAAAGCCTGTATTCAAACGCTTTGGTAAGAAACAAATCGGATATTATTGAAAAACCGACCGATTTTTCAACCGCAATTAAAATTGCCAGCGAAAGAAGAAACAAAGGCGAGCTTGAATGTATGTGGAACACACCTTATGAATATTCAGTATTTAATCTATTCAAAATGAAACAATTCTCCACCGCACTTAGAAATGATAAATTATTAAAAGAAATAGTTAGCAACATTATTTCAAAAGAAGAAGTCGATAAAGTGTTTTATAACCTAAAAAGCCTAAATTATAAAAACTGTGGCTATTTTTCTCCTAACTGGATGTGGAAAATAAGGGCTTTCATAGACAGACTGCTTGGCGGCAGGGGACTTGGAGCCAGAATAATAAAACCTGAAAGGTTAAAAGTGGGTGATAAATTTGATTTTTGGGTTGTAACGGCTCTTAAAGACACACCAAACCATAAATTAATAAGATTCAAATCAACCATGAAAATGCCGGGAGTAGGTTGGTTACAGGGAGAAATTAAAAAAATCGATGAAACCCATTTTCAATTTTCCCTTACTGCATATTTCCTGCCAATTAATGTTTTTTCATATATTTACTGGTACTTTTTCTTTTTTACACATAAATATATATTCGATGAAATGTATAAAAACATAATTCAAAAAGATTGTAGAAAAGAAAATAATTAATCCGCAGAAACAGCGGATTTTTATTGAAGATTTCTATTTAATAGCTTTTAAATCTTTGTAAGCTTTAATGACTCTTTCTTTCATAGATTTTTCACCCTCTCTTAGCCATTTTCTAGGATCATAATATTTTTTATTTGGTTTGTCTTCACCTTCAGGGTTACCTATTTGAGACTGCAGATAATCATGATATTTTTCAATATAAGATTTCACACCTGACCAGAATGCCCATTGAGTATCTGTATCAATATTCATTTTAACAACACCGTAATCAATTGCTTCGTGAATTTTAGACAGTTCGCTTCCACTTCCTCCGTGGAATACAAATCTGATAGGTTTATCCACATTAAGATTAAATTTTTCTTTTACATATTCTTGAGAGTTTTTAAGAATAATCGGTTCAAGTTTTACTTTACCCGGTTTATAAACACCGTGAACATTACCAAAACTTGCTGCAATTGTAAACAAATCGCTCACTTCGCTGAGTTCCTTATATGCATAAGCAACATCTTCTGGCTGGGTATAAAGTCTTGCATTGTCAATTCCGGTATTGTCAACCCCGTCTTCTTCCCCGCCTGTCACACCAAGTTCGATTTCAAGCATAATATCAAGAGCACTTAATTTTTTAAGATATTCTTTACAAGTTGCTACATTTTCTTCAAGCGGCTCTTCGCTTAAATCCAACATATGAGATGAAAACAACGGTCTGCCGTATTTCTCTTTATGTTTTGCATTAGCTTCAATTAACCCGTCAATCCAAGGTAAAAGTTTTCTTGCGGCGTGGTCTGTATGAAGAATTACACTGATACCATAAGCTTCTGCAAGAGTATGGATATGTTTAGCTCCCGCTATTGCACCTAAAATTGCAGCTTTTTGCCCTTCATTATCAAGTCCTTTTCCAGCCCAGAAATGTGCTCCCCCATTGCTGAATTGAATAATTATCGGCATATTTACATCTCGTGCAGCTTCCATTACTGCATTTACAGAGTTTGTCCCTACAACATTTATAGCAGGAAGAGCAAATCCCTTTTCTTTACATATATCAAGAAGTTTTGCAGCTTCTCTACCGGTTAATACACCTTTTGGAAATTCACTAAACATAACCCCTCCTTTTATTTTTGTGGGATTGAATATTTAACTTTATATTGTGATTTTAATTTTTGAAGTTCTTTTTGTAATTTAACTCTTTTTAAATATCCAATAATTTGAGGTTTAACTTTATCAAATGGAATATAAGCGTTTTCATTTTTATCTTCAACTAAAATTACATGCCAACCGAATCTTGTTTTAACAGGTTTAGTTGTAATTTGCCCTGGTTTCATATTCTTTACAGCTTCAGCAAAAGGTGCCACCATCTGTTTTGGATCAAACCAGCCAAGCTCTCCGCCATTTACTTTTGTAGGACCAGTTGAGTATTTTTTAGCAAGTTCGGCAAATTTTTCCTCGAGTGCTTTACCTTTTAGGCCTTTTAATTCATTTATTAATTTTTCAGCAGTTTTTTCATCTTTTACCAAAATATGTCTTGCTTTAACTTTTGGTGTAGTTTTAAAATAAATATCTTTGTTTTTTTCATAAAATTTTTTTGCTTCTGCCTCTGTTACTTTTATTGAATCAAGTTTATTTTTAAGCCAAGCTTCAACAGCCATTTTTTTCTCAAGCGCTTTAAACTGAGGAGTTTTTTCAATTTCTTTTGCTTTTGGATAAAGTTCAATTGTTTCAATATATTGATCAACAAACTGTTTAACATGCTGTGCGGGTAGATCCTGAAGTCTTATTCTTTTATCTCCTGTAATTCCCTGAAGATAAATATTTACATCTTTTACTGTTATTTTCTTATTGTTAACTGTTGCCAAAACTGTTGAATCTTTAAGCCCCTTAATAGGAGCACCCGCAAGGCCAGCTCCCATCATACCTTTTCCACCCATTCCCGGGAATGCCATTAATGCACCTGCAACTAAACCTAAACTAATTAATTTTTTCATAATTTCTCCTTAATTTTATATTTTATGCCATATTATGAATAACGTTTTGAACATCATCAAGTTCTTCTAAAGCTTCTATAAGTCTTTCTACTTTTTCCGCTGTTTCATCATCAACATCACTTTCATTTGTAGCAACCAACTGAACGTTACTTTCAAGTATTTCAATTCCATCAATTCCATTTACCGCTTCTAAAACTGCATTGAAATCCTCCGGTGCTGTTTCAATTACCAAAACTTCATCTAATTCTTTTATATCTTCAGCCCCGGCTTCAATTGCTTTTTCCATTACCTCATCATCCTTGTCGCTTCTGTTTACAACAATTACACCTTTTTTCTCAAACATCCAGGCAACGCTTCCACTTGTTCCAAGATTTCCACCAGCTTTTGTGAATGCATGTCTTACCGCTGCTACAGTTCTGTTTTTATTATCTGTCAAACATTCAACCATAATAGCCACACCGCCCGGTCCGTAACCTTCATAAGTAACTTCACTTAAAGTCACTCCATCAAGATTACCTGTGGCTTTATCAATAGCCCTTTGAATATTGCTCATAGGCATTGCATCTGCCCTAGCTCTATCAATTGCTAAACGCAATGCAGGATTGTTATCAGGATTACCGCCACCCTGTCTTGCCGCTGTCATAATAGCCCTGACGTGTTTTGTAAAAATTTTACTTTTTTTAGCATCTTCTTTTGCTTTTATATGTTTTACTTTTGACCATTTATTATGTCCAGCCATTCTACTCCTTTACTAAAATATTTGTTATTATACTATAAAAAAAGGACTTATAAAATGGTATTAAGGACACCTGAAGAACTGGAGGAAATTAAAAAAAGATTTCTGGCAAGATACAAAGGTAGCAAAACAGAACTTGTTTATCATAATGATTATGAACTTCTGGTAGATATCATACTTTCAGCACAGTGTACCGATAAAAGGGTAAATATGATAACCCCTGCCCTTTTTAAAAAATACCCTGACGTTCAAAGTCTTGCCAAAGCGGATATTAATGATGTAAAAGAGCTTATCAAATCCTGTTCTTTTTATAATAATAAAGCAAAAAACATAATTGAAATGGCAAAAAAAGTAGTAAACGAATATGGAGGGAAAATTCCAAGAGACCATAAAGAACTTATCAAACTTCCGGGAGTCGGAAACAAAACCGCAAATGTATTTTTAATAGAACTGGAAAATGAAAACAGAATGGCTGTTGATACGCATGTTTTTAGAGTAGTCCACCGCCTTGGAATTACAGATGCTAAAACGGTAAAAGAAACTGAAAAAGATTTAATCAAAGCATTTAAAACAGACTTAAACGAACTGCATCAGGCATTTGTTTTATTTGGAAGATATATATGCACTGCAAAAAATCCAAAATGTGAAAAATGCTTTGTTACCGATTTTTGCATTACAAAAGAAAATTTTAAAGCAAGATAAAACTATTTTTCAAAGACCAAAATCAGTTTTTCCGCTTCTTCACTTCCATAAAGAGAAATCGGAATAATCTCTTTTAATTTCAAAGATGTGTTTTTTTCCAAATCCTCCACACTGTAATAATATTGAACAATTTTTTTCTGATATTTTTTATAACAATCATCTTTTTCTTTTTCAAACAATGTTATTTCTGTTATAAGTGTATGATTCTCAAATTCAGAATATAAAACAGAAAATTTATCATTTGATTCCGCTTTCAGGGTTCCAATTGCCAAATCCTCCATGGCATAATAGGTATTTATATCGAAAATAAAATATTTTTCAATTCTTTTCTCAACACATCCAAAAAATCTTTTTAACTCTTTTTCATTTAAATAATTAATAACATCAAAAACGGCTGATGCTGAATGATAAATTTTATCCAATTTACATACATCCACAGCCTCGCAGTCACAACCTTTTTTTATTGCCTTTTTAACCTGGGCTTTACTTAAATCAATACCTTTAATATCAATTCCGTTTTTTTTAGAGAGCAGACAGAAATCTCCGTTTCCGCATCCAATATCTAAAACTTCTTTTATTCCCAAATCTTTAAAAATTTCAACAAATTTATTCCATAAAATTTCCGCCGCTTCCCTGTCTAAAAACAGTTCTTCCACTTTTGAATAAAGTTCTAATGCCATTTTAAATCCTTTTATTCTTCCAATTTATCAATATCAATAACACATACATTTGGGTCATCTATATTAGATTCGAAAACATGACCGCTGCATTCTTCATTATATTTAAAATACTGCTTAAGTCTTTTATTGGTATTAAAAATAATATCTCTAAATTTTGAAGTAATAACATCATGTTTTAAAGCAAATTTAATAAATTGATATCCATTAAGCCTCAATTTTTTTGCTTTTTTAGATTCAAAGTATGTTTGACAATCTATTGCATTATCCAAATATTTACTATTCTCATATGTAGGATTTTTAATAATTATCTGGGCTGCTTTAGCATACTGCAGAGCAATTGCAATTTTGACTTTAGAATATTTCGCTTTTGAATAATTTTTAACTACCCACCTTTCAATATCATCCCTAATACCGTTATTATTTACATCAATTCCAAGCAGTGTCTGATTATTTATTTTTTCATTCACTCTAGGAGGTAAGGTATTGCATACAACAAGTTTATACATATCTTTTGGTTTTATATATTTTATTTTTACTTTATCATTAATAAATTTTCCATCAATATGAATTGCTCCTTTTACTAAACTATTCGGATTTGCTTTTAAATAAAAATCCTTATACCCGTAAAAATAAAAATTTCCTAACAACTGTCCTTTTATATCTATTTTAAAATTGTTTAAACTGTAAAGCAATAAAGCATTTGGATAATTATTTTTATTTAAAGCAACATTAAAAGAAGTATTTTTATAATTTTTTATTTCACAATTTTTTACAAATATTCTGCTGTTATTTGGAGTTTTTATTTTAAAAGTTGTTTTTAAAGAATTTTGTTTATCATAGTCATTTACAATTAAATTTTCAATATAATAATCCCCACCTTTAAATATTAAAGTAACGCTTCCCGTTTTATCCTCAATTTTTTTTATTTTTTGAATGTTTGTCAGAGAATTTTTTGTAAAAGGAAATTTAAAAGTAATTTTAACATTTGATTTAGTTACTATAATCTCACCTATATTTGATGAATTAATTTGTGTATTTTTATCTATATATAAAATTTTTTTATTATCTGATGTTTTTAAATTAATTAAAAATAACTTTTTTGAATCAACACTTACAGCAGAAGGAAAATAGATATTACAGCTTATACTTATAATTGTTGATATTAAAATTAATGCTATTTTTTTCATTTCTTTCTAGTTTTATAAACTTCCTTTATCCTATCAAGCAAATCCAAAATTTCTTTTTTCTTTTCAATAAAAGAATTTTTATTAGCAATAAGTCTTGCGGATGAATACATAATAACTTCTTTTTCCTCCATTCCGTTTTCCCTTAAAGTTCCGCCAGTTTGGACAATATCTACAATCACATCGCTGAGTCCCACAAGAGGGGCTAATTCAATAGAACCGTTAAGCTTAATAATTTTAGCAGGAATTCCTTTTTGATTAAAATAATTTTTAGCAATATTAACAAGCTTTGTGGCTACAACTATCTGGGTTTTGTTTTTATAAGAATCATCACCTTTTATCCCGGCAACTGAAACCCTGCATTTTCCAAGCCCCAGATCAAAAAGTTCAAGCACATCAGAATTAAGCTCAGTTATTACATCAAAACCTACAACTCCAATATCAGCAGCCTGTTTTTCAACATATGTAGCAACATCCCAGTTTCTGACATTCATAAATTTAAATCCGCTTTTTTCAAATACCAGTTTTCTGCTTTCAAATTCAAACTTTTCATTAAATATCTGTTCAAATATTTCCAAAACCTCTTCGGCAATCCTGCCTTTTGGCAATGCTATTTTCATATGATTCCTTTATTTTTCATTATACATTCTCCATTTTCCATTTTCAATTAAAGTCTGTTTCATTCCTTTAAAAACCAAATCCTCAATATAAATTCCGTCGATAAACTGATTTAAATATTTACCGTCTCCGCCTGTGAGATAAACAGGTTTAATGCCGTATTTTTCAATCATACAAATTATACTACCAATACTCCCGCTCCACAGGGCTTCCTCAGTTGAAATTGGAAAATCATCAGGTTTTCTGAAATCTTTATTTAATTTATCTGAAATTGTAGCAAAAGCCTTTTTATATGCAAAAATTCCCGGAAATATAATTCCTCCTAGGTGCTTACCTTTTTTCATAAAATCTACTGTTACTGCACTTCCTGCATCAATTACTGTTCCGATTTCAACTGTTTTACAGGCCATTATTCTGTCAATTCCCAGTTTTTTATAATCTGTATCAAACTTTACATATTCTTTTAAATTAACCGCATCAGGATTTAAACTTAAAAATTCTTTTTCTTTTTTTTCATTTACGCTTATATAAAATACCCTGCCTTCTAATTTGTCAGCCTGTTTTAAGTCATAAATATATCCATTTTCCCATATATGAAAATTGGTATTGCCTATATCCACAAGTATTAATTTTTCATTATTCATTATATATTATCCGTTAAAATGATTTTCCACTCTTTCATTTTTTCTTTAACCCTGCTGCAAATCGGGGAATGTAAAATTAAAATCTTTTTTTTATATCTGAAATTAACATCTGGTAAAAATTTTAAAAGTTCCTCATAATCTTTATTTAAAAATCTGCTTTTTTTTAATATTTCAAAAACGATACAATATTCATTTTTTATATTAACCCCCATATATGCATTTATTTTTTTCCTGGTGTTTAATTCAATTTTTTGTAACTTTTTACAGACTATATTATTTTTTCTTAAAATATCCACACACTTTTTCATTTTACATTATCCATCATCAATTTTCCGTTAATTCAAAGTTCTTCAAGAGGATGATATTTAAGTACCGTTTCTTTAAGATTTTCTTTTTGTATATGTGTATATATTTGAGTAGTATTCAGCGAAGCATGACCTAAAAGTTCCTGAACCACCCTTAAATCAGCACCGCCCAGAACAAGTGCAGTTGCAAAAGAATGTCTGAGTACATGCGGAGATACATTAAGATATTTTTTGGTTATATTAAAAGCGGAAATACGACTAAGTTTATCGCAGTTTTTATTTACAAAAATTATTTCAGTGCTGCATGGTCTTTTATGCAGATATTCTTTCAAGGCATTTAATGCTATATCGGCAATTGGCACGATTCTCTGCTTTTCGCCTTTTGCCATTTCAACTTTCACCCATCCGTTTTCTATATCACCTGTTTTTGTATTCAACGCTTCACTTATTCTAAGACCTGTGGCATATAAAAACAAAATCAATGCCCTGTCTCTTAATTCAAACCATGAGGCATTTGAATCTATATGCGATATTGCATTTAAAATTTCTTCTTTTGTTAAATATTTTGGAAGTGTCTTTGGTATTTTTGCCTGTTTAATTTTAAATTTTTCACCGACAAAATTCCTTTTATATGCAAAATCAAAAAATGAATTAATTGCGCTTAATTTTCTGTTTAGACTTCTTTTATTCTCAATACTTGAAAGAAATTTAATTACATCCTGAGAATCTGCTTCAATAATCGGCTTTTCAATAAATTTTTCAAACTGGACCAGATCCCTTTTATATGCCTCATATGTATTTTGGCTTACGCCTTTGTTTATCAGCAGATATTCTAAAAAAGCCTCTAAATACCTACTCAATAACAAACACCTTGTTATCATTATAAATTTTACAATTTTGAATTTTTAAAGGTTCGTCCGTATCAAAATCACCCTCATACACTTTGTAATTTAAATTTTTATCAATTTCTATTAAATAGTCTTCATATTCAACAGTATATATTTTGCCATTGCACACGCTCGGAAGTGAAAAAGATGCATAGGGCAATTTTATTTCTTTTATTTTTTTCAAATCAGTATCAAGTTTTACAACTCTTCCGTCAATTGTAAAAATATACAGATAACTGCCGTTATTTATTACATATTTTATATCATCATCATAATGTATTAAAAAATTAGGGTTAAATAAAACCAAAGCATGTGGCGTAGCCATAAACAATCTGTCATTTACTATTTTTAGAAAAATAACATTATCGTTTATATTTTTTTCAGAAATAATTAAATTTCTGATAAATTGTTTTTTATTCAAATCAACAACGGCAACATTTCCCGTTAATAATGGAAATAAAACCAAATCATTATAAAAGATAGGACTTGCATGAATATATCTTCCTTCAATCATTCCGTCATCTGAATTTTTGAATACAAGAGTCTTTTTTTCTAAATCGTAAATACCGTATTCGTTATCTTCAAACACCACCGCTATATAATTGCCCTTTTTTGTTGCAGAATAAACAAGATTAGGAAGTTTAACTACTTTTTTTTGTGAAATTATTAAAAGTTTATCACCGTTTGCAGCCAAATCATCATTAATCTTTATAAATTCGCCCAAACTTTTACCGTTTTCATCAAAATATTCTTTTTTCTCTTTAAAAAAACCTTTTGTTTTTACAAAAGTTAAATGCTTATATGTATAATCACTTAGTTTTTTATTTTGAGTCGTTTCATTTAAATTTTTCTCATATACCTTTTCAGGTTCGAAATGTTTAGTTGAACAACCTGCAAAAATCAACGCTAAAATTAATAAATATTTTTTCATTTTGCTATCCCGTAATGAAGTAAATATTTTGCAATATCTGCAAATTTTGAATTAGGTTCCATATCTTTGAATATTTCAAGGGCCTTTTTCCTGTTTCCTTTTCTTAAATAAGCTCTTATTAAAGCAACTCTTACAGGGTCTTTTAAAACTTTATATTCAGGATTTAATAAATAATTATCAAGTGATTTTATATCCCCTTTTTGCATAGCCAGTTTATATGCGGCAAATTCTTTAAGCTCGGGTGAAGTTATTGCATTTAAATTTTTACCTTCTCTTAACAGATAAAGTTCATACAGTTTTTTATTTTCTTTTACGATATCAAGTGCTTTTTTATCATTCGGATTAGCCAGTAGTTCATCAAAAGCGTTATTGGTCTTAATAAGTTCCTGGGTTTTTATATAATCATATGTTGTTTTACCTATCATGTAAACAATCAGAATTATAGCTGCCACTATTAATTGAATTCTGTATTTTTTTATAAACTTTTCCAATTTAAAAACTTGGACTAATAACTGCTCGTCTTGCTTAAGTTGTTCTTTGATCTCCATTATTTACCTTTTTTATGAAATTTTAACATATTCATCAATTTTATCTAAAATTTCTTTGTTTATTTCCAAATCCATTTCAATAACTTTTAAATTAAGACCGAATTGTTTTAATTTTACATAATCTTTTTCGGTTGTCACTATAGTTTTATTTCTGTAAGCTTTTATATCTTTTTTCTTAAAAAAATAATGATCCGGAAAAAATTTATATTCTTTCACATCAGCATATTTTAAAAGCCTTTTTGGATTTGATATGGCACTTATTAAAACATCGCCCTTTGTTTTTTTGACATTCCTTTTAAAATCCACATTTTCCCTTAAAATAATATCCGCAAATCTAAGTGCAAGTCTTGGGTATCTGTAACCGCCTGCAGGCAAAACAAAAGGGTTTTTAAGTTTTTTATCAATAACTATATTTAATTTTTTAAACGGTTTATCGAACCCGTCATCTAAAATAACAACCTCACAACCCAGTTCTTTTGCTTTTTCAATTCCTTTTTTTCTGTCTTCGCTGACTATTACAGCGGCGTTTGAAGAGAGAGCAATTTCCATCGCCTCATCACCGCTTATTTCAACAGGAACCAATATTTCATTAAAATCTTTAACTACAACAAGTCCCTGACTTAATCTTTTATACCCTCTTAAAACAACCGCAATTTTTTTATCTTTTAAATGTTTTGCAATAGCAATTGCCAAAGGAGTCTTCCCGCTTCCGCCAGTTATTATATTCCCAATGGAAATAATAGGAATTTTCATATCTTCATAATTTCTTGGAAATTTAAAATGAGCAATAATGAGATAAATAAAAGAAAAAGGAAGTAATGCTAAAATAACTGGATAATGGTACCATTTTGGGGAATAATACATTTCTTCGAAAAATCTGAAAATTTTTTCTTTTATTTCCCCATTTTTCATTATCTATTTTCCATTTTAAAGTTTAATATCTCTTTCGTATAAGAAATCATGGCCGACTGTTCTTGATTTTAATTTGGCAATTATAGGCATTTTTCTTTTAAACTGATTTTGATAAATTTTCTTTAAAACAAATTCTACTAAATTTTTATCAAACTTTTCTAATAACTCTTCTTTTGTTGCTCTGTTATCGACAAATTCAATTAAAACTGGGTCAATCTGGGAATAAGAGTAGCCGAGTTCTTTTTCATCACTTTGGCCTTTCCACAAATCAGCACTTGGCGGTTTATTAATAATAGATTCAGGCACTCCCAGATATTTTGCAAATTCAAATATTTCTGTTTTATATAAATCTCCTATCGGATTCAGGGCACTTGCCAAATCTCCCCACAATGTTCCGTATCCAAGCATTAATTCGCTTTTGTTACTTGTCCCGATTACTAAAGCGTTAAGTTCAGCACTTTTGTCATAAAGAACAGCCATACGTAATCTTGCAGAAAAATTACCAAGTCTTACTTTATCATTAATAGGATAAGCTTCAAGAAGCGGGGCAATCGAGATAATATCATAATCGATGTCAAATTTTTTACACAATTCTTTTGCATCTTCTATACTCGAAGGAGAAGAAAACTGGCTAGGGAGCATAAAAGCTTTAAAATTATCACCTAAGGCTTTTTTGGCCAAAACTGCAACCACAGCTGAATCAATTCCGCCGCTAAGTCCGCAAATACCTTTTTTTATGCCAGTTTTTGTAATTTCCTCATAAATAAATTTAATTAAAAACTTCTCAATCAATTCCCATTGTTTATTTTCCACTTTTAACTTTTCACTTTTCACTAAAAATTACCCTTCAATATAATTTTTAAGAAGTTTACCGATATTTGGATGTCTAAGTTTTTTAATAGCACTGCTTTCAATCTGTCTGACTCTCTCCCTTGTTACATTGAGAGCTTTTCCTATCTCTTCAAGGGTTCTCTCACTTTTATCGGGCATTAAACCAAATCTCATTTTAATAACTTCTCTTTCCCTTTCGTTAAGCTGGGAGAGTATTTCTTCAATATGTTTTCTCAAATCTTCCTGAACCACCTCTTCATATGGGTTTGTAAAACTTTTATCTTCAATAAAATCTCCAAATTTTCCATCTTCCTCTTCTCCGACAGGCGCTTCTAGGGAAATAGGCTCTTTTGAAATTTTAAGAATCTGTTTTACCTTTTCAATAGGCATTTTCATCTCTTTTGCAATTATTTCAAGTGTCGGTTCTTTTCCGTTTTCCTGAACATATTTTCTGATAATTTTATTGATTTGGTTTATATTTTCAATCATATGGATAGGAATTCTAACTGTTCTGGCCTGATCCGCAATTGCACGTGATATTGCCTGCCTAATCCACCACGTAGCATAAGTTGAAAATTTATAACCTTTTTCAAATTCAAATTTATCAATTGCTTTCATAAGTCCTATATTTCCCTCTTGAATCAAATCAAGAAAAGGTAAGCCTCTGTTTGTATATTTTTTGGCAATACTTACAACAAGTCTTAAATTCGCCCTTGCCATTTTTTCTTTTGCTTCAGTTACTATTTTTTTACCTCTTTTTAATTGTTCTAAAATAACTTCAAGTTTTTCAGGTTCCATGCCGAAAGTATTGTCACTTGCTTTTTTGGCTTCAACCAATTTTTTAATGTCCATATAGATATTTACCATTGTATGTTCTGGCACCATTGCGGCAATATCCTCTTTTGAGAGTTCTGTAATTTTGCTTAAAATTTCCTGATGTAATTTTCTTAATTGTTCATTAAACAATGGAAGTCTATATTCTTTTTTCTTAAGTTCTTTTTCAAAATCTTTATCACCTTTTAGAGCAGTTTCAACGGTTTTTACTATTTCATTTATAAGTTTTGAAGTATATCCGAGTTCATTAAGCGCTTCTTTTACTTTTTTCTTTTTAAATGTTAAAGTTAAAATTTTATGAAGTCTCTCAAGTTCATCCATATTTTTGGCATTTAAAACTTCATCATATTCATCAAGGACTTTTTCCCATTCTTTTTTTGCTTTTTCCAAATTTTTAAAAAGCTCATTAATTCTTTTTTCTCTTAAAGATATTTTTTTATTTCTCTTACCCTCTTTTGTATCTTCATCCTCAACCTCTTCCTCATCAACAAAATTTTTGAAAAGTTCTTTTACCCTTCTTTCTCTGTTAAGTAAAGGTTCTTTATATTTTAAAACCAAATCAATTAAAAATGGAATTGAACAAATTGCATCAAGGATAATTTCTTCCCCAAGCTGTATTCTTCTAAATATTTCAACTTCTTCATCTTTATCCAAAAGAGGGATATGTCCCATTTCCCTCAAATACATCCTAACCGGGGAATCAGACCTTGACCATTCAAGAAGTTCCTTATCTTTTAAAATATCTTCCGCCAGTTCCTCTCTTTTTCTTTCTCTTTCTTCCTCACTTTTAACAACATCTTCAAGATTTTTAAGTTTGGCAACTTCTGCTGCTGTCATTAATTTAATATTATTTTCTTTAACTTTTTGTAAAATTTCTTTAGTTTGCGATTTTGTAGGAACTTTTGGTAAAATATTTACGATTTTTTCATATGTAATAATTCCGTTTTTATTTTCTTTAAATAACTTTTCAAGTTCTTTTGGTAATGCCATAAATTTTCTCCTTATAAATTATCTGCAATTATATAATATGTGAATGGAATACTATTTGCTTTTATTGTAACAAAAAAAGGTTAATAAATGATTAATGGCTACTACTCAGCAACTGGTGGTATGGTTACCCAGTTTAACCGTTTAAATGTAATTTCAAACAACCTTGCAAATGTTAATACAGCAGGCTATAAACAGGACGATATAATAATCGGCGATTATGAAAGAATATTTAGTGAAAAAAGAGACAATTTGCCGCTTGAAAACAATACAAAAGAAGCGGCAAAATTTGTAAACAGGGCACTTAATAAAGTTCCAATAATAGTGGAAGAATATACAAAATTTGATATAGGCAATCTTCAAAAAACAGGAAATCCACTTGATTTGGCCCTGAAACAAAAAAACGCCTTTTTTTCTATTAAAACTCCTGATGGTGAAAAATTGACACGTGCAGGTAATTTTTCGCTTGATTCAAATGGTTTTCTCGTCACAAAAGACGGATTTCAGGTATTGGATGACAAAAATAAACCGATTGTACTTAATCCATCATACCCAGTAACAATTAATCAAAATGGAAATATTTATCAAAACAACACTTTAATTGCTACATTAAAAATTATAAAAATTGACAATTTAAACACTCTCAAAAAAATAGGGAACAGCTTATTTGATTTTGTTCCGGGAAGTGAAATTATTGATTCTAAAAACTCTGTTTTACAGGGATTTTTAGAAAAATCAAATGTAAATCCAATAGAAGAAATGACAAATTTAATCGAAACAAACAGACTGGTAGAAGCATACCAAAAAGTAATGACTACATTTATGGATGATTTAAACCGTAATGCTATTGAAAAACTTGCAAATATAAGGGGTTAAAATTTGGAACACTTTTTGCTTTTAAATAAAAAACGTTAAGGATTTTAAATGTTAAGAAGTCTTTATTCAGCTGCAACAGGGATGATTGCTCAGCAAACCCAAATTGACGTGGTTTCAAATAACATTTCAAATGTAAATACTATAGGATACAAAAAACAGCGTGCTGAATTTGCGGATTTGTTTTATCAAACTATGGAATATGCAGGAACAGCCACTTCTGCAGACACCCAGTCTCCGACTGGAATAAATGTAGGACTTGGTGTCAGACCTACAGCCGTTAGCAAAATTTTCACTCAGGGAAATTTTAAAGAAACAGGAAATAATTTAGATTTGGCAATCCAAGGAGATGGTTTCTTCCAGATTCAACTGCCTGATGGAAGAATTGCATATACAAGAGACGGTGCTTTCAAACTGGATAAAGACGGAAATATTGTTACAAGTGACGGGTATAAATTAATCCCCGGTATTACCCTTCCGGCAGATACCGTTCAGGTTTCAGTCGGGACTGACGGGACTGTAAGCATTCTTGAAGCCGGACAAACAGAGATGCAGCAAATTGGACAGATTCAGCTTGCAAAATTTATTAATCCTGCAGGACTTCATTCTCTTGGGAGCAATTTATATATCAACACTTCTGCTTCAGGAGACCCAATCGTTACAACCCCGGGAGAAGACGGAACGGGTGAAATCAGACAGGGATTTTTAGAAATGAGCAATGTTCAACTGGTAGATGAAATGACAGATTTGATTACGGGACAAAGAGCATATGATGCTGCAAGTAAAGCAATAATTACAAGTGATGAAATGCTACAAACAGTAAATAATCTAAAAAGATAATAACTAAATTTTCTCCCCTCCCGTAACAATAGCCGAGAGACCAAATTTACTCCTTAATTTATAAATAGCTTTATTTAAACTTTCAAGTTTTTTATCCACTTTATAATCAAACAAATTGCTTACTTTTTTAAATCTAGCTACACTGAGTGACAAAGATATAATATAATCATCTTCACTGTCAGCCCTATAAAAAAGCATAACCATAATCTCTTTTAATAAAAATTCGTTAAAAATCCTCTCAACCCTTACATGGGCTTTTTGGGATTTTGAATATTTGTATTTTATTTTTAAATAATACAAAGTCGGATTTAATCTGTTTTTTGTAATTAAAAAAGCTAAATATCTGCACAAAATCTCCACCCTTCTTACAGCTTCGCTCCTGTCATAAATCGGATCAAACCTTCTTGAAATACCTATACTTTTTCTTGTTTCTTTTTCTTTTACCTCCTCATTGTCCCTACCGCAAACCCTGTTATATAAAACAACTCCGTTTTTTCCCCATGAATAAAAATATTCTTTACTCTTCTTAACATCACCCAAAGTAATAATTCCTTTTTCTTTAAGCCTTTTTTCTATCTTTTTACCAATCCCGGGAAATTTTTCTATAGGAATATTTTCAATAAATTCATCAATATTTCTTACTATCTTTATTCCGTAAGGTTTAGCGTAATTTGTGGCAAGTTTTGCTATCCATTTACTTTTTGCAGCCCCTATTGAAATAGGAAGCCTAAATTTTTCATAAATATCTTTTTGTAAATTTTTTAAAAACTTTTCCATATCATTTTTTTCCACCCAGCCTTCCAAATCCCCAAAAAATTCATCAATACTGTATTGTTCAACCACAGGGATTTTTCTTTTTAAAAACAGTTTTAATTTATATGAAAGCAGATGATACAGTTTATAATCAGGCAAAATTACTTCAAGATCCGGATAAATACTGAGTGCTTCTTTTAAAGTCATCCCCGTTTTTATTCCAAACTTTCTGGCTTCATAACTTGCCGTTACTATAATTCCCCTTATTCTCCCATTCTCTAAAAAGTAACTTTTATCAGGCTTTTTTTCACTCACTATTATTTCCGAAGTAAAAGCACCTTTATTTAAATTGTAAATTTTGGCTTTTTCACTAAAAATTTCTTTATCATTTCTTTTTACCACAACACACGGTTTATTTAATAAAGATGAATCAACACTTCTGTGAGCCGCTACAAAAAATGCATCTAAATCAAGATGTATTTTCACCCTTAATCCTTTAATTTATTTACAAAATATTAACATTTTGATAAAATGTTATTTGATAAATTAACAAATTGTTAAGGAAAGTATTAATGGATTTTGAAAAAATAATAGAAAAAATTAAAGATATCATCTCTAATGAAATAGGCGACAGAAAAGTATTAAACAAAGATGTTGCAAATGCCCTGAATCTTACACCTGAGAATTTATCTATACTAAAAAAAAGAAATAAAATTCCTTTCAAAGAAATAGCATTCTTTTGCGCAAAAAGAAAAATATCAATAAATTGGCTTCTATTTGACCAGACTATCGATTCGATAGCAGATGAAACCGAAAAATTTTCTCAAATCAGATATTTTAAAGACATAAATGCAAGCGCCGGAGGTGGAGCTATTAATTTTGATGAAAATTATGAAATTTTATATATTGATAAAAAAATAATAGACAAAAATCTAGATGCCATTAATGTAATAGGCGATTCAATGGAACCAACATTAAAAGACGGAAATATAATTTTCATAGACAGAAATGACAAAAACATAATAAACGGAGGAATTTTTGTAATTTCCACAAATGCGGGTGTGTTCGTAAAAAGATTAAATCTAAAAAGCAATGGGGAAATTGAAATAATTTCAGATAATTCAATATACCCAAAAGAGAGGGTAAAACCGGAAGAAATAAATGTTATAGGAAAAGTAGTGGGAAAACTGGAGATTTAAAAATTAACAATTTTTTTAGTCTTTAAAAACTACTCTGTTACGTCCGCTTTTTTTTGCTGCATAAAGTGCCTCGTCAGCTTTTTTAAGCAAATTATCAATATTAAAATTTTCTTTATCTGCAGTTGCAATGCCTATACTGACAGTAAAATGAGGTAAATTTTTTTGATGATATTGTTCAATTGCTAAACGTAATTTTTCTGCTATTTTTTCAGCGGTTTCTTTATCTGTGTTTGCAAGAATAACAATAAATTCTTCCCCGCCCCATCTTGCAATCAAATCTGATTTACGCAAATTTGATTTTAAAATATTTGCCAGTTCGGATAATACTTTGTCTCCTATGTCATGTCCATATTTATCGTTAATTTTTTTAAAATGGTCAATATCTATAAAAAGAATACTAAAAGGTAATTTATTACGTTTATGAATTTCTTCCAAAGCAGCAACAGATGTATCAAATCCTCTTCTGTTAAGAAGCTTTGTAAGTGAATCATGATTAGAATAAAAAGACAAATTTTCTTTTATTATTCTTTCCTGTTTTAAAAAAAGAAAAAATAAAATTGATATAAAAAATGTAATAATTATAAAAATACTGATAGTCAAAATATAATCTTTTTTCAATTGTGCATAAAAATCATTTTTTTGAATAGATACAATATAACCAACAAATTTCCCCTCTATATTTTGTAACGGATGAAAAATTGCAATAAAATATTTATGTTTTAAATAAAAAGGAATTATAAACGCATGGTGGTTAAATAATTTATTACCAAGATTTCTTCTTATAATTTTTTCAATTTGTTCAAATTCTTTCAGATATTCTGAATTTTTAGCATATATGGAATTTAATGCCTTTTGATCCCAGAAATAGTCAGGATTTATAATTGATCTCCTGTAATTTTTCAAATGTTCTTTCCAGACTTTTTTATCAATAATTTTTTTATTCAACAATATCCCGTAAAAATTGCTCTTATTTCTTTGTAAAATTTCCGCGATAGCCTTTATAGAATATGATATTTCTACAGTACCCACAAATTTTTTATGATAAAAAAGAGGGTAAATATTACGAAATCCGTTAAAAACTCTTCCTTCTTCAAATCCTCTTAAAATCTTTTTTGTTTTATTTACCAAATCAACAGAATAACGAATACCATGTAACAAATCTCCAAATTTATCAGGTTTGTGAAAACGCAAAAAACTTATATTCCCAACGAGATGAAAATGAAGCTGTCTGATTCCATATTTTTTAAGCAATTTATATGCGGGCGCCAGTTTTTTAAAAAGATTTTTTCTAAGAGCGTCTCGCTTTTTGGAATTTTCATTAGCCTCTGCCATAATGGATAAAATTTCAGGATTATTGATTTTTAAAAGAAAAATAATATCTGCAGTTTGATTTAACATTTTAATAGCTGTATGTAATAAATTGGAATTATAGGTAAAAACATTTTTTTCAAAAGTTTGAATTTTTTTATGGTTTTGATAAGAAAAATACATAATACCCGTTATCATTAAAATAACGTAAAGCAAAACCGCATTTATTAATTCTTTTTTATATTTTTTTATCTGCATTTCTTTCTTTTAATAAAAATTTAATTATTGTATTATATCACAAAATTTAGAACATGTTAACCAAAAATTAAATTTATTAAACTTTCGACATAATTTTGTTTAAAATATCTTTAATTTTTTAATCTTTCAAAACACCGCTCGCTTTTTGAATCATTGGAATAAAATCTTTTTTTTCATATATTTTTGCACCCATTCTTTGAAGATGTGCGCTTGGAACCTGACAGTCAATAAACTCAATTCCGTTTTCTTTTAAAACATTGCAAAAATAAATTAAAGCGAGTTTACTTGCATCCGGTTTTATATGAAACATACTCTCACCGCTGAAATATTTATTAATCGCCACTCCGTAAAATCCGCCGACTAATTCCCCTTCATAATAACTCTCAACGGACATGGCAAATCCAAGCTCATAGAGTTTTGTATAAGCCTCTTTAAAAGCGTCATTTATCCAGGTACCGCTGTCTTTTCTTTTTATATTTGAGCAGTAGTTTATTACATCGTTAAAACGGGTGTTTATTTTAAATTCCCATTTGGAGCTTCTTAGTTTTTGGGCAAGTTTTTTTGTAACCTTTACCTCATCAACTTTTAAAATAAGTCTTCTATCAAGTACAAACCAGTGAAAAAGCCCGTCATCATCCTGATACCACGGAAAAAATCCCCTTGAATATCCTTCAAGCAGTCTTTTTGGATGCAAATCATAACTGGCACCTACAAATCCGTCATCGAATTCTTCATATGGACTTGGAAATTCAAAATCATCAAGAAGATAAAGCGGAGGGGTTTCTCTGACCTTTATCATTTTTTAACTTTAAAATTAAATTTATCTTTAGTGTAATCAAACCTTACTTCTCCTCCGTTTTTAAGTTCTCCGAATAAAATTTCATCACTGAGTGGCTCTACGATATTTTCTTCAATCACCCTGGCAAGTGGTCTTGCTCCCATTTTAGGAGAATATCCTTTTTTAGCAAGGGCAACTTTAGCTCTTTTAGTAAGGCTTAATTTTACTCTCTTAGCATTTAATTTATCCTGAAGTTCATTTATAAATTTATCCACAACCATTACCACATTTTCTTTGCTTAATGGTTTAAATCTAACCACTGCATCAAGTCTGTTTAAAAATTCAGGTGCAAAAAATCTGCTGATTGCCTCTTCTTTAAATTCGCTGAATTCCTGCATAAATCCAAGATTGTTTCCTTCACCAACCCCGAGGTTACTTGTCATAATCAAAATCACATTTCTAAAATCGGCTTTTCTTCCGTCATTGTCTGTTAAAGTTGCACTGTCCATTACTTGCAAAAGTATTTGCACAATGTCAGGATGCGCTTTTTCTATTTCATCAAGTAACAACACACTGTGAGGATGTTTTCTGATTGTCTCAGTCAACATCCCTCCTTTTTCATATCCCACATATCCGGGAGGCGAACCGATAAGTTTTGCAACTGAGTGTTTTTCCTGATATTCACTCATATCAAATCTTATGAAATTTACTCCCAAAACATTTGCCAGCTGTTTTGCAACTTCTGTTTTACCCACACCTGTAGGTCCCACAAATAAAAAGCTTCCTATCGGTTTATCTTCACGGGTTAATCCCGCTTTTTTTCTTTTTATAACTTTTACAAGCTCTTTTATAGCCTTATCCTGACCAAAAACTTTTGATTTTAGATTATCTTCAAGGTTTTTTAATTTTTCTATTTCGTTATTGCTTGCACTCTCTTTTGGAATGTTTGCAATAGATGCCACAATTGTTTCTATATCACTTTTTGTGATAAGTTTTTTACCTTTTAGTTTATATTTAGCCCCTGCTTCATCTATTAAGTCAATTGCACTGTCAGGCAAAAATTTTTCCCTTAAATATTTTTTAGCTAAATTTGCCGCTGATTTTAGAGCCTCTTTTGAATATCTTACTTTATGAAACTCTTCATATTTAGGTTTTAACCCTTCAAGGATTTTAATAGTATCTTCAATGCTTGGTTCTTTTATATCAATTTTTTGAAATCTTCTATTTAGGGCTCTGTCTTTTTCAAAATAGTTTTTATATTCTTCATAAGTTGTGGCACCTATACATCTGATTTCACCCCTAGCAAGGGCCGGTTTTAATAGGTTTGCCACATCCATATTACTGCCGCCCGCGGCACCGGCTCCCACAATCATATGAATTTCATCTATAAATAAAATAGGCTCATCTTCTTTTTTAAGCTCTTTAAGTATTGCTTTCATTCTTTTTTCAAATTCACCCCTGTATTTGGTACCTGCAATCAGACTTCCCATATCAAGAGAATAAATTTTTTTGCCTTTCAGTTCTTTTGGCACCTCATTTAGGGCAATTTTTTTGGCTAGCCCTTCAACTATCGCACTTTTTCCAACTCCAGGTTCTCCTACTAAAACAGGATTATTTTTTTTGCGTCTGACAAGAATTTGCATAATTCTGTTAATTTCTTTTTCACGTCCTATAACATCGTCAAATTCTTTTGCAATGGAAGTAAGTTCCGTTGTAAATTCTTCTAAAACTTTTGATTTTTCTTCTTTAGCTTCTTCTTTATTTTCTGTCACATATTCGACAATTTCCACTTTTTCAATTCCGAATTCTTTAAGAAGCTGAGCTGCATAGCTTGTCTCATCTTCCAAAAGAGCTATAAAAAAGTCAATTTCATCAGCTACATTTTTTCTGATTCCCTGAATATGTTTTATCATTCTTTCAGTTGCTTTGTGAAAAGACAGTGTTTCTGTAGGAGTTACGCTTACAGGGACTTTTTCTATATATCTGTCAAGATAATAATCAAGCCCCCTTCTTATATAATCTACATCAACCCCCACATCTTCAAGTAAATTGCGTATGTTTTGGTCTTTCAATAAAATATAAAAAGCATGGTCTACTGTAATATATTCATTATGTCTTCTTTTAGCTTCATTAATTATTTCATTTAATATATTTCTTAAATTTTCAGTTATCTGCATTTATACCTCCTCTATTCTAGCCCTCAGCGGATAGCCGGCAGTACGTGCAAGGGAGTGTGTTTTATCTACTTTCATCTGTGCTATTTCATATGGATACACACCCACAACGGCACTGCCTTCTCTATCCACTTTGAGCGTAATATTTATAGCTTCTTCTTCGCTTTTGTGAAACACAGAGCGAAGAATTTCAATAACAAAATCAAAAGTTGTATAGTCATCATTTAAAAGGATGACTTTAAAAAGTTTCGGTGTGATAATTTCTAAATCATTTTCAGTAATTACCTTAGTTGGCATTTGCCTCTCCTATCATTTTCCACATTTCATCTTCTGGAAGAAGCAGCACACCAAGTTTTTTTGCTTTTTCATATTTGCTTCCAGGCTCTTCACCGTAAAATACATAATCGGTTTTTTTACTTACACTGTTTGTTACATGTGCCCCGAGAGATTCAAGAAGTTCTTTTATTTCTTCCCTTGGTCTTTTCATAGCACCGGTTAAAACCACTGTTTTGCCGGCCAGTGGTGAATTTTGAACCTCTTTTTTCTCAGGGTTTTTAGGATGAATTAAATGTATGAGTTCTTCGATTTTGTCTTTATTAACTTTTATGTATTCTTCCAGTGATTTTACTATCTCTGGTCCGAAACCTTCAATGGATAAAAATTCTTTTGGATCATGTTTATAAAAATCAACTCCGAATTTCTCACATATTTTTTTACTTGCAACTTCCCCTACATGCTCAATTCCTAGGGAGTTTACAAATCTCCAGCATTCAGTCCCTTTTGATTTTTCTATGGCTTTTATTAAATTTTCCGCTTTTTTTCTTGCAAATCCAGGTAACCTCTCAAGGTCTTCTACTGTTAATTTATATAAATCCCTTACATCTTTTACCAAACCTTTTTCATATAAAAGTTTTGCAACGCTTTCCCCTAGCCCCTCAATATCCATACAATTCTTACTTGCAAAATAAATTATTGTGTTTACAACCCTTGCAGGACATGAAAGGTTTTGGCATTTAATAATAGCCCCTTCATCCAACACCTCAGCCCCGCATACGGGACAATGGGTCGGACGAGGGATTTTTTTCTCAGTGCCTGTTCTTTTCCATTTAAGTACTTTTGTAATTTTAGGGATTACATCCCCGCTTCTTATTACTATTACATGGTCTCCTATTCTTATATCCATTCTCTCAATTTCATCAAAATTATGTAAAGTCGCCCTCTCTACTATAACCCCGCCTATTTCTACAGGCTCTAAAATTGCCACAGGTGTTAAAACTCCAGTTCTACCAACCTGCACTACCACATCTTTTAAAATGGTCTCCTTTTCAACAGCCGGAAATTTAAATGCAACCATCCATCTCGGATATTTTTGAGTATAGCCCAGTTTATCAAGCAAATGTAATTCATTTACTTTTACAACCATTCCATCCAGCATTACAGGCAGATTATCTCTTATTTCAACAAAATTATTGTATTTTTTCAATATACACTCAACATCGTCTTTTTTACATTCCCCTCTTTTCGGAGGTTCCCTAAATCCAAGTGAATATACAAAATCCATCAAATTTTTATACGTTTTGAATTTTTCTATAAATTCCTGTTTATCTTTTTCATACTGATTTACTGAAATTTCGTCACTGTTTAAAACCTCCATCGGATAACCTATACCCCAAGGCTGAAAAAGCAGATGCCTGCTTGCGGTAATTTTAGGGTCAAGCTGTCTTAAACTTCCAGCCGCCGCATTTCTCGGATTCGCGAAAGTCGGCTCACCTTTTTGCACCCTTTCCTCATTTAGCTTATCAAAATCATCTTTTCTTATTAAAACTTCACCTCTTATTTCAATAAGCCCCTTATAATCAATGCTAAGAGGAATTGATTTTATTGTTTTTGCATTAAGAGTTACATCTTCTCCTATTATTCCGTCTCCCCTTGTTTCTGCCCTGACTAATTCCCCGTTATTATAAACAAGATTTAAACTCGCCCCGTCAAATTTTGGTTCTATATATAACGTATAGTTTTCATTTATTAATCTGTCAACCCTGTTTAACCACTCCTTAAATTCATTTTCGTTAAAAACATCTTCCATAGACCACATTCTCGTAAGATGTCTTGCTTTCTCAAATCCTTCAAGTACCACATCCCCAACCCTTTGGGTTGGAGAAGTCGGGTCTATTTCATTCGGATGTGCTTTTTCATATTCTTCAACTTCTCTGTATAATTTATCATATTCTTCATCTGTAACCAAAGGATTATCCAATACATAATAATAATATGCCCATTTTTTTAAAGTCTCAACAGCTTTTTTATATTCGGCATTATTTCTTATCATTTCACCTCTTTTTTGATTTATTATAACATATATTTTAATGTGTATTCATTATAGCAAAATTTATTTTATTTTTCAAGTTTCTTTAGTCTATTTAACTAAACTTGAAATATGATATAATTTTTAAAAAGGATTTATATGAAAAAAATAACTGCTTTTATTATAGCACTGTTTATCATTACAGGCTGCACTCAGGAACAGCAAAACAAAATAGGACATTCACTTCAAAACATCACAGGGGTAAACGGGGTTGTGGATATATATTCCGGCGGAAAACTTGTGATGAGATTTTTAAAAGTTGATAAACTGACAACTGCACACGGGACTGATGATAACAAACCAAGACCTTACAGATACGGATACGGGTATATAGATAAAAACTTTAATTATAAAGTGGATAAAGACGAAAAAAAAGTATATTTTGAAGTTACAAATTATGAAACATATATTTTTTATGAAAATCCTTTAAAATGAGACTTATCTATATTCACGGGTTTGGAAGCTGTGGAAAAGGTAACAAATATAATATATTAAAAAATCTCTATATTCCCATTTTAGCTCCAGACCTTCCCCCATCCCCAAAAGATGCTATAAACACACTTGATGCAGTAATAAAACCAGATGATATTGTAATAGGCAGTTCCCTTGGAGGATATTATGCCATTTATTTAGCTGAGAGATATTTTTTAAAAGCCATCTTAATCAACCCTTCGCTAAAACCATATAAAACATTAAAACAATACACTGGACTTCAATTCAGATTTTGTGATAAAAAACCTTTTTACTGGCAAAAAGAGTATTTAAAAGAACTGAAAAATTTCAAAACAAAACCAAAAAGAGCAAAATATTTGGTCTTGCTTCAAAGCAAGGATGAAATATTGAATTATAAAAAAACCCTTAAAAAATTTAAAAATAAACCAAATGCAAAAGTAATAGTTGAATACGGCGGCAATCACCGGTTTGAAAATTTATATGATTATCTCAGTCTAATTAATAATTTTATAAAATAATTGTATGTCGAAAATTTTTTGAATCTTACAAATTTCAAATTTTTATAATAATTTAGGTTTTAAGAGGATTTTTTACATTTAGCTTCTTTTTTTTCAACTGTATCGCAGCTTCGGCTTTGGCAATACTTTTATCTAAATTTCAGTCATAATTTTTTCTTAATACCCTTTTTTTGTCTTTTAGGATAATTTTTGTAAGTTTTTTGCAGTAATCGCTAAAACAGACATTTAATCTCTCTTCTATTTTATGCCTGTTTTCAAACTGAAGCCTCAGATAATCCATTCCGTCATATCTGTATAATAAAAGTCCGCTGTAAAAAAATCCTTTTTTATTTGCAAATTCTACCAATTCCGGTGCATAATGGGATTCAAGATTAATATCAAGATATATCATATCTGCTTTGATTTTTGCTTTTGAAAAAAGCATATTAAACCTGTTTTTAAAATTTTTTATTTTACTGTCGCTTCTTATTATTGCAATTTTTAAAGTATTTTTTAATACCAATTCCAGCTTTGGTTTTATTCTTTTTATCTTGGTATTTGTTAAAGGAATTTTTAATTTTTTAACCCTGTCTAAAATTATTTTTTTATAAATTTCTGGTATATGATAATTTTTCTTTTCCTTCTTAAAAACAAGATAAGAAATCAAAACACCGCTTCTTTTTTCAAACTTTATATCTTTCTGATTTATCCAGTGGGCTACTTCCCCCAATTGCAGTGCAGTTTCCACCATTCCGTGAGTTAGATTCGCTTTTTGCGAAAACGGATGAAACATTATGGCTTCACCATATATAGCATATAATCCTAAATTCTTGGCTTTTTCTATAAGATAATCAAACATTTGATTCATTATCCCTCTTCCTTTGAAATCCGGGTGAACCACCGCTATACCAATTTCCGCATTATATTTATCATTGATAATCAAAGAAAACTGACCTACAATTTTTCCTTCATATTCAGCAATTATTGGCACTATCTTTTTTTCCCTGTTTGCTTTTATCCACATGTTTGGATTATAAAAATCCTTTCTGTAATATGTATCCCCGTAATTTGCTTCTATCAAATTTATAATACCTGTAGCATCACTCTCTTTAAAATCCCTTACATTTACTTTAAATTTCTCCTTTTTAACTATTAAAGGAGAAAAAATATTACTAACCCTCATTTTTAAACTCTTTAACTAAATTTGCCATAACTTTTGCTCCTATTACCAATGAATTTTCATCTATATCAAATTTTGGATTATGTTGGGCAATGCAGCCTATTTCTTTTTTTCTGTTACAGCTGCCAAGTCTGAAAAATGCCCCCTTTACCAGTTTTAAATAATTTGCAAAATCTTCTCCGCCCATTACGGGAAGTTTTAAATCAACGGGTTTTGCTCCCACTTCTTTTGCAGATTTTATAACAAGCTTTAACATTTCATCGTCATTTACAAGCTCTGGATTCCCAAAAAAATAATGAAATTTATATTCAGCCCCCATTGTATGACAAATCCCTTTCATTGCATCTTCCATCATTTCTTTAATTCTTTTTCTGACTTTATCATTAAGTGTTCTTACAGTTCCTGTCATTTTCACATGATCACATATTACATTAGGGGCTTTACCTCCCTCAACCGTTCCCATTGTAATAACAGCAGGGTGAAGCGGATCTATTCTTCTTGAGATGATATGATTTATTGAATTAATTACAAGAGCACCCGTTAAAAGAGCATCAACCCCTTCATGAGGTCTTGCACCGTGAGAACTTTTCCCAAAAATTTCTATCTCAAACGTATCCGCACTTGCCATCATTTCTCCGAATTTATATCCAATCTCACCTATATTTAAATACGGATACATATGAAGTCCAAAAATAGCCACTACATTTTCCAGTGCTCCGTCTTTTATTAAATCTTCACTTCCACCTTCTGTATCTTCTTCGCTGTGTTGGAAAATCCCTCTAATATTTACCGCAAGTTTATCTTTGTGTCTATTTAAAGCAATTAAAAGCCCTGTTAAAATCGCAGTATGCGCATCATGTCCGCAGGCATGCATAATCCCTTTTTTTCTTGATTTATACTCTACATCATTTTCTTCTTGTATAGGAAGTGCGTCCATATCTGCCCTAAATGCCAAAAAAGGTTTGTTTTCATCTACTACAATATCACATACCATTCCATAATGATTTTTAAAAGTTTTGCATTTAATACCCTCTTTTTCTAAAATATTTTTCACATAATCTCTGGTCGGTTTTTCTTCATGTGAAAGATCCGGATACATATGAATATGACGTCTTATTTCAATAATCTTGTCTTTTAAGGAATCAATTTCATTTAAAACAGACTGCATGAGGAGCTCCTTTTTTAATATTCTATTAATATATTATAACATTTTTTTAAACTTTTATAAATTATTTTACTAAAAATCCTTTATTAAAATAATTTAGTTTTATTTTTATCTAAAATTTGCTATTATTAAAACAAAAAGGAAAAATGTGGATTTAATAAATCTTTTTAAAAAACTGCTCAGTTTTAAATCCATAACACCTAATGATGATGGGGCTATGGAATTTATAAAAAATTATTTAAATGATTTTAAAGTAATAGAAATTGAAAAAGAAGGGGTTAAAAATCTTTTTTTATATAAAAAGTTCGCAGATGGAGATCATTTATGTTTTGCTGGTCATATAGATGTTGTCCCACCAGGGGACGGCTGGAAAACAGACCCGTTTACCCCCACTGAAAAAGACGGGTTTATTTATGCAAGAGGCGCTCAGGATATGAAAAGCGGTGTTGCTGCATTTTTATATGCCCTTAAAAATGCCAAAAATTTCAACGGAACCCTTAGTACGCTTATCACAAGCGATGAAGAAGGTGATGCAATATATGGAACCAAATATATGCTTGAAATTTTAAAAGAAAAAAATATGCTGCCAGATTTTGCAATAGTGGCAGAACCAACATGTGAAAAAGAATTCGGTGATACCATAAAAATAGGAAGGCGTGGAAGTATAAACGGAGTACTTAAAAAAATTGGACTTCAAGGACATGCCGCATATCCAGAAAAATCCATCAATCCGATTCATAAAGTTGCCCAGGTTCTTCATAAAATTGCAGGGGTTGATTTAGACAGCGGCGATGAATATTTTGCGCCGAGCAAATTTGTGGTGACTGATATCCGCGCCGGTATGGAGGTTACGAATGTAACGCCGGGTGAGCTTAAAATGATGTTTAATGTAAGAAACAACACCCACACAACAAAAGAAGACATAGAAAAATTTATTCATAAATATTTTAAAGATATGAATTATACACTCGAACTCAAACAGAGTGCAAAACCTTTTATCACATCCCCAAATACAAAAGTAGTTAAAAATTTAGATAAATCCATTCAAAAAATAACCGGCCTAATTCCAAAACATTCCACAGCAGGAGGCACAAGCGATGCCAGATTTTTTGCGGAATACGGGGTGAAGGTGGTAGAATTTGGAGTTAAAAACGATACAATTCACGCTCCAAATGAAAGAACAAGCAAAGATGAGGTTATTAAACTTTCTCAAGTTTTTGAAAATGTAATCAAGGAATGGAATTGAGAAAAGTTTATGAACTTAAAAAAGGCTCACTTATAAAACTTGAAAACGGGGATATTATTGAATTTGAGGAAATCAGGGGAGATAAAGCTATTTTTTATAACGAATGGGGAATAGAAATTGAATACCCCGATTTTATCGACATTGATGAAATTGGAGAATTAATCAATCAAAAAAACTCTGATTCTTATAATTATTCTTCCCCTACTCTTTTTTAAATTCTACATCTACAATATCTCCAAATTTCAAACCGTTTCCAGTCAATTCCACTTTGTAACTTGTAATATATTGTTCATCGGAAATTTTCCAAATTTTTGATATTTTAAAATTACTTAGTTTATTGTTAATATATATTTTTTTATTCTTGATAGTTTCAATTTTATCAATCGGTACATAAACATAAAGTTTCTGTTTTGAAACATCATAAACTTTGGCAATCAGTCTTCCGGGAGTTGCATAATCACCTTTGTTAATATAAATCTTATAAAGATATCCGCTTATTTTTATATTTTTTTTATTTACAATATCTTTTAATTTTTTTAAACTGCTTATTGAATTAGATAACTGCTGTTTTAAATTCAAAAGCTGATTGTAAGAATTCATATAATCATAAAATTTCAAATCTTTTTCAATTTGTGATTTTGTTTTTAAATTTTTATATTTTAAATATGTCTCTTTTTTTCTTTTAACTGTTTTTTCCTGATTTAAAATTTCCTGTTTTAAAAAATCAATTTGAGTTATAGTATTATTAATATCCGCTTTTTCCTGATAATCATCTAATTTTACAATGGTTCTATTTTTTAAAGTTTTAGCTTCTAAATTTTTATTTGCATATATTACTTTACCGCTTACCGCTGCTTTTACATCATATTCATCAAACGGAACAACTTTCGCATCATATGCAAAAAGTAAAGCGGATATAAAAATTATTATCTTTTTCATTTTTCTCCTTATATACCATCAGCTAATTTTTCATATTTTTCTGCGTTTCCTTCAATAAATGCCCTGACTATGGGATTTTGGGAATTTTTAAAGCTTTCAACATCTCCATACTCAATGATTTTCCCGTTAAAAAGTAATGCAACGAAATCAGCACTTTTAAATGTTTCTTTCAAATCATGGGAAATTACAACGCTTGTCATATTGTAATTTTTATTTAATTGCATTATCATTCTTGTAATTTTATCACTGATAATCGGGTCAAGCCCGCTTGTAGGTTCATCATAAAGAATGTATTTGGGTGTCATTATAATAGACCTGGCGGTTGCAGCCCTTTTTCTCATACCTCCGCTTAATTCATGCGGATAAAGATATGCCACCCTTTTTGCCTCGAGCCCCACCATTTCAAGTGTTTCAAAAACTTTTTTCTCTATCTCTTTTTTTGATAAGTTTGTATGCTCTACGAGTGGAAATGCAACGTTGTCAAATATGGTCATACTGTCAAAAAGGGCACCTTCCTGAAAGGTAAAACCCACTTTTTTTCTAATTTCATAAAGAGTTTTTATATCTGCTTTTGCAACATCAACACCGTCAACTAAAACATTCCCGCTTGTAGGTTTGAGAAGTCCGACTATATGTTTTATAATAGTTGATTTACCCTGCCCCGACATTCCTAAAATATATGTTATTTTTTTATCAACAATATCCAAATTTATATCTTTTAAAACCTCTTTTTTTCCAAAAACTTTTCTTAAATGCCTGATCTGGATCATTTCCATCCTTTAAAATTATTCAACATTTTATCAAAATTATGATATAATTTATCAAATAAAGGAGGGGAAAATGAAAGTTCAAAACCTCACACAAAACCACATAAACAACCATTTACAAAAAATCCAAAAAGACATAGACAAAATCGCAAATCCAAAAACTGAGGAATTAGTTAATCAGTTTGTAAATGATGTACTGCAAAATGATATTGACACAAATTTACAGGAAATCAATAATTATAATGATGCAATAGGTTTTACCCAAATTGCAAATAGCGCCTTAAATTCAATAAGGGATAATTTACATAATATAAAAACACTTCAGGTAGCGTCAAATAACGCCGCATTAAGCAATGATAATTTAAATGCAATTAACTCCCAAATTCAAAAATACGCCGAGAATATAAATAAAACACTTGAAAATACAACATATAACAATAAAAACGTATTTGGAAATTTTCAGTTTAATGATATTAATATAAATACCTCTATGCCGGATTTTAATATTGATAACATGGATAATTTTGAAAAATCTTTAAATGAAGCGTTCTCAAATATTGGGGCGGCACAAAACACATTGACAAACAAAGTTGACACATTATCTCAAAATATAGTTGCCAAATCAGCGGCAAAGTCCCAAAACGAACCTGATATGGCAAAAAAAATTATTGATATGCAAAATGAAAAAATAAAACTCAATTCTTCACTTCTAGCCCATGCCCATCAAACCAGCTTAAATATAGAATATATCACTTCCCTTCTTAGGGACTGATTTTACTTTTTTCTTTCTATTAAAATATCTTTAAAAAATCTATTTGATTTTATTATTTTTTTGTTATAATCGAAATTGAAAAAAAATAAAGGAGTAAAAAATGAAAAAACTGTTTGCACTGTTTATCCTTTTAGGAGTTCTTTTCAGCGGTTTAAATGCAGATCTTCTTCAGGATGTGCAAAAAAGAGGTGTATTAAAGGCAGGGGTAAAATATGATTTTCCTCCGTTTGGATTTGTAAACGAAAAAGGTCAGGTTGTAGGTTTTGATATTGATTTAGTTAAATATATTGCCAAAAAACTTGGTGTAAAACCTGTATTTACTCAGGTTACTTCAAAAACAAGAATCCCTATGGTTCAAAGCGGTACTGTTGATATTGCGGCAGCAAGTATGACTCATAAAGTTCAAAGAGATTTACCAATTGACTTTACAATCAGTTATTATTTTGACGGTCAGTCAATTTTAGTTAGAAAAGATTCTACCGTTAAAAATTATCATGATTTAAGCGGTAAAAAAGTTGGTGTAATCCAAGGTGCCACAAGCGGACAAAACTTATTAAAAGTAAATCCAAAAGTTAAATTAGTATATTTCCAAGAATATCCACAGGCAATAATGGCTCTTAAAAGAGGGAAAATTGATGCTGTTTCAACTGATTATACTTGGTGTGTAACTCAGGCAAAAAATTCTCATGGAGCATTTAAAGTTGTAGGCGGTACATTTACTTTTGAACCTTACGGTATGGGCGTTAGAGAAAACGAATCCAATTTTAGGGATGCGGTTAACTTTGCAATTCAAGATGCTGTAAGAGACGGTACTTATGAAAAATTGTATATAAAATGGTTCGGTACTAAACCAAACAGACTTCCTGAAGTTTGGCCTAAATAATTTCTCCCCTTTTGGGGACAAAGGTAAATAATGGGTTATGAATTTGACTGGCATGTGCTGATAGAGTATAAACAACTGCTAATAGATGGTTTCATTACTACAATAAAGCTTTCGGTTTTGGGAATATTTTTCAGTTTTATAATTGGCTCAATTGTAGGAATAGGAAGGGCTTCAAAAAATTTTTGGATAAGCCTTTTTGCAAGTTATTATGTTGAAAGTTTTAGAAACATTCCACTAATTGTTCAGATGTTTTTTATTTATTTTACTTTTACATTATCCCAAATATTTCCGTTTTTAAATTCATGGGGAGAATTTTTACATATAAATGATGTTGATGCATTTTTTTCGGCTCTTTTAGCACTTATACTCTATACTGGTGCATATATTGGAGAAGTTGTAAAAGCAGGAATTCGCTCAATTCCAAAAGGACAGTTTGAAGCGGCAATGTCACTTGGAATGAATAAATTTCAAGTAATGTGGTATATAATTTATCCCCAGGCAGTAAGAATTATCATTCCTCCGCTTACAAGCCAGTTTTTAAATCTTATTAAAAACTCTTCACTGGCAATGACAATAGGTGTGGCAGAACTGACTTTTGCAACTCAGCAAATTGATGCACTTACATTTAGAGGTTTTGAGGCGGCAACAGCAGTTACAATACTTTATATAATTTTAACACTTACAACATCTTTTATTATGAATTTAATTGAAATTAAGTTTTCAAAAGGCGTAAAAAATGCTTAAAAAAATTGAAAATTATTTTAAAACACACAAATTAATATTTTGGATTTTTAATATTGTTGTAATTGCTGTTTTATTAAAAATATTTCAGATGATTGCATATCCCGAAACCCATTATGAAGAACTGTTTACTAAAGACAATTTAAGGTTTTTATTCTTTGGAAGACCGGGGGAAATCGGAGGGCTCGCTTTAACTTTTATTTTGGCCATTGTTTCAATAATCTTAAGTTTTGTACTTGGATCAATTTTAGGAATTGCAAGATGGTCGAGTGTAAAAATAATTAAAATACCTGCAATTTTATATATAGAAATTGTAAGGGCAACCCCGTTACTAATGGTGATATTCTGGGTATTTTTTGCAATACCGGTTTTTTCAATGAGTTTTTTTCACACCCAGGCGCATGTATCCCCTACCGTTGCGGCAATAATAGCTTTTACCATTTTTACAAGCGCTTATGTTGCCGAAATTGTAAGAGCCGGAATAAATTCCATTCCAAAAGGACAGTTTGAAGCGGCAAAATCACTGGGAATGAATAATTTTAAAACATTTTTTTATATAATTCTGCCTCAGGCATATAGAAAAATGATTCCGGCTTTTGTTTCACAGTTTGTTGCTTTGTTTAAAGACACATCTCTTGCTTATACAATAGGTGTAATTGAATTTTTCAGGGCAGCAACAATTATCAATAACAGGCTTTATATCAGTTTTGAAGTATTTTCTTTTGTAGCTTTGGTATATTTCAGTATAGCATTTAGTATGAGTAAATTTTCTCATACATTGGAAAAAAAAGTAGAAAAACAGCTTAACGCATAGGAGCTTAGATGGCAAACGACAAAATTATTCAAATGAAAGATATTCAAAAATATTACGGCAACTTTCATGCCTTAAAAGGTGTGAATTTTGATGTAAATAAAGGGGAAGTTGTAGTGGTCTGCGGACCAAGCGGAAGTGGGAAATCTACTCTTATCAGATGTATAAACAGACTTGAAGATATAGACAGCGGAAAATTGATTGTTGACGGGAAAGATTTATATGATAAAAAAACAAACATAAACAAACTACGCCAAGAAGTTGGGATGGTGTTTCAGCATTTTAACCTTTTCCCGCATCTGACAATCTTGGAAAATATTACATTAGCTCCAATTAAAGTAAAAAAAATGCCCAAAAAAGAGGCTGAGGAGCTTGCAATGAACCTGCTTGAGAGGGTTAAAATCCCGCATCAGGCAAATAAATATCCAAGCGAACTGAGTGGGGGACAAAAACAGAGAGTTGCAATTGCCAGAACACTTGCAATGAAACCGAAAATCATTCTTTTTGACGAACCTACAAGTGCATTGGATCCTGAAATGATAGGTGAAGTACTTGATGTTATGAAAGAATTGGCAAGGGAAAATTACACAATCGTATGTGTTACCCACGAAATGGGATTTGCAAGAGAAGTTAGTGACAGAATTGTATTTATGGATGCTGGTCAGATAGTTGAAGAAAACACACCTGAAGAATTTTTTAATAATCCTAAAACAGACAGGGCTAAAAAATTCTTAAGCGAAATCTTACATCATTAAAAGGAGAAGAAAATGAAAAAATTACTATTTACCGTTTTAGCTTTAGTTTCAATGCTTTTTGCTGCAGATTTTAATCTTTGGCAAAAATCAACATTAAATCAGGTTCTTAAAAAAGGTGAACTAAGAGTTTGTTTAGAACCGGGTTACGTGCCGTTTGAAATGAGGGACAAACATGGAAGAATAATCGGATTTGATGTTGACATAGCCAAAAAAATGTCAAAAGATATGGGAGTTAAATTAAAACTGGTCCCTACTGCATGGGACGGAATCATCTCGGCACTCATTACAAACAAATGTGATATTATCATTTCAGGTATGACAATAACTCAAAAAAGAAACCTAAAAGTTGCATTTACAAATCCTTATTTCTTGGTTGGTCAAACACTTCTAGTAAACAAAAAGCACAAAGGTGTAAAAAGTTATAAAGATTTAGATAAAAAAGGAATGGTAATTACCACTAAACTTGGAGTAACAGGAGAAATAGCTGCAAGAAGAATGTTTAAACATGCTACTATAAAAACATTTGATTCAGAAAGTGCGGCAGTTCAGGAAGTATTAAACAACAGAGCTGATGCGTTTATATACGATAAACCATACAACGAACTATTTATGGCTGGAAAAGGTAAAGGTAAATTGATTTTTCTAAACCAAGATTTAACTTATGAACCTCTCGGATTTGCTATAAATCACGGCGATCCTGATTTTCTA
The DNA here is from genome assembly GCF_002335445.1 of Lebetimonas natsushimae. Taxonomy (NCBI): domain Bacteria; kingdom Pseudomonadati; phylum Campylobacterota; class Epsilonproteobacteria; order Nautiliales; family Nautiliaceae; genus Lebetimonas; species Lebetimonas natsushimae. Next base: position 342,956 of record NZ_BDME01000002.1, on the reverse strand, counting down.
AACTGGCTTAACAATTTCCTAAGACAAATTAAACACGACGGGACTTATGAAAAATTGTATAATAAATGGTTTAGAAATACTGACTGGTTGAAAAGAGTTCAATGAAAAAGTCATTATTAAAAAAAAAGGAAATAGGCTTACTTTTAGCCTCCCTTTTTTATATTTTTTTAGGGTATTTTCTATATAACGCTGCAAGCAAAATAAATTATGCCTGGAAATGGGACATGATCCCGAAATATTTTGTTTATAAAGCAAAAATTCCTCTTACCTCACCTTGTGACGGAAAATTAGAAATAAAAAACAACAAAGCCGTAATAATCTGTGAAAATAAAAAAACATATCAATTTGATATAAACGGATACAAACTTGAATTTAAAAACGGGGAATACTTATATCAGGATGATGAATTTGCATATAAAGAACAATTAAAACCGGGGCCTTTCATTATGGGGCTTTGGGTAACAATTAAAATTTCGGTTATTTCCATGTTTTTTGCATTTTTAATTGGACTTATTATTGCAATTATCAGGCTTAGCGGCATACCGGCCCTCGATTATATCGGAAGTTTTTATGTAACTGTAATCCGCGGTACGCCTCTGCTTGTACAGTTATTTATTTTTTATTTTATTGTTGCAACAATTTTTGCACTCCCTAGATTTTGGGCCGGAGTTATGAGTTTGTCAATATTTTACGGCGCTTATATTGCTGAAATTTTAAGAGGCGCCATTCAGGCAGTTGATAAAGGTCAACATGAAGCGGCAATGTCTCTTGGATTCACACCAATACAAAAAATGTATCTAATTATTTTGCCTCAGGCTCTTAGAAAAGCTCTTCCAGCCTTAGTGGGCGAGCTTATTTCATTAATAAAAGACAGTTCACTTGTATCTATTATTTCTATAACAGACCTTACAAAAGTTGGTAGAGAAATTGTTGCGAATACATTTTCGCCGTTTGAAACATGGCTTACAGTCGCAGCCCTATATTTAATGCTTACATCTATATTAAGTTTTATAGGTCATAAACTTGAAAAAAGAATGAAAGCTCAAGGCGGAATTTAGTGGATAGGATATTTAAAAAATATTCTGATGTTTTATTAATTTTAACAGCCATTTTTTGGGGCTCCACTTTTATTTTAATGAAAAAGGCAATAGAAGATCTGCCAACTTTTTCTTTTCTTTTTGCAAGATTTTTTTTGGCTTTTTTATTAATGCTTTTGATTTTTTACAAAAAAATTTCTTTTCAAAAAGAAGATATTATAGCTGCTACAATTTTAGGAAGTATAAATTTTGTAGCATACGCAACACAAACATATTCTTTAAATTATGTCCCATCAAACATAGTAGCTTTTATAACGGCACTTTTTGTTGTATTTACTCCTATGTTTTCTTATATTCTTTTTAAAAGAAAAATTAAAACAAATTCAATAATAGGTGTGTTTATTGCTGTAATTGGATTATATTTATTAACACTAAGCGGAAAACTGGTTTTTAATGTGTATGAAATTTATCCGCTTTTGTGTGCAATATTTTGTGGTCTGCATGTAAGTGTTACAGATGCTTTCTCTAAAAAATATAATATTTATACACTTGTTACTTTTCAATTTTTAATGGTTGCACTGTTAAGTATTTTATTTGTACCGTTTGAATCACATAATATAAGAATTACCCCTGTTGTGATTTTTGCACTTTTTATTACCTCATTTTTTGCCACAGTGTTTGCTTTTTTTGTTCAGACTTATGCACAAAAATACACATCCCCTACCAAAACAGCGATTATTTTCGCACTTGAACCGGTTACAGCAGCGCTTTTTGGAATAATATACGGAGAAAGATTAACATTTCTCCAAATTATTGGCGGTCTTTTAGTTATAACGGCAACAATAATAAGTGAGATAGGAGATAAAATTATTAAATTTTTCAGCCCAAAAAATTAATAAATTTTCGGTGCTATTTTAATTTCAAATAAATTTCTTTTAATATATAAATTACCGCTAAATGGGTCAAATTCAATTTCTTCAGGTAAAAATTCATTTATTTCTTCTTCCAAATCAAAATGAATTTTTCTGTCAAAAAATCTATCTATAAAAACTTTTGAATCAAAAAATTTTCTTTCATTTCCGAAAACATATTCAATCATTGCATCGAATTCATCATATTCGTCAAATTCTCTAAGTTTAGCCTGCCAGCTTTCAAGAAAATATTCTAATGCTTCAATTCCCCTCATCTTTAGCTCCTTAACAAAAATCAGCCAACAACCCTGCTTTTAACTGTTTATAAATTTCCTCTCCCGCAAATTTTCTGACAATTTCAAGTCCAAAACAGATTGCAGTTCCAGGACCTTTACTTGTTAAAACATTTTTATCTTCAACCACTTTCGCATCACTTACATACCCTTCTTTTCTAATATTACCTTCCCATCCAGGATATGCAGTGTATTTATCTTTTAATACCCCTGCGGTTTGTAATGCGTAAGGAGCTGCACAGATTGCCCCTACATATTTACCTTTTTCATCCATTTCTTTAAGCAGTTTTTGAACATGCTCGTCATTTGCCAAGTTTATAGCCCCAGGAAGTCCTCCTGGAAGAACAATCAAATCCAGTTCATCTGCATTAACTAGTTCAATTTTTGTATCTGGAATTACCCTGATATTGTGAGCTCCATATATTACATCTCCCCCTACACCGGCAACGATTACATCAAGACCCCCTCTTCTCATAACATCTATTAAAGAAGTCGCTTCAATTTCTTCAAAACCATTTGCCAAAGGAACACATACTTTTGCCATTTCGCCCTCCTTTAAATTTAATGTATAATGAATAATGGAAAATTAATAACATCTTATAAAATTTAAATACCTATATTCTCCATTTTACATTTTTCATTATCAATTTAATATATTATACCAAATTTTTAATATTGACCCTCAAAAACGGATAAACATCCACTTTTTTATAAATTATTCCAAAAGTTCCTTTAAGTTCGGGAAGTTTTTTAATTTCTTTAATTTCTCCTTCCACCTCAACTTTTAAAGATTTGATTTTATTAGCAATTATAAATTGTTGTGAGCACAATAACTCATTTGCCCTAACAACCCAGTTATCATCACATGCATATACGACACTCCCGTCAAAACTAGGCAGTTCATCAATTTCTTCTAAATTACATTCAAACGTTTTTTCCGTCTCTACAATTTCTTCTAAAATAGGATCACTTGGTTCAAAATAATTAGGAAGATTTATTCCGTTTATTTTAAATCCTCCAAAATCCCTTAAAATTACCAAAAATTTTTTAATATTTTCCAGTTTCGGATGAAGCAAAATATCCTTTCCTATAATTATTTCGCCAATTTCAAGTTTTTCTAAATCAAATTCATCAAAATTACTTTCACTAAATAAATATCCGTCATCCATATCATCAAAATAATCTTTAACCTCTTCGGGCACCTTATCATAAGTAAAATGTTTAGCAATTAAGGCAATTACTGCTTCTTCTGCCATTGGCTCGTAAGTAATTGAATCTTTGTATTTAATTGGATGCAAAAAAACATCGGCTTTAATATTTTTTAAAGGCAGGTTTCCTATTGAAATTTTCATATTTTTTCCTTATACAGATTTTGAAAAAACTTTTTGATTTTTCATTTTCTTAAAATATTCATCAAAAGGAAGCACTATATTTCTAATTAATAAACTTCCCGTTCTGTTCACTTTTATTTTCTCAGGTGTGATTTCAACAAGTCCCGCATCCACAAATTCCTGAAGTTCTTTCATTTCATTTTCAAATTTTTCAAAAAAGTTAATATCAAATTTTTCTTCAAATCTTTTAATATCAAAACTGAAATTTGCCATCATTTCCATTATTACATATTTTCTGATTTTATCTTCTTCATTTAATATCACACCCCTGAATACCGGAAGTTTTCCTTCATCTATGGCTTTTTCATAATTTTTTAAATCTTTATAATTTTGAAAATATGCGTTTTCAGTCTCACTGATAGAAGTAAGCCCTATACCTATTAAATCAGCTCCGCCTTTTGTGGTATATCCCTGAAAGTTTCTGTGAAGTTCGCCTTTTTCTATAGCTTTAAAAAGTTCATCTTCAGGTTTTGCAAAATGGTCCATTCCAACCATTATATACCCGTTGTTTTCAAAAAAATCTATTGTATATTTAAAAATTTTAAGATTCTCCTCCGGGCTTGGAAGAGTGGTCTCATCAATTTTTCTCATACCTTTTTTAAGCCAAGGCACATGTGCGTAATTGAACACCGCAAGTCTGTCAGGATTTAATTTTATTACTTTTTCAAGCGTTTTTTTAAATGTATCCAAACTTTGATAAGGTAGGCCGTAAATCAAATCTATGTTTATAGATTTAATTCCAGCATCTCTTGCAATATCTACGGCTTCTTTTGTTATTTCAAAAGGCTGGATTCTGTTTACCGCTTTTTGTGTTTCTTCATTAAAATCCTGAACTCCGAAACTGATCCTGTTTATACCGTATTTTTTCATAACATCCATATGAGCTTTACTAAAAAATCTAGGATCAATCTCTACACTTATTTCTGCATCATTTTCAAAATTTTTAAAATAGGTATAAATTAGCTCATAAACTTCTTCAAGTTCTTCCGGGGTAAAAAATGTTGGAGTCCCTCCACCGAAATGAAGCTGTCTTACCATTCTATTTGTATCAAGATATTTGCTTAAAATTTTAAGTTCTTTTGCTAAATATTCTATATAACGCTTTCTTTTATCAGCTTTGCTTGTATAAACCACATTACAGCCGCAAAAATAACAAGCACTCCTGCAAAAAGGCAAATGAAAATATAGACTGAGCGGTTTATCGCTTTTAAATTCATCTATTATATCCTCAGGTGCCAAATCTTTAAACTCAACTGCAGTAGGATAAGAAGTATATCTTGGAGCGTGTCTTGAATATTTGGCAAGTTTTTCAAAATCTATTTTTTCATTAATCATTTTCTACCTTTTAATTATCCATTTTTCCACTTTACATTATCCGTTTTTATAAAAATTCTCTGGCAAATTCCTTACCTGCTTCTTTCCATTCATCAAAAGCAATAACAACTTCTTTTTTAATAAGTTCATCATCTCTTTGAAGCACAGCTTTAATTTTAATAGAATCATCAGGCATTATTTTTGCATTTACACCAACCGGTGCATGACATCCAAGATTTAAGGTGTCTACAAAATCCCTTTCAATACTGACTTCTACAAAAGTTCTTAAATCATTAAGAGGTTTTACGGCCTCAATAATTTTTTCATCATTAATAGTTTCAATCCCTAAAGCCCCTTGACCCATAGCAGGAATTATCACATCTGTATCAATTATTTCAAGATATTTTACCGCTTTTTTAAGTCCCAGTCTTTTAACTCCTGCATGAGCTAAAATAATTGCGTCATATTCACCGTTTTTTAATTTATTAATTCTTGTATCAACATTTCCTCTTAAATCCGCAATTATCAAATCATTCCTAAACGCTTTAATCTGCATTGCACGTCTTATAGAACTTGTTCCGACAACTGCATTAAAAGGAAGATCCGCCAGTGTTTCAAATGTTTCAGATAGAAACACATCTTCTACCGATTCCCTTTTTGGAACTGCTGCAAGAGTAAAATGTTCTGTGTCATACTGAGTTGGAAAATCTTTAAGTGAATGCACTGCAATTTGGGCTTCGCCGTTTAAAAGAGCCTCTTCAACCTCTTTAATAAAAAGCCCTTTTCCACCAATTTCAATTAAAGGTTTATCTAAAATTTTATCTCCTGTTGTAGTTACAATTTTAAGTTCTACTTCATGCCCTAAACTTTCAAGTCTTGCTTTTACCCATTCCGCTTGCCAAAGAGCAAGTTTACTACCACGAGTTGCTATTGTTAACTTCATTCTTATCCTTTAAATTTTTTGCAAATTATACATTAATTTTTCATTTTACACTTTTAATTTTTAACCTAATATTTTTGCCGCGTCTTTGCTGTGGTAACTGATTATCATATCAGCTCCCGCTCTTTTAAAACTTGTTAAGATTTCCATCATCAAAGAATCATAATCCATCCAACCATTCATACTTGCCGCTTTTACCATAGAATACTCTCCGCTTACATTATATACACAAAGAGGTTTTAAAGTGTTTTCTTTTACTTCTTTTATTATATCCATAAAAGCAAGTGCCGGTTTTACCATTAATATATCAGCACCCTGTGCTTCATCTATAAGACTCTCTAAGAGAGCCTCTCTTGAATTTGCTATGTCCATCTGATATGTTTTTCTGTCTTTTGGCAGATATTCATTTGCCACAGGCGCACTCTCTGCCGCATCCCTGAAAGGTCCGTAAAAAGCACTTGCAAATTTTGTAGAATAACTCATAATAGGAATATGAGAAAATCCGTTATTATCAAGGGCTTCTCTGAGAGTCTCAATAATATTATCCATCATTCCGCTTGGTGCTATCATATCAGCCCCGGCCTCGGCATGAATTAAAGCCTGCTTTGCACTGATTTCAAGGGTTGCGTCATTATCAACAGTTTTTAGTTTAGGATTTATTATTCCGCAGTGACCGTGTTCTGTAAATTCACAAAAGCATAAATCTGTAATAATTGCTATTTTATCTCCAAAAGTCTCTTTAGCTTTTCTTACACTTCTGGCAATCAAACCTTCTTCATCCAATGCATCACTTCCAACTGAATCTTTTAATTTTGGAATTCCAAAAAGTATAACCGCTTTTATTCCTAGATCTATACATTCAGCAATTTCATCTAAAAAAGCATTCTCTCCGTTTTGATAAATTCCCGGCATTGAAGGAATTTCATTTTTACCATCAAGTCCCTCTTTTATAAAAACAGGCATAATTAAATCATTTTTTGTTACAAAATTTTCCCTGACCAAATCCCTTATATTAGAATTAAGTCTAAGTCTTCTTAAATTCATAAACACTCCTTACATTTTCCATTATCCATTTTCAATTATACATTATTTAGCAGTTATTTCTTTACACAAATCAACAAAATATTTTGCATTTTCAACCGGTACATCAGGCAGAATTCCATGTCCTAAATTAAAAATATGCCTGTGTCCTTTCATAACAGAAGCTATTTTTTCAACAGCTTCTTTTGTTGCACTTTTTGAATATAGTCTTGTGGGTTCCATATTCCCCTGAAGAGTATAATTGTCTTTAAATATTCCCAAAGCATAATCTATTGGTGTATTCCAGTCAACCCCTAATACATCAAATTCCCCGTCCATATCGCTCATATAAAGTCCAACGCCTTTACTGAATAAAATTACAGGTACATCAGGATATTTTTCTTTTATCTCTTTTGCTATTGTTTTCATATAATTCCAGGAAAATTCAAAAAATTTATCTCTCTCAAGTGCACCACCCCAGCTGTCAAACACCATTACGGCATTTGCACCGGCTTCTATTTGACTAGACAAATACTCAATTGTCTCTTTTGTATTAAATGCTAATAGTCTGTGGAGCATCATAGGATTTGTATAAACAATTTTTTTTATTTTTGCATATTGTTTACTTCCTCTTCCTTCAACCATATAAGTGGCAATAGTCCAAGGACTTCCGGCAAAGCCTATTAACGCTTTTTCCCTGTCTAGTTCTGCTCTTATTAATTTTACAGCTTCATAAACATATGAAATCTTTTTATCTGCATTGCTGTCTAGTTTTTCAATATCCTCTTCATTATCTATTGTTTTTTCAAAAACAGGGCCTACACCTTTTTCAAATCTTAAAGGAAGACCCATTTCCATTGGAAGATTGAGAATATCACTGAATAAAATGGCGGCATCCACGTTAAGGCGTCTTACCGGCTGAATTGTGACTTCCGCTGCAATCTCAGGATTTTTTGTCATATCCAAAAAATTTCCAACTTTTTTTCTTATTTCCATATATTCAGGCAGATACCTTCCAGCTTGTCTCATCATCCAAACAGGAGTATAAGGAGTTTTTTTCCCAAAACATGCATCAATAAAAATCATATTTTTCCTTTCATTTTTCATTTATAACTTTTTCTATTAATTGTCAATTTTACGTTTTTCAATATTAACTATTTGAGTATTCCCTTATCCATATGATATTCACATTTATTAATATCTAAGATATCACCTTTTATTCCAAAAAGTCTTTTTAAAGATGATACTAAAATATCGACTTCTGGTGAATCGGCCATTTTTCTAAGAGTCAAATTCGGATTGTGTAAAAATCTTTTAAATGCATTATGAAGTATTTTTTCAACATCTTCTTCATATTCAGCTGGAATATATTTTTTCTTCACCGCATTTTTTAAAGACATAGTAGCACATTCTTTCGCTTTGTCTTGCAAAAATTTTATTACCGGCTCTATTGATACAGACTGAAGATATTTGTAAAATTCTACAACACATTTTTCTATTAAATCATTAGCAAAAACAAGCTCTTTTTTTCTTTTTCTGAGGTTTTCCTCAGAAATATTTTTTAAATCATCAACTTTGATTATTTCTACATTCGTACATTCGACATTTTCTATATCACAAGGGATTGCCAAATCAAACCATATTCTTTTATAAGAGGTGTCTTTAATAAATTCATTTTTAATAATCGGTTCTTTTGAAGCTGTTGCTGAAAAAAGAAGTCTGTAATTATTTATAAGTTTTGGAAGCTTTTCCAAAGGATGAACATCAATATTAACTTCATCCCCTAATTCTTCTTTCAGGGCAAATGCATTTTCAACCGTTCTGTTTACCAATATTATATTAACACCCTCTTTTATTAAATTTTTGCAAACAATTTTTGCCGTATCACCGACACCTACAACAACCGCTGAATATCCGCTTAGATCATTCAATTTTTCTTTTGCTTTTTTTACAGCGATGGAAGCTACTGAGACAGGTTCGCTTGAAATCTGTGTTTGGTTTCTTACTTTCTTAGCACATTTAAAAGAAAAATGAATAAGTCTTGTCAAATCCTGAGCCATATAATGTTTTTCATAACTTTCCATAAAAGCCTCTTTTAGCTGCCCTGTAATCTGAGCCTCACCCACCACCATTGAATCAAGACTTGCAGCAACCCTGAAAGTATGCCTTATCGCATCTTTTCCTTCATAAATTTCTGCTTTTTTAAATTCTTCTTCATCTATAACTTTAGAAAAAATATTTTTATACAGTTCGTTTAAATCATATTTTTTATCAAAATAAACTTCAAATCTGTTACATGTACTTAAAACCATAACCTCTTTATAATTTTTAAAATCTTCTAATTTAAGTTTTGCTAACTTTCCCCTAAGAGTTATATCTGAATTTCTATAGTTAAAACTAATTATAAAATACATTTTAAGCCTTTGGTGAATATTCGTTTTGTTTAATTTCTATAGGCTTATTAATTTTTTGATAAAAATATGAAACAAGACCCGCAATAACAACAGCAAACCAGGCACCCATTCCGGCAAAAATAATATTAATCCAGCCGTATCCCTCAGTTACACCCTGACCATAACTGTGAAGACCCTGGGCAATATAGAAATTTACTCCAAAATATGTCATTAATATAAAAAAGAAACTTAAAAATGCCAACAGTGAAAAGATAAATTCACTTCTTAATTTTGGCATCATTTTAGCATGAATCACTACTGCATAAACTACCATTGAAATTAAACTCCAAGTCTCTTTCGGGTCCCAAGACCAATATCTACCCCAGCTTTCATTTGCCCAAACTCCACCTAAAAATGTACCAATACTAAGAAGTGCGAGTCCTATATATAAGGCAATATAAATAATATTGTTAAATTCAATAATTTGTTTGTGTAATTTTTCTTTATTTACAGCAAATAAAATTAAATTAAGAAAACCTAACATCGCACCGACAGCCAAAAATCCGTAACTTGATGTAATTACTGCAACATGAACCAAAAGCCAGTAAGATTTAAGCACCGGTACCAAATTGGTAATCTGAGGATCAATGTTGTTTAAGTGCGCAACCATCATAAACATACCGGCCACAAATAACCCGGCACCAAGGGCAAGCATTGATTTTCTGAAAAATACAAGCGATGCAAAAGCGGCACCCCACGCTATAAATATAATGGATTCATAAGCATCAGACCAAGGGGCATGACCAGCAACATACCATCTAAGACCCATGTTAAATGTATGAAGTAATAAAGCCAGAGCTCCTAAAATAACAAAAACTGTTTCAATTTTTGGATATTTTTTCAGTCTTAAAACTTCAATAAATCCTAAAATAATAACTAAAAGTCCAAGAGTAGAATATATCCCTATCAGTTTAGGGAAAATTTGCCAGTGATTATATTTTATTTCCCATTCAATTTTATTTTTGCTAGGCAGTATTTCCGGAGTATAAGTTTTCTGAAAATCATATATTTCATTTGCAGCTTTTTTTAATTTTTCAAGATTATATGTTTTAATTGAATCAACCAATAAATTAAAACTGTTTAAATATGCCCTAGCACTGAATGGGTCTATCATTCCTTTTGTTACACTCTCCTGAATCTGATAAGGGGAAAACCACATATAATTCATTTTTTTAGAACTTGGTGTCGGATAAATTTTAAAAATCTGGGCGGTATAAATCATAAATGAAACATAAACCCTTTCATTAAGTTTTATCCATTCCCTATCTATCTGAGACTTCTCGGCATCAGGTTTATTAAATGCTGCATCTACTTCTTTTGAAAATTTAAAATCACCGTTTTCATTAAAAAATGCAGTGTACGGAGCATATTTTCCTCTTAAATTTAATTTTTTTCTGATTAACGGGTGTCCCACATAAATTAAAGGAAGTTTTTGAAATTCCGCCGGAAATGCTAGCATACCCATAACAATTTGATTATAATCCATTCCAAGTAGTTTATATTTCTTGGTTATTTTATGTATTAAATCCAAATCAAGTGTGTCAACAGGCTCCACTCTTCCGCTTTTTTGCACTAAAATTCTTTCAAATGCATTTTCAAGAGGTTTTGATTTTTGAGCAAAAGTATTAATATCAAAAGCCTTTAAATTATAAGGCAACATTATAAATAAAAACAAAGCAAAAAGCCCGCTTGTTTTTAGTTTTTTAACCGTAATCATAAATCTGCTTTTTTTATAAAACATACTTGCAAAAAATCCTATTGCCATTAACAAATATCCGAGATACGTAACATACATTCCGGGATCGTGGTTTACAGCCAGAATACTTCCCTGACCATCCGGATCGTAACTTGCCTGATAAAACCTATAGCCTTTATAAACCAAAATATGATTCATATAAATATGATATTTGAATTTTTTATCTCCGTCTATAATTGTTACGTAACTGTCATAACTGCTTGGCTGCATACTGCCTGGATAATGTTTAAGTACAAATTTATCAAGTCTTACCGTAAAACCTAAATTTTTCACTTCTATATCCGTAGGTCTGGCTCTGTTTTTAATTACAGTAATCTTATTTGCACTCTCTCCGTTTCTTAAATGTAAATTTCCCTCATACCCGAAATATCTTGTAATTGCAGCACCAAGCAAAATAATAATTACTGAGAGATGAAGAAGAAAAACAGGTGCTTTTTTATATGTTTTATATCTAAACATAACACCAACTAAATTAATACCCAAAAGCCACATAATAAATTCAAACCATTTTGTTCCATAAACATATTGCCAAGCCTGTAAATCAGTTTTTAATAAAGTTGCAGTTCCCATTGCAATTATAAAAAATAAAGAAAGAATTAAAGCAAGTTCCAAAGAGAAGAAAAAATTATATATTTTCTTTATCATTTACCAGCCTTATAATTTTGGTTTACTTCTTGCAGAATTTTTAAAAATGTTTGGGGAGGTCTGGCTCCGATCATTCTAAAATAAAGTTCACCATTAGGTTTTACAAATAAAATTGTGGGAGTAAATCCTGTAAAATAATTTTGAATTATTAAAGGCAAATTATCTTGATCCGCTAAATAAAATACCGATATGAAATTTTTATTAATATATCCTGCTATTTTATCATCTGTGTAAACTTTTGTTGCCAAATATTGACACGGGGGACAATGTGAGAGAGAAATATCCACCATTATCAGTTTGTTTTCTTTTGCAGCCAGATTCTGTGCCGTGTTAAAACCCATCGCCCAATTGATTTTACCACTCCAATCAATTGCAAATGCAAATACAGCTATCATTATAAAAAGCAATTTTTTCATACTTGACCTTTTTTTGGTATTGTAACAAAAAAAAATGAAAGAAAAAAGAAAAATCTATTATATTATTTTTCTTCGGAAGAAAGTGTTTCTAAAAGATTTGGATGCGCAAAACTCGGCATTGTATAATCATTATGACATTTTGTACAGCTTACTTTTTCACCTTTTTCTTTAGGTTCCCAATAATACTGTTTATGTAATTTTTGGATATTTTCATCAAGTCCTAAAACATGATCTTTGTCTTTAAGCTCTTCAATTCCTTTATGACAATGTAAACACGCATTATCATATACATAATGTTTCATTTCCCAGAAATTTTCTTTAAAATCCACTCTTTTAATAAGACCGATATGAGCCATTGCATCTCTTGTACCACTTATTCCTTTGGTTATCAAATATGAAATCAAGCTTGAATGGTCTAAATGACAATCAGTACAATGATGCGCTGCAAATCCGTGAGGATTGTTTCCACCATGTACACTGAATTCAAAACTCTCAACCATCGGTTTCATTTCATGACAGCTTCCACAAAACTGAGGTTTACCTGTAACATCTACCATTACCGCTGCAAAATAAGAAATTCCAAGACCTATAATCGCACCTATAATTAATGCACCAAGTGTTGTTTTTTTCATAAAAATCCTTTTTTATTTGAATTATATTTTTTTTATGTGCTAAAAAAGTGCTTTTTAAACTTTTATTACAAAAACAGCTCCATTTTTTGAATTATAGGCATACAAATTACCGTTAAAATGTTTTGTAATAATAATTTTGCTCATATAAAGACCGATTCCCGTTCCTTGAGATTGAAATTTAGTTGTAAAATACGGTTCAAATATTTTATCAATAATTTCTTTTCTAATACCTCCGGCATTATCTTCTATTTCAATAACATTACCGATTTTAATCCAGATTTTTTTATTTTTTATATTTCTTTCATTCAAAACATCAATTGCATTGTTTATTATATTCATAATTACTTGCAAAAATTCGTTCTTAAAACCATAAATGGTCTTCTCCCCCTCTTCAATTATTTCAACATCAATATTATAATTTTTAAGTCGTCCGTCAAGTAAAAATAATACCTCTTTTACAGATTCATTTACGATGAAATCCGTTTTTTCTTTGTCCTCTTTAAAAAAATTCCTAAAATCATCTATTGTTTTAGACATATACTCTATCTGTTTCATTGCTTTATGTTTAAAATTTTCAATATATTTTTCATCAATTCTGTTTTTTTTATATGCAATTTCAAGATTTTGTATAAGCAAGGATAAATGTGTTAAAGGATGTCTCCATTGATGAGCGATGTTTCCAAGCATTTCTCCAAGTGCAGCCAGTTTTGATTGTTGCATTAAAAGTTGTTCGTTTTCTTTTACTTTTTGAACTTCTTCATTAATTTTTTTATCAAGTTCACTGTAATAATTATACAATGGCTTTGAGAAAAAAACACCAAGAGGGACTGCAACAAAAACCGATAGAATTATCATTATAATTGCCAATTTTTTAGAAATGTTACTTGTTTCTTTAATCAATTTTTTATTTTGTAAAAATACAATTTTATAATTATTGTTAATATTCATAACATAAATGTCATCACTGATAAATCCGTGGTCTTTTTTTATTAAATCAACAACAGGATAGCCGTAAATGTCATAAATTGTTTTTGCCTGACTGAAATCACTGTATAATATTTTGCCGTTTGTATCGATTACCAAAATATTAAACATATCACTGTATTTTTCAAAAAAATTAGGATATTTATATATAATATGTAGTATTTTATTACTTTTAATAGGTAAAAAAACATTAAAAATTAAACTGTTTTTTTCAATTTTTTCTTTAATTAAGATATTTTTAATTTTCTTCAATTTAGATGTATTTATGTTACAGGTTATTTCATTGTTTGTTTTTTTACAATAAATATTTCGTCTATTTTTGGTCAAAGAAATTTTTTTAATACTGTCTTCACTTGAAAGTATTAATTTAAACACAGAAAAAATTAAATTTTCATTTACATTAAATTCACTTGAGATTAAAGGACTTTTGGAAATTGAAACAGTTTTTTGTAAAACCTGGTTTTTCTTCTTATTGTAATCTTTAATTAAATTTTTAGAATATAAAATAATATTTTGTTGGAAATTCTGAGTTGCAATATTATTAAAGAAAAAAATACTAACATATATTACAATTACAATAATTAAGAAAGCAAATAAAAAAAATGCTATGATTAAATCAAATTTAAATTCACTGTTTCTTTTCAATTTTATATCCACACCCTCTTACATTTTTTATAAAGTTTTCTTTTAATTTATTCCTAAGTTTCTTTACCTGAGTCCTTAATGTATTATCACAGATTGATTTTTCCTCCCATACATAATTTTTAATCGTTTCACTGTCTACTACATTGTTTATGTTTTTAACTAAAATTTCCAAAAAATATTTCTCATTAGGAGTCAATTCCACTTCTTCATTTTTATAAAAAAGTTTTAATTTTTTAATATCAAAAGAATAATCATCTGTTATTTTTATTCTGTCAGTTTTTTTAAAAACTAGTCTTTTAACCCTGAGTTCAAGTTCTTTAAGTTCAAATGGTTTTTTTATGTAATCGGCAGCTCCTATATTAAAAGCCTTTTCAACATGGTCTACATCCGAATAAGCCGTAATAAATATTACAGGTGAAGAAGAGTAATTTTTTAATTCATTATAAAACTCATACCCGTTCATTTCAGGCATATTGATATCTATTAAAAAAATATCGTAATGATCCGGATAAATTTCTTCAAGTGCCTTTTTCGGTGAAGAATAATAATCAACTTTACTTCCGTTCATTTCAAAATATTCTTTGATACTCTCACCTATAAATTCATCATCTTCCACAAGCAATATTTTCATAAATAACCTTTTTTTAAAAAAAATTGTACCATAAAAGTGCCTTTAAAGTGCTTAAAATATTAATTTTTGTTTAAAAATTGCCACATTTTTATTTTAAAGTAGTATCATAATAGTGTTAAAAAGCAAAAAAGGAGTGCTTATGTCAATGACAAGAAGAGATTTTTTAAAAACAACTGCAGCCGTAGCAGCAGCAAGCGCAGCTGGAATAACTGTTCCAGAAGAAGCTAAAGCGGCAGCAGAAGCTGGTGAAGCTGGATGGCAATGGGATAAAGCTGTTTGCCGTTTCTGTGGTACTGGATGCGGTATTATGGTTGCTACAAAAAACGGAAAAATCGTAGCGGTAAAAGGGGATCCTGAAGCTCCTGTAAACAGAGGAATTAACTGTATTAAAGGTTATTTTAATGCAAAAATTATGTACGGAGCTGACAGATTAACACAACCTCTTTTAAGACTTAATGAAAATGGTGAATTTGATAAAAATGCACCATTTAGACCGGTAAGCTGGAAAAGAGCTTTTGATGAAATGGAGAAACAATTTAAAAAATATTATAATGAATTAGGACCAACTGGTGTAGCAATATTCGGTTCAGGTCAATATACAATTCAAGAAGGTTATGCAGCAGTAAAACTTATTAAAGCTGGTTGGAGAAGTAATAATATCGACCCAAATGCAAGACACTGTATGGCAAGTGCCGTTGTTGGATTTTATCAAACATTCGGTATTGACGAGCCGGCAGGTTGTTATGACGATATAGAACTTACTGACACTGTTATAACATGGGGTGCCAATATGGCGGAAATGCACCCAATTCTTTGGTCAAGGGTATCTGATGCAAAACTAAACAATCCTGATAAATATGTAGTTGTTAACCTTTCAACTTACAGAAATAGATGTTCAAACTTAGCTGATATGGAAATAATCTTTAGACCAAATACAGACCTTGCTATTATGAACTATATTGGTAGAGAAATTTTAAAAAGAAATGCGGTAAACTGGGATTTTGTTAAAAAACATACAATTTTTGCAACAGGTACAGTAGATACCGGTTACGGTATGAGGGAACCAAGTGTTGCTAAAAAACTTGGATATTCTGAAAAAGAAATGCAAACAATTAAAAAACAGGCCGCAAAAGTAGTAACTGATGAAGAAGCAAAAGCATTAAGTGCAATCGGTAAATGGAAAGCCGGTGACACAATGGAAATGACCCATAGAAAAGGTCATGCACCGTTCTTCCACTGGGAAATCAGTTTTGAAGATTTCAAAAAAGCGGTTGAGCCTTATACACTTGATTATGTGGCAAGTGTTGCAAAAGGTGACCCAGATGAAAGTATTGAAAGCTTTAAAGCAAAACTTAAAAAATTAGCTGATTTATACTGCGATCCAAACAGAAAAGTAGTATCTTTCTGGACAATGGGATTCAACCAACATGTAAGAGGTAGCTGGATTAACGAAATAGTTTATATGGTACATTTACTTCTTGGAAAACAATCAGTACCAGGAAGCGGAGCATTTTCACTAACAGGACAACCAAGTGCTTGTGGTACAGCAAGGGAAGTTGGTACATTTGCACACAGACTTCCAGCAGATATGCTTGTAGCCAATCCAAAACATAGAAAAATTACTGAAAAACTTTGGAAAATTCCACATGGAACTCTTAATCCAAAAGTTGGAAGCCATTTTGTAAAAATTATGAGAGATTTGGAACAAGGTAAAATTAAATGGGCTTGGGTTCATGTAAATAACCCTTGGCAAAATACAGCTAACGCTAACCACTGGCTAAAAGCTGCAAGAAAAATGGATAACTTTATCGTTGTAAATGAATGTTATCCAGGAATTAGTGCAAGAGTAGCAGACTTAATTTTACCAGTAGCTATGATTTATGAAAAATGGGGTGCTTATGGTAATGCGGAAAGAAGAACCCAACATTGGAGACAACAAGTTGTAGCCCCAGGTGAAGCAATGACTGATATCTGGACAATAGTAGAATTTTCAAAAAGATTTAAACTAAAAGAAGTATGGAAAGAATGGCCAAAACAAAAACTTCCAAATGTATTAGAAGAAGCAAAAAAAATGGGATATTCACCTGATGACACATTATTTGATGTATTATTCAACAGACCAGAATATCGCAAAAATTTCCCATGGCCAGATCCAATTGCTAAAAATCCTCAAACAGGAAAACTTCATCCAAACACTGAAGCAGCTGGAGACGGCAGAGAAATTATAGGAAGTGACGGTAAACCATTTAAAGGTTACGGATTCTTTATCCAAAAAGCATTATGGGAAGAATATAGAAAATTCGGTGTTGGTCACGGTCACGACTTAGCAGACTTTGATACTTATCATAAAGTAAGAGGACTTAGATGGCCAGTAGTTAACGGAAAAGAAACTAAATGGAGATTTAACACTGAATATGATCCATATGCAAGAAAATTTGCAAAACCTGGTGAAAAATTTGCATTCTACGGACCGCTTTTAAAAACAATTAAAAGAGGTAACTTAGCTCATCCTATTAAATCAATGGGTAAAGTTCATTTGGCAAATAAAGCAAAAATATTCTTCAGACCATTTATGGTTCACCCAGAAGATCCTAAATATGATAAAGACGGATACAACTTCTGGCTATGTACTGGTAGGGTTCTTGAACATTGGCACAGTGGTACAATGACTATGAGAGTACCTGAACTTTACAGAGCAATGCCAGAAGCTCTATGTTATATGAATCCAAAAGACGCTAAAGCTCTTGGACTTAACAGATTTGATTTAGTAGTAATTGAAAGCAGACGTGGTAAAGTTAAAGCAAGAGTTGAAACAAGAGGTAGAAACAAACCACCAAGAGGATTAGTATTCGTACCATGGTTTGATGAAAAAGTATTAATTAATAAAGTGACTCTTGATGCAACATGTCCAATGAGTAAAGAGACTGACTATAAAAAAGCGGCAGTCAAAATTTATAAAGCGTAAAGGTAATATATATTGGATAGAAGACATTTTTTAACTCAAATGGCCCAGGCAGCAGCTGCGTCTGCTGTCGCCGGTACTGTTGTCGGAGCATTTGTGGAAGAAAACAAAGCAAAACAATTAACTCTAAGGCCTCCTGGGGCATTAGATGAAAAAGAGTTTATAAAAACATGCATAAGATGCGGTCAATGCGTTGAAGCATGTAAAAACAGAGAAAATAAAGTGATTGTTGATGGAAAAGAAATTGATACATTAAAACTGGCGGCACCTGGAGATAATGCTCCAATCGGAACACCTTTTTTCATAGCAAGAACGGGGCCTTGTTTTATGTGTGATGACATTCCTTGTATGTATGCATGTCCAACCGGTGCATTAACACCAGAAAAATGCAAAAATGACAAAGGTGAAGTAACAATAGACTCGGCCAAAATGGGTGTTGCGGTAATAGACCCTAGTAGCTGTATAGCTTTTTGGGGTCTTCAATGTACCGCGTGTTACAGAGCATGTCCGGAAATTGATAAAGCTATAACAATTGAATGGAAGCAAAATAAAAGAACAGGAAAACATGCTTATAGAATTCCTGTGGTTCATGAAGAATACTGCACAGGTTGCGGAATGTGTGAAATGGCATGTGTAACTGAAAAAGCAGCCATTAAAATCTTCCCAAGGGAAGTATTCCTTGGAAAAGCTGGTGATAGATATGTTAAAGGCTGGGATATTAAAGATCAACAAAGAGTTAAAAACGCTTCTACTAAAACAACAACTAAAACAGGTAGAAGCAAATTAAATCCTGTTCAAAATCTTAATCAAGGCGTACAATGGGATCAATAATTAAAAATAAATATTTAATTTTAAGACGTATATCCCAGCTTACCATTTTATTTTTGTATTTTGGTGCAAATGCTTACGGTTGGAAAATACTCGTTGGAAATTTAAGCTTATCTAAAATTTTTGATAAGATTCCTTTGACTGACCCATTTGCATTTTTACAGATGCTGTTTGCAGGTGCAGTTATCAGTACAGATATGTTAGTAGGATTTATAATTATTGTTTTATTTTATGGACTAATTGGAGGAAGAGCATTTTGTAGCTGGGTTTGCCCTGTAAATATGATTACTGATTTGGCTGCATGGCTTAGAAGAAAAACTCATCATGAAAAAGACAATTTAATCAGTGCTATGAAAATTAAGCAATTTAGATATTGGTTTGCAGGAATTTTACTTATTATTTCTGCTTTAACAGGTGCAGCTGCATTTGAATTTATAAGCCCTATCGGGATTTTTACAAGAGGTATTGCATTTGGACTCGGATTTGGATGGGTATGGCTGCTTGCAATATTTTTATTTGATACGTTTGTTTTAAAAAACGGATGGTGCGGGCATGTTTGTCCATTAGGAGCAACCTATTCTATAATCGGGGCTAAAAACTTAATCAGAGTAAAACACAATAAAGATAATTGTACAAATTGTGGTAATTGTTTAATGATTTGTCCGGAACCGCAAGTTTTAACTCAAATTATAAATAAAAAAAGTGATTTCATTTCAGGAATCGAATGCACAAATTGCGGAAGATGTATTGAAGTATGTAATGACAATGCTTTAAATTTTTCTATCAGAAATTATATAAAAGGAGAAAAAAATGAAAAAGCTAATAATTAGTACATTAGCGGTAGCTGCAATTTTTACAGGTTGTAATCAAGCTACTACAACAAATAATTCTGTTTCTAAAACAGTAGAAGTAACCGGAGTTAGAAAAAGCAATGTAAATGCTGGAAGCGAAAATTTACCGGTTGTGAAATATACTAACCAAGCACCGGTACCGGGGCAAGTTAAACCTTTTAAAAAATCATTTGTAACAGCACCTCCTATGATCCCTCATAGTGTTGAAGGAATGGTACCTATTACAATAAAAAGCAATATGTGTCTAAACTGCCATATGCCGGCAAGTGCAAAAGCAATGGGCGTGACACCTATGCCAAAAGATCACTTTGTTGATAATTTTGAAGGCGGAAAACATATACAAAGAGTAGCGGGAAGCAGATTCAACTGTACATTATGCCATGCTCCTCAAGCAAAAGTAAATCCGGTTATTGAAAACAAATTCGAAAGTTTAAGAGGAAAATGACAGATAAATCAAAAAGAAATTTTTTTAGGAGAATTTCTTCTCCTAAATCGTTTATTTATCCTCCCTATTATAAAAAAAAAGAAGATTTTATAAACTGCCTGGAATGCAATGACAAAGCATGTATCACAGCATGTCCTGAAAAAATAATTCAAATAATAGACAATATACCTACACTTAATTTTGAAATTAGTGGATGTACTTTTTGCGACGAATGTGCAAAAGTGTGTGACAAAGTTTTAAAATTAGAAAATAAAAAAGATAAATTAAATGCAGAATTTTTAATAAATTATAAAAAATGTCTTGCCTGGAATAATACAATATGTTATTCTTGTCAAGATATTTGTGAGGAAAATGCTGTTAATTTTAAAGGAATGTTTAATCCAATAATAGACCTGGAAAAATGTACAGCATGCGGATTTTGCATAAGTGTTTGCCCAAATGATTCAATAGAAATTATAATTAAGTAAAATATTTTCCAAAAAATTTATTTAAAGGAAAAAAATGAAAAAATTAATAATATTGTTTGTATTAATAATAAATTTACTTGCTTATCAAAAAATTATCTATCCAAGTTATATTTCAAAACTTACTTTTAATCAAAATTTTTTAATTGCCGGACTTGAAAATGGAGATATTATTATCAAAAATTTTCACACATTAAAAGATATTGATAAAATTACTCTTCCTAAAATACATGATTTTATGGACGAACTAACCCCAATGCCAATTTTTTCTCTGGATATTTCACCTGATAATAAAAATTTATTAATTTTGGGACAGGGGGAAAATAATGTAAAAATCATTTATTTGTATAATTTAACATCAAAAAAATTAAAAATAATTTATAAAACAAATGAGAATTTAATAAAAGCCAATTATATCACTAATGATAAAATATTAATTGCAACTCTTGCAGATGAAGCAGTTTTATTCGATTTAAAATCAAAAAAAGAAATTTATCATAAACAAATAGGAAATTATGTTTTTTCAACTTTTGAATTAAATAACAATAAAACCCTGGCAGCTTTCGGAGATGAAAGCGGTAAAATAAATATTATCGAAATTAAATCAGGAAACAAAATAAAAACTATTCAAGGATTTAATAAAGGAAAAACTTTAAGTCTGGATTTTAAAAAATATTTAATTTTAAATGCAAGTGAAGACAGGAAAGTAAGTATTTATAATTTAAAATTTGATTCATTTTCCATTAAAAATGAAGTTAAATTTTTACCTTATGCAGCAGGAATATCTCCTGATTTGAAACTTTTTGCAATTCAATACGACGAAAAAAATGATATAGCAGTATTTGATATGAATAATAAATTAATAAAATTACTAAAAGGTCATACAATGGCTTTAAATGGGTTAAAATTTATAAGTAATCAAGAAATTATAAGTTTTTCACCGGCAGAAGTAATAATTTGGAATTTAAAGGAGAATAAATGAATATTTCAAGCGTAATAGTAAAAACTAAACCTGAACATTATGATGCAGTATACATGAATTTATTGGAAAGTGATTTGTGCGATGTTCATTTTGGTGAGAAAGAAAAAGGAATTATCATAGTCACAATTGAAGGAGAGAGTGTAGAAGAAGAAATTAAAAAAGTTACAGCAATTGAAGATATGCCGTATATTATAAGCGCTAATATGCATATGAGCTACAACGAAGAGGAACTTGATAAATTAAGAGAAGGAATTGATTTAAATAAAACAGTAGAGGAACTAAATACTGAAAAAAAAGCAGAAGAAATAGACTATAAAGGCTCACTTAAAAAGAAATATTAATAAAGTATTAATATTGGCACTTTTTAGACACTTTAATTTCTTACAATTATAAAGAGTAAAAAACTCAAAGGAGATAACATGAAAAAAATACTAAGTGCGGGAGTTAGCATTGCAGCATTAACTAGTGCGGCATTTGCGGCTAATAGTTTGGATTCAAATCCAAATTATGTAAAACTTAAAAATTTCAAACCTAATCCAGCGGTAACAAATGAACAGTGTTTAATGTGTCACAAAGCTCAAGATCCTGGAATTGTAGCTGATTGGCAACATTCAAAACACGCAAAAGCCGGAGTTGGATGTGTGCAATGTCACGTGGTTCCAAAAAATTATCCAACAGCATTCAAAGCTCACCCAATGCAAGGGAACAATTGGACTGTTCAAATTGCAGTATCATCTGTAACTTGTGCAAAATGTCACGCAAAAGAAGTTACTGAATATCTAAATTCTGGACACGCAAGAGGTGCAGCTCAATGGTTAGCATCTAACATGAGCAAACATGGTTTCTTAATGAGTAAATTGGCATACAATTATGAAAACATGAAAGGAAAACATCCTTCATTAAACGGATACAGTGCTAAAAAAATGGCAGCAGGTATCAGAACAGACGGTGCTGTATTTACTTCTAATGAAAAAAATCCAAGACAAGCAGACTTAGGTGTTGCAAATATTTGTATCCAATGTCACGGTACTACAGTAAAACTTGACGCTCAAGGTAGACCTGATGCTGCAACTTGGCCAAGTGACGGTATAGCTGCGCTTTATCCAGACGGTGGTGTTGGAAACTGTTTAGCATGTCACAGCAGACATAAATTCTCAGCAGCAGAAGCAAGACACCCTGCAGCATGTACAAACTGTCACTTGGGACCAGACCATCCTGATAAAGAAGTATTTGAATCAAGTGTTCACGGACATATTTTCGATACAAATGAAGAAGATTACAATTTCGAAACAGGCAAAGTTAGAGCAGGTACATGTTTTACTTGTCATATGGGTGCAATTAACGGTGTTAAAGCAACTCACAACGTATCATTAAGACTTAAATGGAATCTATGGGCACCAAAAAGTATGCTAAGAACAGGTGGGGCTGAAACAGCCGGTTGGGCATTCTGGAAAGGTGCAGGAAAAGTTGAAGCTGGTAAAACTATTTTAAGAGGAAACGCAAAAGCTGGTAACCCAGCAGGAGCCGAAGCAGGTAGAGCTCAAATGAAACAAGTTTGTGCAGCATGTCACGAAGCAACATTTGTAAACAACTACTTCCAAAGAGTAGATGCACAAGTTAAAAATTACAATAATTATTTCAATGCAGCAAACAAAATGTTAAAAGACCTTAAAGCAAAAGGACTTATCAAATCTGATGTATGGAGTGATCCATTCTTCAAATTATATTACTACCTATGGCATCATGAAGGTAGAAGAATGAGACAAGGTGCTGCAATGGGTAGCCCAGATTACGCTCACTGGCATGGTGTTTTCCAAGTAATGCAAGATATCAGAGAAATGAAAGATATTTATAATTACAGAATGAAAATGTACAATAAATATCATAATGCTAAAAAAGTTCTTGAAAACGAACCTCCAATGCCAGTTGTTACTCACGAATAATATTCTTGCCCTTTTTGGGCTTTTATTCAAAAGATAGTAATAGGTGTCTGTCACTAATTGGTAAATTAAAATTTTTATTTACTTATCCCAAAACAAAAAAATAATTTGTTTTGGGATTTTATAATGTTTTATTTTTTACCAAATTCTTTTGCAACTCTTTTAATGTCTGCGTCACTTAAGCCTTTTGCAACATTAACCATCATAGAATTACCTTTTCCTGCTTTAAATTCTTTCATAGCAGCTTCAATTTGAGCAGGAGTGAAATTATCAAGTTTTTTAGCCATACCTCCGTTATGACACATTGCACAGTTATCACCTGCAAATAAAAATCCTGCAATTCCAGCAATTATTAATAATTTTTTCATATTTTCTCCTTTTTTATAATATTATATCATTTTCCATAATATTTTAAAATACTTTTTATATCTTTTTTTGTCAATTTTTTTGCAATTGAAGACATTAACCCTTTATTTTGATGTTTAAAATAAAATAATTTTTCTTTTATTTCCTTTTTTGTCAAACTGTTTAAATTTATTTCTTTTTTTCCGTTATGACACATCATACAGTATGAAAAAGAATTTGCGTTTAAAAACAAAACAACAAAAAAATTAATGAGAAGTCGCACTTTTTTTATCTATTTTATAAATTACATACATCATTAATAAAATTCCGATTACCTCAATTAATACGGCAGGCGTCACAACACCGATTGCGCCTAAAATTGTTCCTATTACACAAAAAAACATTCCAAGCAAAAATGTTTTATCACTCCAATATTCTTTTACTGCATCCATAAATGCTCCTTATATACCTTTAAATATAAAATAAACTCCTACTAATATTAACAAAATTCCGCTAAATTTTTCAATTATATACATGTATTTTTTAGCTTTTTGTATAAATTTGATACTCCACACTGTAAAAATCGCCATTAATAAAAAAGGAAATGCCAGCCCCAGTGAATAAATTATCATCATAATAACTGATTTTGCAGGTTCAGTCGCCGCCATCCCTACAATTGTGCCAAATATCGGTCCTATACAAGGTGTCCATCCAAATGCAAAAGAAACTCCCAGCAAAAAACTTCCGGCATTTTGTAAATTAAGTCTTTTTTCATATTGAAAAATTTTAAATTTGATAAACCCTCCTATATTTAAACCAAAAATAACAATTATTATGCCGGCAATTATATTTAACCATTTGTTTGCAAAGATATTTCCTATTAAATTAGCAGCGGCAGCACCGATGAGTACAAAAACAATCCCAAAACCTAAAATAAAAAGTAAAGAATTTATTAATATTTTAATTCTCTCTTTTTTATCTAAATTTCTTTCTTCAAGTTCTTTTGCACTAATTCCTGTTATATAAAAAAAATAAATAGGCACAAGTGGCAATACACATGGAGATAAAAAAGAAAGAATACCTGCAATAAAACTTACAATAAAAGGCATTTTGTCAAAATAATCAAACAAAGAATAAACTAAGTTTTCCATTATATCCCTTTTTGATATTTTTCATTATACTGTTTTAAAATCTGAAGAAACACTTTCGCAGGTCTAGAACCAAAAATTCTATAATAAAGCTTATCATCAGGAGTAATCAACAATACATTAGGAGCTTCACCTGTAAAATAAATAGAAAATTCAATAGGAACTTTATCTGTATCTGCATATATAAAAATAGGAACAAAATTTCTATTTACATAATCAATTACAGGTTTATATTTATATACAATATTTGCCATATACCAGCATGGAGGACAATGGTGAACAGAAATGTCAACCATCAGAAGTTTATGTTCTTTTTTAGCTATTTCAAAAGCTTTTTTATAATCTTTAATCCAGTGAATACCATCTGAAAAAAGTGAAGTCAAAAATAAAAAAATTAAAAAAAATCTTTTCATTTTTTCAACCTTTGAGCAAGTTCATAAGAATTTTTAATACAGTCATTGAAACTAACCCCATTATATGCATTACCTACTAAATAAATATCATTTTTTTCAGCTTCATTGAAAATATCTTCAACTAATTTTTGGTGACCTAATGAATAATTCGGAATAGCGTTTTTATGAAGTTTTATCCAGGTTATTTTAGGATTTGTATTTTTAATTATTTCGTATACATCTTTAAGGGCAATATCAATAATATCTTTTTCATCCATATCTTTAATTTCAGGATATCTGGCTCCTCCCACCATTACTCTTATTCCGTTTCTGTTTGGGAAGATATATTTATCCATTAAAATACCAAGTGTTTTATTTCTTATTGTTAAAATACCGAAAGATTTAGGGGTAATACTGTCAAAATCCAACCCTACAATCGCCACAGGATTATATTTGATTTGTTTAAGGAGATTAGAGAGTTTTTCATATTTTTTTAATATTTCAGCAGCAACAAAAGCCTCAGTGGCAATTACTACTTTATCAAAATCTTTAAGTTCGTCTATATCTTTAATTTCTCTATTTATAAATTTAGCTTTTGTTTTTTCTTTTAGTTTATTTATAAATTCGCTCATTCCATATTCAAATGAATGAAGCTCTCCTGTAGGTTCTCCCCCTCTTTTTAATTTAATCATTCCTTTAAAAAGGCTTCCATATTCACATTCTACTTTTTTAAGTTTAGGAAAAGCAGCATTCATTGAAGTAATTTCAGGAGTTGAAGCGTATATGCCAGCCAGCATCGGTATCATCATTTTTTCATAAAACTCATATCCTAATCTTCTAATTGCAAATTCTTTTACACTCTCCTCCTTCTCACAGACAGGTTTTACAAAAAATTCCTTTAAAATTCTTATTTTACCTTTCAAACTCATTATATCGCTTGTTAAAAATTCAATAGGGGATGATGGAAGTTTAATTAACTTATCATCATAAATATACCTTATTTTTGCATTTTCGTTTGCTTTTAAAGGCTTTATCCCTATCTCATCACATAATTCCAATGTTTTAGGGGAATTGCTTAAAAATCCATTTACCCCCTCTTCAAAAAGATAGTTATCCACCTTTTGAGTATAAGCTTTTCCACCCCATTTATCTTTTTCAAAGACAGTAATTTCATAATCATTTTGCAAATAATAAGCTAAACTTAATCCACTTATTCCTCCACCTACTATTGCTAATTTCTGCATTTTTTCCTCCTATAATAAAATAATCCAATACCCCCTATTATTAAAAATAGACTGAGTATTTGTCCCATTGTAAAATTACTTATAATAAATCCAAGCTGAGGATCAGGCTCGCGCCAAAGTTCACATATACTTCTAAAAATACCATAAGTTATAAGATATAATGAAATCAACTCACCCCTGCACTTGTAAAATTTTTTATAATAAAAATAAATAATTAAAAAACTAACAAACCCTTCAAAAAAAGCTTCATAAAGTCCTATAGGATGCCTTAAAGCCCCGTCAATGTACACTCCCCAAGGAATATCGGTAATTCTACCCACAATTCTCTCATTTAAAAAATTACCGATTCTTCCAAAAACATACGCAAGAGGAACTGCCAATGCCACCACATCAACCAGTTTCCACAAATCAACTTTTTTAATTTTATAAAAAAGAAGGGTAGCTATAATAAATCCTATTACAGCTCCATGATAACTCATACCTGCAATACCTACAAATTTACCGTTTACAAAAGGATTGAAAGCTTCCCATGGATGGGATAAATAATAACTGTTATTTGGCATATAAAAAAGGATATATCCAAACCTGGCCCCAAGAATTATTCCAATCTCAGTCCATATAAAATATTCATCTATAATTTTTTTGCTAAATCCGAATTTTTCTCCAAATTTAACCCCCAAATAATACCCCAATACCAATGCAGTGATATACATAATGGCATACCAGTGTATATGAAAAGGGCCTAAATTTATGGCTACAGGATTTATATGAGAATAAACATGCTGCCAAAAATTAATTAAATTATCCATTTTCCCTATTTTCAATTGAATCAATCGCTTTTGCAATCAGTTCAAGCGGGTGCATAAATTTTTTATTATCCCCTACTTTATCAAGATGTTCGGTTATCTGCATTCTGCAGGCGCTGCATTCCGCACTTACAATTTCAGCATCCACTTTTTTAATCATTTCAGCTTTTATTAACCCTTCTTTTCTTGCCAAATGAAATTTTTCGCTTTGAATTGTAATTCCGCCAAACCCACAGCACATATCAGGGTCTTCCATTTCATTTATTTGGTAATTTTGGGTTATCAGACTTCTTGGCTCTTTTCTAATATTAAACACTTTTCCAAAATGGCAGGCATCGTGATATGTTATTCTTTCTTTTTGTCTTGGCAAGTTTGCAAGTCTTTCTTTTAGATCTGTATATTTATAAAGCCATTCGGTTGTTCCAAATATTTTTGATTTAATTTTTTTATGTCTTTCAAGCCACTCGGGCATATGATATGTTATAAATTCTTCATAATCTTTTTTAAGCATTGCAGTACAAGTCGCCTCAGGTACTATAATTGCATCAACCTCATCAATAAAACTTTCAAAATATGTGATATTATATTCCACAAGCTCTCTTACTGTTTTAAAATCTCCCGTAAAATAAGCCGGTGCTCCGCAGCATAGCTGTTTTTTCGGAATA
Source organism: Lebetimonas natsushimae (assembly GCF_002335445.1). Lineage (NCBI taxonomy): Bacteria > Pseudomonadati > Campylobacterota > Epsilonproteobacteria > Nautiliales > Nautiliaceae > Lebetimonas > Lebetimonas natsushimae. The sequence continues at coordinate 314,816 of NZ_BDME01000002.1, read as the reverse complement.
AAAATATCAATATCTAAAAATTTAAGGACTTTAATTAATGCATCCCCAACCTCGGTATAGTTATAATTAGCCATACAGCCGATAAATATCGCAACTCTTTTTTGTGGATTTTTAGCTTCAATCCTTTGGGGATATTTTTTTAAAAATGTTTTTTGTCTAAAATAAGGAAGTAGTCTTCCTTTATGAAGCATTGGAAGTGAAAAACGACTGCGCATAGCTTTTTTTTCTTCTTCTATTTTAAATCCGCATGTTTGAAAATAAAATCCTAGTTTACTTACCAAATCATATGCCCATCTGTGTTTAAGCAGATAAAAAAATGCTCTTTTCCACCATGCAATACCATATTTTTTAGCAATTTCCGCTCTTATATTTTCTATCATAAAATCTGTAGGCAGGGAATTAGGACAAATTTCAACACACTGATTGCATAAAAAACAGCTTTCAAATATATCTTTTGCATTTTTATCAAGAGGAATATCGCCCTCTTCAACACCTTTTAATAAATCCAAAAATCCCCTTGGAGATGTAGCTTCATCAGGATTTACCCTGTGAATTGTACATCCCGGAATACACTTACCGCATTTAATACACATATCAGAAAATTCATTAAATTTAAACACTGTATTCCTTTTTTTATTCGCAAAATATCAAAACAAAATGATTTTGTCAATTTAAAAATATACAAATATTTATTTTTTAAGGGTATTCAGCCTCTCTTCTTTGGTTCCGATTGAGGTAATTTGAATTCCAAAGTTTCCATCTACAATAACAACTTCACCTTCACCTATTTTTTTATCGTCAATTAAAATTTCAAGAGGCTCATTGGCAAGTTGGTTAAGTTCTATAATAGAACCTATATCCATAGAAACAACATCTTTTAAAAGCATAACTTTGGTACCGATTCTAACTCTTAACTGAAGTTTTATGTCAAGCAGCATTTCCAAATTTTTAACTTCAGGCAGCTCCTTACTCTCTTTATGCATTGTTTCATTTGAAGCTGGTAATAATCCGCCGCTGATTAAAGAATATAAATTATTATCCAAAAGTATATGACAATCTTTTTTTTGTTCTTTAATTGAACATTCCAAAACAATATCATCAGCATAATTTAACTGTTCTTTTTCCTGAATAAAAATAACATTTTTTATCTGAAATTTAAGTTTTGGCAAATCTTCCTGAGCTTCAAGAGTCGTTGAAAGCGAACCGAAAACATTGGACACTATTTCTTTTATGGCATCTAAGTCGTCTTCATTCATTTCACTTTTGGCCTCACCCTCACCAGCCAGCATCAAATCACCAAGCGCTGTGGCAAGTTCCGGAGGAATTATAACCGCTGCTTCGCCTTGATCTGCAGTTAATTCTATTTTAGCATAAGGAGGTTCTATATCAATAATTTGCTTTTCCTCTTTAAAACTCACTTCCGGTGCTAAACCAATTAAACCTTCTATTACAGATTTTATTTCATTTATTAAAATATTTACAAAATTATTCACTTTTACTCTCCTCAGATCCTTCAGAAGTTATTTTTTCTATTCTTTCTTTCCTTGCCTGTTCTAGTTTTTCCAAAATTTCTTTAACTTCATCATGTTCAGTTCTTAATATTTCTTTAATTTTTATACTTCTTCTGTATCTTTTAACACCAAAATCCGCTATAAATTTTTCACGTCCGTCAACTTTTACAAGCACAGTATCATCTGCGGGTCTGTCTAATTTTATTATATCTCCCACTTCTAAATCTATAATTTCTTTCATACTCATTTGTGCATATCCAAGAACCGCTTCAAGCTCTATTTTAGCTCCTCTGATAAGGGCCCTTAATTCTTTATTTCTACTTTTTCTGCCGCTTGTACCGCTTAACATTAAATCCCGGTTTGCAAGTTTAGGCAGAAGTGATTCAATGGAAATTACAGGATAACAGATATTCATCATTCCACTTGTGTGTCCTATTACAATCTCCATAACAACCATTACTACTATCTCATTCTGTGCAACAATCTGAACAACATTAGGACTTGATTCTTTTGCTTCAATAACGGGAAAAAGCTCCATTATAGGAGACCATGCTTCTTTCATATTTTGAGTAATAACTTTTAAAATTTGATCTAAAAGATTTAATTCAATATCTGTAAACTCCCTGTTTGTTTCATATGGTGCGCCTTCCCCTCCTAACAGTCTGTCTATCATTGGAAATACTATTGAAGGGTTAATTTCTATTACACCTTTTCCATCAAGAGGTTTTAGTGAAAATACATTAAATGAAGTAGGGCTTGGCAGTGACATTAAAAATTCACCGTATGTCATCTGGTCAACTGAATGCAGCTGGATTTCTACAATACTTCTCATAAGGGCCGAAATATCACTAGCAAGACCCCTTGCCATTTTATCGTGAATTGCCCTGAGTGAACGCAACTGCTCTTTACTTACCCTGTTTGGTCTTTTAAAATCATAAAGAGTAATTTGGCGTTGTTCTAATATATCGGGAGCTTTTTCAAGCTCCTCAGGTGCTACATTTTCTTCCTGAACAACCTCAAGCAGTGCGTCTATTTCTTCTTGAGACAGTAATTCAGCCATTTAACATTTTCCTTATTTTTCTTATTGCATTCGAATGAATTTGAGATATTCTACTTTCACTCACATTTAAAATTTCACTAATTTCCTTTAAAGAAAGTTCTTCAAAATAATATAGTTGAATAACTAACTGCTCTTTTTCGTTCATTTGTTTTAAAACTTTTTTAATTATATCAATTAATTCTTCCATTTCCACTTTTTTAGAAATATTTTCAAAATAATTCATTTGATCTTCAATTGGCATAACATTATATATTTCTCCCGCAGTTTTTGCTTTTTTTATTTTTTCAATATCTTCATCCAGCATTTTAGCTAAATATTCATCACTAGGAGCAACCCCGTTTGTTACCATATATTCTTCTGTTATTTTATCTATTTCTTTTACAAGTTTTCTATCTGCCCTGCTTATTGTATCAAGGCTCCTTAAGAAATCTAACATTGCCCCGTATACTCTTTTTTGGGCATATCCCCAAAAATTATCATTTTGTTTTGGATCGTATCTTTTGGAAAGTTTTACAAGTTCTTCTAATCCAATTGAGACTAAGTCATTAAAATCTATACTGCTAGGAAGTCTTTCTTTGAGCCTTGCAGCCATTGCTTTGACTGCCGGCATATAATCAACAGCTAAAGAATTTCTATATTCTTTTAAAGTTTGCTCATATGGATTACACATTTTTATTCTTTATTATTTTTAATTCTTCTTCTTCAAATTGTTTGATAAATTCATAATTTTCATAAATAACATTTTCTTTTTTTTCAAGCTCTTTTATCTGAGAATCAGCTATTTCTTCAATTTCATGTTTATTTAATAATATAAATTTAGAAATAGAAGAATATTTTATAAAAAAAGCGACACTGCCAAGAGATATAATATAAAAGATAGAAGTGATTATAAAAACGAACCACAGAAAATTAAAAGCATCAAATCCTTTTAAAATTCCAAAAATTATTGAAATAAAAAAACCGCTAACAGTGGAAAAATAAATAAAATTTTCTGCCCTCATTCAATTCCCTTTAAAAACCTGAAAATATTTTTTTGAAAAATCTGCTAATTCCTCTATTTTCAGGTTCAAGCACTTTTCGTTCCGAAATTTTTGCCAGTTTTTTTGCAATATTGAAAATTTGCTCCGCAGAAGCTGAATAAGGGTCTTTTTTTACAAACAATTCCCTATTTATCGAAGAATTTGTAATTAATCTGTCTTTTTTCAAAAATCCTATCATTTGAAGTCTGAATTCATTCTTTAAGTTTTGTCTTGCTACATTGTTAATTTTGGAAAATATATTTAAAGCCTCTTTTTCAGAATTTACTTCATTTAAAACCATAAAAGCTTTATCTTTTTTTTCACTTATTAATTTAACCATTGCATATGCATCAGTTATTGCTGCAGGTTCCGGGACCGTTACCACTACAATATCATCACTTGCTTCAAGAAACAGTTGAACCCTTTTATCTATTCCGGCACCTGTATCTATAATAAAAAAATCATAATCTTCCAAAATATCGAATTCTGAAAAAAATTTACTAAGAGCCACTTCATCGGCAAAATCAATTATTTCATCACCGCTTTTACCGGGTATTAAAACAAAATCTTTTTCTATCTCCACTAAAATATCTTTCAAACTACATTCGTTTTTTAATACATTATAAATATTTTTATCTGTTTTTACTTTTAATATTACATCAAGATTGGCAAGACCGATATCAGCATCAAAAAGCGCTACCTTAAAACCGAGTTTATGGAGGGCATACCCTAAATTGGCCGTTATTGTCGTTTTACCAACTCCACCTTTACCGCTGGTAATAGCAATAAAATGGATGTTTTTTGATTTAGTTGTTTCAGTTTTAACGAGTTCCTTTAATTTATCTGCCTGGGTTTTCAATGAATCTCCTTGTGTAGGATACCTTTTAATAAATAATCCGCCCCCGCCTCTATTAAATCATCCGGAACTTCCTGGCCTATTGAAAAATAACTGACAGGCTTTTTAGTCTCAAGCAGTAAAGAAAATATATTACCGTAATTTTTAGTTTCATCAAGTTTAGTAAACACAAACGTATCAATAGGTAAAATGGAAAAATTTTTATAAATATCCATTAAATCTTCATATTTTGTTACAGCTGAGAGAACCAGATTTATATTAATTTCTGCAAATGTGTCAACTTTTAAAAACTGTGAAAGTTTTTCAATTTTTTCCTTATCATGCTGAGAGCTTCCTACAGTATCAATCAATATGTATTCATTATGCCTTAGGCTGTTAAGAGCAACAGAAAAATCACTGGGATCCACCACTGTTTCTATTGGAAGTCTCATCATTTTAGCATACGTCATCAACTGTTCAACAGCTCCAATCCTATAAGTATCGAGAGTAATAATGCCTACTTTATGTCTGCGAGAAAGTTTATAGGCATAACGGGCGGCAAGTTTTGCAATCGTTGTAGTTTTTCCTACCCCCGTAGGCCCTACAAACATCATTATTTTTTTATGCGGTGAGGTAATTTCACGCTCAATCCTAATAGGTATCATTTTTTTAAGAAGGGTATAAAAATATCTTTTTATCGTCTGTGAATTTTTTCTCATTTTAAGAGGCATATATTTAATGGTCAGTTTCATAATTTCATCCAAATGTTTCTCATCCATTCCACTCGCACGTGAAAGAGCATATATTTCACTAAATTCAGGAGGCAGTTCCAATTCATTTTTATTGGCTATCTCCCACATGCTAGCCTGCAAAAATTTTAAGGTGTCACTTATTTTTGCTATTTCTTTTTTTAATTCAACAATTTCATCATTTTTTGCAGGATTTAAATTATTTTTATTAATTATCTCCTTTTTGGGTTCTATTGTGGAAGAAATCTCTTTTGCCGCATTTGAAAGTTTAAGCATTACCTCTTCAACATGTTTTTTATCACTCATAGGTTTTCTGGGTTTTATATTTTCTTCCTCCACAGCAACTACAATTTCATACAATCCCGGAGAAGTGAGTGTTTTTTTCTTTATTTCTTTACTTGATACAATTACAGCATCATCTCCGACTTCTTCTTTTACTTTATTCAGCGCTTCTGTATAACTTTCAGCCGTATATGTTTTTAATTTCAATTTAATAATCCTTTAATATTAATGGAATCAAAACTGAATCTCTTTCTTTAAAAAATGGATGCGGCAAAATTAACCTTTTTAAATTCATTTTTACTTCATTAAATATAATTATATCTAAATCTAAGGTTCTTGGTGCATTTTTAAAACTTCTCTTTCTGCCAAATTGTTTTTCTGTAAAAAGTAAAAAATTAAGAAGTTCCATTGGTGAAAAATCTGTTTTTATAATCATTATGGTATTATAAAAATCATTTTGATTTAAATAACCAAAAGGGGGATTTTTATAAATTATTGAAGTTTTAACAATATCTATTTTGGGATGAGATGATAAAAAAAGATAAAGTTTTTTAAATCTTCTTATACAGTTACCTATATTACAGCCTATACCTATTAAAGCAATATTTTTCTTATCACTATTTTTATAAGTATCCGGGTAAAATGTAGTTTTTATTATTTTTCTGGTATCTTTAAATTTAAATCTTACTTTTGCGGTTATCACTTTTAATTTTCCATTTTATATTTTCCATTATTCATTATTTAGGCATTCCCCTGCCTGTGATATATCCGTATATTCTTCTGATTATCCTTTTTAAAATAGGAGTAAAATCTCCTTTCTTTATTGCCCTTTTAACTGCATTAATATCACCCAAATATTTGGCAATTTTATAAAGAATGGTCCTTATTTTACCTATACTCATTAAATCTCCTCGCTTAATACATGTACTTGTCCATCATAATCAATCAACACCATATCCTCAATCCTGACACCAAAAACTCCTGGTAGATAAATTCCGGGCTCAACAGTAAAGACCATACCTTCTTGAATTAATATATCATTTTTTGAATTTACATACGGCCATTCATGAATATCAAGCCCTACCCCATGACCCAATGAATGGACAAAATATTTACCGTATCCGGCTTTTTCTATTATTTCCCTTGCTGTTTTATCTAAAGTGGAAATTTTTTCTCCTATTTTTATTTTTTTAATGGCTTCAAGCTGGGCTTTTAATACAATATCATAAATTTTTTGCATTTCTTTATTTTTAAATTTTTGAAATTTACTCATAGAAATATTCTCATTTATAGCAACGGTCCTTGTTCTGTCAGAGCAATATCTTTTATATTTAATTCCTGCATCAAGTAATAGCAAATCATTTTTATGAAGAATTTTATCAGTAAGTTTTGCATGAGGTTTTGCAGCATTTTCATTAATTGCCACAATCGGTTCGAAACTGAGCTCTCTTCTACACCTCATTGTAAGTTTCTCTTTAAATCTGTAGGATAACTCGTATTCGTCAATACCTGTTTCAATATTTTTTGCAAATTTATTAAATGCCTCGGCCCCAAGCTTTGCAGCCTCTTTTATAATTTCCAGCTCATTTTCTTTTTTAATCATTCTTTTTTTATGGGAATAATTTTTAACATCTTTAAGTGTTACTGCTTTTTTTAAAAAATCATATTCTTCTTTTGACCAGTTAAGAGGATCAATAATTAATTTTTTAACCCTTTTTTTTAAAATAATTTCCCTTGCTTTTTTCAATATGTTTTTTTCTTCAACAACCTCGGCATTAGCCTCTTCTTTAGCCTCAAGAGTATAGCGGCCATCTGTTATTAAATATTTTTCACCATCAATTGAAAGGAAAATGCAGTTATCATTTGAATAACCGCATTCATAATAAACTTCGTTTTCTCTATTTAAAATAAAACAATTCATTGTTTTTGTTGATTATTCTGAGCTTCTTTTGCCATTTTAAATTCATTTAAAATTTGCATCATAGATAAAAGTCCCAAATGGTAACTAAAAGGTCCAAAACCGCTGATTGTACCGGCCACAACGGGTGAAATTAAAGATTTTTGTCTAAATTCCTCTCTTGCCGCAATATTGCTCATATGAACTTCAACGACAGGAATAGGAATATTTCTCAGAGCCGCTATAGCATCTCTTATGGCAATTGAATAATGTGTTAAGGCCGCCGGATTTATGATTATTCCGTCAGTTTTATCAGTGATTGATTCCTGAATTGCATCAACAATATCACCTTCATGATTTGACTGATAAAATTCAATTTCAAATCCATTTTGTTTAGCTACCACTTCCATATTTTTATTAACATCTTCAAGTTTCATAGGTCCGTAAATATTTACTTCCCTAATTCCTAACATATTCATGTTTGGTCCGTGTATTACTTTAATTTTCACAATTTCTCCTTTTTTATTGTAATTATAGTAAATTTTGGCATATTATTTGCTTTCTTTTTAGAAAAAGGAATAATTTTGAAACTAAAAGCCGATTATATCGTAACTATGAATGAAAAAAACGAAATTCTTTTAAATGCTGAAGTGATTTTTGATAAAAAAATATTAAAAGTGGGTTATAATTTAGATGATTCCCCTGCTGTTTATTTAGGCAAAAATTCTGTCTTAATGCCGGCCCTTATTAATAATCACACTCATTTAGAATTTTCGGCAAACACAACGACTTTAAATTACGGTGATTTTATATCTTGGCTAAATAGTGTACTGGAAAACAGGGAAGATCTGTTTTTAGAATGCAGTGGAAAATGTTTTAAAAATGCCGTTGATGAAATGAAAAAAAGCGGCATTTGTGCTTTTGGAGAAATAAGTTCAAGCGGAAATGACTTAAAATATTTAACAAAACAACCTTTAAAAGTAATATATTTTAATGAAATAATCGGCTCAAACCCTGCAGTTGTTGATATGTTATATCAGGATTTTCTTGCAAGAATTGAAGAAAGTAAAAAATATGAAAATGAAAAATTCAAAGTAGCTATTTCTATACATTCTCCATATTCAGTCCATCCTATATTAATGGATAAAGTAATTGAAATTGCAAAAAAAGAAAATTATATAATTCAGACTCATTTTATGGAAAGCAAAGCCGAGAGGAAATGGTTGGATGAAGGCAAAGGTGAGTTTAAACTGTTTTTTGAACAAAACTTTAAATTATCCAAACCTTTGATAAAACCTGTTGAATTCATCCGAAAATTTAAAGACACAAAAACTACATTTGTCCACTGCGTACATGCCAATGAAAAAGAATTGGAAGAAATAAGTAAAATAAACGGATATATATCTCATTGCCCTGTTTCAAACAGACTTCTAAATACCGGGCTTCTCAATCTTGAAAAAGTAAAAAATAAATATATAGACTATACTGTTGCAACAGATGGAAAAAGTTCAAATTATTCCCTCAATTTATTTAAAGAAATAAGAGCGGCTTTGCTTATGCAAACTGAACTCCATCCAAAATATCTGGCAAAAGATTTGTTAAAATCCGTAACAATAAATGCAGCAAAATCATTAGGACTTAATAACGGCAGTATCGAAACCGGAAAAGATGCAGACTTAATAAGTTTTAAATTGCCTGATAAAATTAAAGATATAGAAAATCTACCTCTTCAAATAATTTTACATACAAATGAAGTAAATTATTTATATATAAACGGAGAAGAGATTAATTTGTAATATTAATAATTTCAACTCTTCTGTTTAATGCTCTGTTTGTTAATGTGGTATTTGGTACTAACGGATAATCCTCTCCATAACCTTTTATTACAATCATTTTAGGATTAACCCCAAATTTAATTAATAAATCTGCTACTGCTTTTGCTCTTTTTAAAGACAATTTTTTATTATATTCTTTGCTACCTATGTTGTCAGTATGTCCTGCAACTTCAATTTTTTTAATATTTGGATTGGATTTTATTGCGAGAGCCACTTTTTGTATATCATTGTAATATATTTTTTTAACATCTGCCTTATTAAAATCAAAATTTATTCTTAATGTGGCTATTATCGGACATCCGTTATGATCTACCGGCATTCCCTTAGGAGTATTCGGACACTTGTCTAATTTATCTATAACTCCGTCTCCGTCAGTGTCTTTTACTTTTTCTTCTACTTTTTTATAAATAACTTTTTCTTTACAGACTGTTTTTACTTTTTCAGTGCTGTTTTTATCTTTCCATCCGGCTATTTGTTGATTACCAGCTAAATCTACCACACTTGTTGCTATCGGTTTTTCTGCACATCCGATACATAAAAATACCAAACTTCCTAATACCAATAATTTCTTCATATTAAACCCCTTACATTAATATTTCTCTTTGACCTTTTGAGTTAGGTTTTGAAAGAATCCCCATTCTTTCCATCTGTTCAATAATATTGGCTGCTCTATTATATCCAATATTTAACCTTCTTTGAAGATAACTGATACTTGTTCTTTTTTCAGTCAAAATAATTTTTTTAGCTTCTTCAAACAATTCATCCAAATCTTCATCAATTTTTTCTAAATTTTGAGTTTCCTCATCAAGAGTATTTAAAAAAATTAAATCATAAGAAGGGGATCTTTCTTTTTTTAAAAATTCAACCACTTTTTCTATTTCCTCTTCAGAGGTATATGGTGCATGAAGTCTTATAAGTCCGGTAATTCCGGGAGGTGTAAAAAGCATATCCCCCCGTCCCAAAAGACTTTCTGCACCGAATTGATCTAAAATAACTTTGCTGTCAATTTTTTGACCCACTTTAAAACTAATCCTACTTGGAAGATTAGCTTTAATAAGACCTGTAACCACATCCACACTCGGCCTTTGTGTTGCCACTATTAAATGAATACCGCTTGCCCTTGCCATTTGTGCAAGTCTTGCAATTGAATATTCAACATCTTTACCGCTTGTCATCATTAAATCGGCCAATTCATCAATTATTATAACAATATAAGGTAATTTTTCATCAACTTTTTGATTATACCCTTCTATATTCTTAACCCTCATTTTTGCCATTAGTTTGTAGCGTCTCTCCATCTCTTTTACCATTGCATTAAGAGCGACAATAGCTTTTTTGGGTTCAGTAATTACAGGAGTGAGTAAATGTGGAATATCATTGTAAATAGAAAATTCAAGCATTTTTGGATCTATCATTACAAATTTAAGCTGATCCGGAGAATTTCTATACAATAATGAAAGAATCATTGCATTTATACCGACACTTTTACCACTTCCGGTGGTCCCGGCAATTAATAAATGAGGAAGTTTTTTTAAATCAGTGACAAAGGGGGCTCCGACGATATCTTTACCAATAGCAATGGTTAAAGGGGATTTGGCCTTTTTAAAAATATCACTTTCTAAAATTTCTCTTAAATATATTGTCTGCATTTTTTCATTCGGTATTTCAATTCCAACGACATCTTTTCCGGGAATTGGAGCCTGAATCCTGATCGACTGGGCTTTCAGCGCCATTGCCAAATCATCTTGAAGCGATAAAATTTTACTTACCTTTATATGCGGAAGAGGTTTAAATTCAAAAGTGGTGACAACGGGACCCACATAATATCTTACAACATCTCCCTCAATTTTAAACTGTTTTAATTTTTCAAGCAATATTTTAATTTTTTTATCAATTTCAGCCTCATTCACTATTTTTTTCTCATTTTTAGGTTTAGTTAAAAATTCAATAGGAGGAAATTTCCAGTTTTTTGGTAAATCTCTTTTTCCGGTTTCAATCTGTGAGAGAAGTTTTTTTGTATCTTCTAAAACTTCAACTTTTTCTATATTATGTTCATTTGAATTATCAATATTTTTATCTTTTTTTGTAAATATTTTTAAGTTTTCATTTTTTTTATTACCGTTTTTTTCACTGTTTTCATTTTCATTATTATAATTTTCTTCATTAAAATCTCGGTGATTATAACTTTCTTTATTTTTATCTGTTTCAATTATATTTTCTTTATTTTCATTTATCTCTCCATCCAGTAAACCGTTTTCTGTTTTTATTTCATCATTTTTTTTATTTGAATTTTCAGTGTTATCAATTTCATTATAATTTTTAGTCTTACCAAACAAATTGAACAATTTTTCTTCAAAAATTAAAAAACATGACCATGTTAACAAAAGCAATATAAAAATCCAAACACCTAAAACACCTATATATTTTTTTAAAAACTCCGCAAAAAGTTTTGCAATAACACCTTCGTGAAAGATTTCATATTGTATCAGAAGAAATGCAAAAAAAGCAAAAACACCGCCCAATATTTTAACAGAAAAATCAAAATCAAATTTTTCTTTGTAAAAAAAATAAATCAAACACATTAATAAAAACGGAAAAACATAACCTAAATATCCAAATAATAATAAATTTGTTTTTCCCAAAAACGTCCCGAATCTACCTACATAGGAAAATGAAGGCAATATAGTGGAAATAAAAAAATAAATTGACAAAGCAAAAAGAAAAATATAAAAGCTTTTACGCAAAACAGACCTTTTTTTAATGCAATTTTACCTTAAATAGTTAAGAAGCGTCAAATCGTTAACTTTTGCAATAGATGCTAAAAGAGCCTGATATGAAGTTTTTAAAGAATTAAGCCTCATAGTAGCTTCTCCGATATCTGTGTCAATATTTTCTGATTGAAGGGTTTTTGTATGAATTGTAAGTGTTTCAACCCTTTCAATACTCATTTCAAATTCATTACTAACAGCTCCGATTTTTGCGTGCATTTTTCTTACATGGTCATTCAAATGATCAATGGATTCAATCGCCCCTTGAATGCCAAAATTTCTTGGATTATCAGAATTTCCATTTGGAAAGTTATTTCCACTTTTTACAGCCTCAATCGATTTTTCCAAAATTCTAAAAAAATCTACTTTAGCGCTATCTATTGTAACAGCATTATTTTCTTCAAATGAAATGTGATTATTATTTTTATTATAAATAGCAATGTCTATTTTGGACGGATTATTATTTAAATCTTTTAAATAAAAATGTCCATTGTCCATTCCGGTTTTCACTTCTTTTTTGGCATTTTCCAATGCATTTTTATAATCTTTTTCAGAATTAGTCGCAGGTATGTTATTACTAACAATCATTGCAATAACATCTCCAAGCTGTCTGAATGTAAGACCTTTTGTTTTTTCTTCTTTCTGACATATTTTGCATGTTGTTTCATCTATTTGAGAAATTGTTTTAATAACATCGTGAGCAGGCGTTTTATTACCTTTACTATCATAAATATCATATTTATTTCCATTTATTTTAAAATAACATAAATGTCCGTCACTGTCTTCTTCATCCTGTAATACAATTTTGGCTACATTAAAATTTCCATCTTTGTCTTTAAACCTTATCTTTAAAGTTTGTGGCATAGAATCAGTACCCATAACATCAGTTAAATTAATATTATCCGTTGCAATTTTTTGAGAGTCAGGGTTTTTAATTGTGTATGTTTTTCCGTCTTTTATATATGTTTTATAATCTTTTATAATTTGAGTAACATTGCTTTGAATTAAGTTTCCTTTTTTGTCCATAAAAAGTCTATCAAAATTAATTGAATCTTTACTTTTAAATGCTAATAATTTATTTCCGTTTATATCTTCGGCATCTATTGAAATTGAAAGTTTTGAAGTATCAGTTTTATCTGACAAAGAATTATCTATGATTTTTAATTCACCGTTTTCTAATTTTACATTCACATCCCCGAAGTCGCTTTTTATTTTATCAATCAGATCTTGCATTGTCGTGTTTGGACCAACAGATAATGTAACATTTACATTATTGCCGTCAGTATCAGTCCCCGATAATGTTAAATGGTCTATTAATATGAAATTTCCATAGCCATTAAGAGCTTTTTTACCTATTACATCTTGGATTTTATCGCTTGGCAAAGCATCTCTGCTGTTATCCATTAATCTGAAAATACTGCCAAATGTATAAATCCTGTTATCAAAATATCCGTTATTTGCTTTGATAGTATCAAGATTTCTGACTGAATTAAAATTACTTTTTTGAAATTCAACTATATAATCCCCGTTTTTAATTACATCTTCTAAAGAATTTTCATTCTTATCGCTTGCAACTATATAAAAATCCGTAATTAATTTTCCACTCTCCACATCTTTTATCTGAATTTCACCCATATCATTGATACTTACATTTACCTTTTTAGCCGTTAGAGTATTTCCATAAAGTTCTCCGATTTTATCTAAAAGAGCAGAAACCTTTTCACTGTTTTTTAAAGATATTTTAGTATTAATTGTAATACCATTTGAAGTTTTACCTTTTATATAAAAATAACTTGTACCATCTGAATATGTATCCGTATTAGAATCATAAATATCTTCAACACCTGTTAACATTCTGATTTCACTATCAGGGGTAACAGGTTCATTTTTTGGTACATCATTGGAATCCGGTATTTTATTATGATCTTTTAAATGCTTATCGATATAAAGTTTCCCATCACTTCCTCTAACTACATATTCTGGATTTGCTTTCATTTTATCAAACTGCGGAATATTTAAACTCAAATGTTTTTTATAATCATTATCCCTGCCTAAAAAAAGACTCTTTCCGTCGATATTATATTCCCTCTCAACACCTGCACCCAAAAATGCTTTAACTGTTTCCCCGTTTCCCTGATATTTAAGTTCATTATTAATAGGTTTTGTATTAAACATACTTCCGCTAAAAATATATTTTCCACCAATAGAAGTATTTGCCAAATCTTTTAAATGATTAAGTTCTCCTTCTAATTCTTTAGCAATAGCCTCTCGGCTTGTTTTATTATTTGTATCGTTTGCTGCATTCAATAATTTTGTTTTAAAAGAATTAAGGGTGGTAACAATATCATTTAAAGTGGTATCAGTTTCATTCGCAAATATTTTTGCAAAATTGGCAGAATTTTTTATCTGGGTAAATGTATTTATCTTTTCCTGAAACTTCAAATCATTTACAAAAACGGTGGGGCTATCATACATATTTTGAATTTTTTTACCGGTAGAGAGTTCCGTTGTGGTTTTATTAAGTTCATTTAAAGTTCGCTGTTGATTTATTAAAAAATTATTATACATTGTAAATTGAGTAATTCTCATTGCCAACCTTCCATGGTTTTAAATATCAAGCAATATTTATTCCATATCGGCAAAAATAAAAAAATGTATAATGGATAATGTTAAATGTAAAATCAGTAAAAAATTAATTATGCATTATCAATTCTCAATTTTCCATTACTTTAAGCGCTTTTGAAAGAATGGAAATGGTAGCATTTTCTACAAAAAATTCATCTCCAATTTTTATATCATTTAAAGAAACTTTTTTATCTTTTATTCTAAGTTGTGCAAATCCTTCTTTTTCTCTGTTTTT
>NZ_BDME01000001.1:600000-820752 GCF_002335445.1 Lebetimonas natsushimae | reverse complement strand
AGCAACAGCATTCGCTACATCTTCATCTCTCTCCAAATCATACAAGTTGTTTTTAAATTCATCAAGTTCAGGATTTGTACCTGTTTGGTAATTATCTAATACACTTCCGGCTTCAGATACTCCTCCTAAACCGCCATTATTTACAGCCTCTGCTATCTTTTTGGTTTGAATAATATTCAATGAAATGTTCATATCATTTTTCAAAAGACCAAAATCTATAAGTGCGGAATTGTCAGAAACCAAAATATTGCCGTTATAAGTAATGTTGTTGTCTGATACTACAACTCCGTCCAATGTCTGACCGATTAACTGCTCTTTTGTGGCATTTAGCTCTCTTACATTTACAAATATCTTTGTTCCATCTTCCATTGTTACATTCTCAGCATGGAGCCTTGTATATCTCAATGTTGCATTTTCATCTGCCTCCATATTTATATCAAGCTCTCCTCCGCTTTTTCCTGTATAGCTTTTTACATTTGAAGGGTTAAATGTCTTTAATGCTATCCTTCCGTAGTTCTCTATATCAAATGTATTACTGTCAAAATCCCCCTCTATATATCCTCTGTTTTCTAAAACTTTACTCTCATGTGGTGCACTGCCATCTGATGCATCATTTATTATATTATCAGAATAGACATCCCCTGTATTTAATATCTTTACATTTGCTGTATCACCTGCTCCAGTCCAAATTTGAAAGGCTGTCGGGGCAATAATAGATTTTTGGTTTGTTATCTTTATTGTTACATTGCCATCATTACTCTCTGCATATGCATATATTCCATAATTTGCCTCTATCAAAGCATTATTTGTAATTGTGATATTGCTGTCATTACTTGCATCAGATTCCGCATGTATTCCGTAATTATGTGCAAATATATTTCCTGTATTATTAATATTTACTGATGATGTGCCACTATATACATTTGACCAAATATTTATTCCTTCTCCATCTGTTGAATTTAATTCTGCTGTATTCATAATATTAACTAGCGAATCACCATCCTCTTCCTTATCAACAGAAACATATATAGCATTTTGATTGGAATTAATATTACCTTCATTTGTTATATTAATATTTGAATTTCCGTCCTCATAAATATAAGAATAAGCATGAATCCCATTTCCATTAATAGAATTTAATTCTGCATTATTTGTAATATTTATTTCGTTATTACCATACCCATAATTATAAGCTCTTGCATATATTGAATCATCATGAGAGGTAATATTACCCTCATTTGTTATGGTAATTGACATATTTCCGGTTTCATCTTCATCAATATAAGAATAAGCATAAATCCCTTTTCCATTTGTGGAATTTAAATCACCTTTATTATTGATAACTATTTTATCATTCCCTTCAGAATCTACACTGGCATAACCGTAAATTGCATCATCATTGGAATTAATTTGTTCTGAATTTTCAAAACTTATTGCTGCATCTCCATAATTGGCAAAACTTTCGCCATAAATTCCAGAAATATTGGAATTAATCTTAGCTGTGTTCGTAATATTAACAACTGAATTCCCTGTGTTTTCTGATTTAGCATAACCGTATAATGAATTGTCAGTAGAAATTATTTTACCTGTTTCAGTATTGTTAATATCTACTATAGCATTACCTTTATGAGCTGTTGAAGAAGCATAAATCCCTTCTCCATCTGAAGAATTCAGTACAGAATTATTTGTGATATGAACTACTGAATCACCATATCCGTTAGCTTTAGCATTACCGTATATTGCGTCCTGCTCGGAAGTAATATTTTTTGAATTTGTGATGTTAACTATTGAATTTCCTCCTTGATATGCATAAGAATGAGCATATATACCTTTATTATCAGAATTTAATTCCCCTGTGTTTACAATATTTACTGCAGCTTTACCATCATCAAAAATACGTGCATATCCCTCAATAGATTGCATATGAGATGCTATATTACCTTCATTAGTGATTGTAAGAGTTGAATTTTGACCTTGATGGGCATATGAAAGTCCATATATTCCTCTGTTTGATGTAGAATTGATTTCACCTCTGTTTACTATATTTAATCTTGCATTACCATTACCGTTATTAACTCTTGATTCGCTGTAAATAGCGTCATCATGAGATTTAATATTTCCGATATTGTTTATATTTATACTTGAATTTCCATCATCTGTTCTAGATAAAATATGAATACCCTTATTATCAACAGAATTTAAATCGCCAGTATTTGTAATATTTGCAACGGCATCACCGTTATTATCTACATGAGAATAACTGTAAATTGCTTCATAATGAGAATTTATATTTCCGCTGTTATTTATATCCACTACAGAATTACCGTTATGTGTTTCAGAATATCTTAAATAAATTCCTTTACCTTGGTTAGAATTTAATTCTTTTGTATTTGTTATATTTACATTTGCATTTCCGTTATTGTCAACAAAAGCATATTCAAATATAGCGTCGTTATTTACATTTATATTTCCACTATTAATTATATTCATATTAGCATTACCATTATTTGCTTTGGAATACCCTGAAATACCGTAATAATTAGCATTTATGTTACCTGAATTATCAACTATAAGAGTTGAATTTCCATTTTTTGCATAAACATCACCATCTAAACCGTAGCTATCAGAATCTAAATCCCCGGAATTTTCCATATTCAAATAAGCATTTCCACCGTTTGATTTTGCCCCTGCATAAATAGCAGATTCATGTGAAGTAATCTCTGCTTCATTTGTAATATTAACTGACGTATTTCCATCATTTGTTTTTGAATATGCATAAATCCCTGATCCATTAGAAGCATTTAATTCTCCGCTTGCTGTGTTAGTGATAGTTAATTCTGCATTTCCGCTATTGTTAATATTAATTTTACCTTCTATATTACTTTCACCAGAAGTTATTTTTCCTTCATTTATTATAGTAATATAAGAATCTCCGTTATTGCTATCGGAAGAGGCATATATTCCTTTAAGCGAATTTACATTCAAGATACCTTTGTTAGTTATATTTATTTTACTTAAGGACTCAGTTTTATGACTTACATAAATACCGGTATCATTGGAATTTATGTTTCCTGAGTTATTTATAACAGTATCCATTGTATTTAATGGATCATCTTCATCAACTGCTATACCGACCTTTGATGAAGTAATATTTCCCTCATTTATTATATTCGTTTTTTCGGAATTTATGGAAGCAATACCGGCGGCATCCCCAAGAGAATTATTATTTGTTACAGTTATATTCCCTTTATTGATAATAGGATTTGATGTGTTGTTGCCTTTTACTAAAATACCAACTGCATAATGATAATCTGCTGTAGTTGTATTAATTTCAATATTACCCTTATTGAGAATATTCCCTGTATTACTTTCAGTATAAATTCCCAAAGCCATAAGTTTTTTCTTTCCATTATCAATTTCATTTATAACAATATCACCTTCATTATCTATATTGCCTTTATTGTTTTTTGTATAAATACCTCCAGTGTTGTTTGCATCACTATTTAACTGTATTAATCCGTTATTTGTAATATTACCTTCATTTATTTCATGAATAACTATTCCACCTGAATTATTAGTATCATTTGTCGCATTTATTTCTATTACCCCAGAATTTATTATTGTATTACTAAAATTTGTATCCTCTGTAACATATATTCCGAAATGATTAGGATTTGTCTCATTTATTTCTATTGCACCTGTATTGGTAACAGTAACATTTTCAGAAGAGTTTAATATTACACCTGTCTTATTTATTTCATTATCTATTGTAACATCAGCATTTGAAACAGAAACAATTGCTGCAACTGCTACAGCACTTAACATGAATTTTTGAGGTCTCATTTTTTCTCCTTTTTTATTACCGATGGCAACTGTGCGAGGAAAAATTTAAACTTTCCTTAACTATTGTCAGTATAACATATTATTTTGGTTAAATCAATATTAATTATTATTAATTATCTTAAAAAAACGAATTTTTAACAAATTGTTACTTTTTGAAAAATTTATAATTTTTTTATTCCATTAAATGCCACATCTATCATTTTATCCACTTCTTCTTTTTTAATAACATACGGCGGCATAAAATAAATTACATTTCCAAGAGGTCTTAACAATACCCCGTTTTTAAGACCAAATTCATAAACCTTAAGCCCCATTCTTTTTTCAAACGGATAATCAATCATCTCTATTGCACTAATCATTCCCGTTTGACGAATCTCTTTTACATTTTTCAATTCTTTAAATTTCTGCAACCTCTCCCAAATATAACTACTTATAATTTTATTATATTCCAAAACATTTAATTCTTCATTTTCCATTTTACATTTTTCATTTTCCATTTTCAATTCCCATTTTCCATTTTTTTCTGTCCATTTTGCATTTTCAAAAATATCAAGAGTAGCATTTGCGGCCGCACACCCTAATGCATTTGCGGTATATGAATGGGAATGTAAAAATGCTTTTAACTCCTTGTAATCACAGTAAAACGCCGAATATATTTTATCTGTTGTCAAAACAACACTCAGTGGCAAATATCCGCCTGTAAGGCCTTTACTCAAACACATAAAATCAGGTTTTATCCCGGCCTGTTCACACGCAAACATACTACCGCTTCTACCAAATCCGACGGCAATTTCATCAGCTATCAAATGAATATTAAATTCTTCACATAACTTTTTAAGTCCCTTTACAAACAAAGGAGAATGCATTTTCATATTTCCAGCACACTGAATCAACGGTTCAACAATTAAAGCCGAAATCTCCTTATAATATCTTTCAAAAAATACTCTTGCCTTTTTTAATGCTTCTTCCGCCGCCTCATCACTTTTATTTTCAGGAATCGGAAGCGTTATATTTTTTATTAAAATTTCCCTGTATGTATCTTTATAAAGTCCTACATCCCCGACACTGAGAGCACCTATTGTTTCTCCGTGATATGAATTTTTTAAAGAAAAAAACAAAGGTCTGACTTCTCCTTTATTTTTCCAATAATGAAAACTCATTTTTATTGCCACTTCTACAGCGCTGCTTCCATTGTCTGCATAAAACACCTTATCAAAACCTGTTAAATTACAAAGCCTCTCACTTAGCCTTATTGCCTGAGGATGTGTAAATCCTGCAAAAATTACATGTTCAAGGGTCTCAAGCTGTTCTTTTATTTTTTTATTGATATAAGGATTAGAATGTCCAAAAAGATTTACCCACCAGCTGCTTATCGCATCTATGTATCTGTTATCGTCAAAATCGATTAAATAAACACCTTCACCTTTTTTTATAGGGATAAGAGGTAAAAACTCATGATCTTTCATTTGAGTACAAGGATGCCAGTTATATTTTAAATCTTTTTTCATAATTTCTTCATTTTTCATCAAAATCCCTTCTTTAGGATGTTTTTTTTTATTATAATATCACAAAAAAAGGTTTTTAATGATTGAATGGATGCAAACACACAGAAAGTGGCTGGTAATTACAATATGGGTAGCCACAATAGCTTTTATAGGAGCCGGATTTGTAGGATGGGGACAGTTTAATCTTGCTTCAAAATCTTCAACCGTTGCGGAAATTAACGGAAATACCGAAGTTTCTATTCAGGATGTGCAGGAAATTTATAATAATCTTTTTATGGACCTAAACCAAAAACTCGGCGGAAAACTTGATGATGCAACCGCAGAAAAACTGGGACTTAAACAGCAGGCTTTTAAAATGGCTATAGAACAGGGGCTTTTAAGGGAATATGCCAAAAACTTGGGGCTTTATGTAACTGATGAAGAAGTTGCAAAAGCAATCATTGATACTTTTAAAGATACAAAAACTTATAAAAAATATCTTCAAATGAACGGACTCAAAGCCAAAGAATTTGAAGAAAATTTAAGAAAACAGCTCTTAGTCCAAAAATTAACGCAAGCGCTTCATTTGAAACCTGGAAAAACCGAAACATTAAGTATTGCCAGTGCTTTATATAATGCCGACAATATATCAATTCGAGTAATAAATAAAAATTCTGTAAAAGTTAATATAAATGAAGATGAATTAAAAAAATTCTGGGAAAAAAATAAAGATAAATATAAAAGCCCTGAAATGTATAAAATTGCAATTGTCAAAACTCCTATTAAAGGGGTGGTAACAGACAAAGAATTAAAAGAATATTACGAAAACAACAAAAATGAATATAAAAACGAAAACGGGGAAATAATCCCTTTTGAAAAAGCGGTGGATAAAGTGAAAAAAGATCTACTTGCAAAAAAATCTCTTAGAAATGCAGTATTATCATATAAAAAATTAAAAGAAGGCGCTAAAAATTACGATTTATACACACTTCCTTTAAACAATAATTTAATCCCCTCAGATAAAATGCAAGAGCTAATTAATAAAGGTTATTTAAAACCTTTTATTAAAGACAATTTTTATATAAGCGCATTGCTGATTGAAGAAATCAAGCCAAAACCAATGCCATTTCAAAAAGCCAGAGTATATGTGTTAAAAGATTTACTTAATATAAAGACAAAAGATGCTTTGATTAATCAAGCCAAATACGCTCTGAAAAATTTTAAAGGTAAAAATATTGGATTCGTTACAAAATATGATGCTAATAAAATAAAATCTCTAAAACCTGAAGAAGCAACCGAATTTTTATTTAACCTGTTTTTATCAGACAAACCTAAAGGATTTTTCCTAATTCCATCTCAAAATCCGCAAAAAGCTGTGGTTTATCAAATTACGGAACAAAAATTGCTTGATGAAAACAAATATAAACAAAACAAGGCACAAATCGGAATTTTAACTGAGAATTTATTAAACTCTCAGGCAATTGATGATTTGATAAAAGAACTGATGCAAAAATATCACATAAAAAGTTATGTAAAATAAAGGAATTAAATTGGCAATACTCGCTATAGATGTGGGAAGTTCTAAAACAACAGCAATAATAGCCGACAATAAGGACACATTAACTATCAGCGGAACCGGAATAGCTAAATCAAAAGGTGTTAAAAAAGGTATTATAACTAATATTGAAGAAGCAAGTAAATCAATAAAACAGGCGGTAAACGATGCAAAAAGAGTGGCCGGAATTGAAATAAACAAAGCGGTTATTTCAATTTCAAGCGCTTATACTAAAAGTATAAAAAGTTATGGAATAGTAAATGTTCCAAACAGAGAAGTTACAATTAAAGAAATAAACAGGGCAATTAACAGTGCAATGATAAATGCCGCTATTCCAAATGATTATGTTCCTATTCAAGCCATTCCGTATAATTTCAAATTAGATGATTCAAGTGAAATTGAAGATCCGGTGGGAATGAGTGGAAGTAGACTTGAAGTAACTCTTCATATAATTATTGCGCAAAAAAGCGGCCTGGATAATCTCAAAAAAACTTTTAAATCGGCGGGAATTGAAATAGACAAAATTGTAAATTCCGGTTATGCAAGCGCTTTAGCTGTTTTAAAAGATGACGAAAAAGAACTTGGTGTTGCAGTTATGGATATTGGAGCAGCAACTTGTGACATAGCAATATTTGTAAATAAAGCCCTAAGTTATACCGATTATTTGCCAATAGGAAGTCATCATATAACCCATGACTTATCAATCGCTCTGCATACCACTTTAAAAGATGCAGAAAATATAAAACTAAATTTTGAAAATTATGTAAATAATTCCGAAGATTTAATAGAAATTTCAGTAATAGGAAATGAATCCGAAAAACAGAAAGCTTCCATTTCCACAATAACACAGGTTATTTCTGCAAGGGTTGAAGAGACATTTTTACTTCTTAACAAAAAACTGGATGATTCAAAATTAAAAGATAAAATAGGTACCGGTATAGTGCTTACAGGAGGATTTACAAATTTTTACAATGTAAGAGAAATTGCATCAAATTTTTTTGACGGTTTGCCAGTCAGGATTGGGTATCCAAAAGAAATAGAAGGACTTGTAGAAAATCTAAAATCTCCTGAATTTGCAACAATAATAGGATTAATTCTTTATGCAAACGGAGAAAACAGTAAATATGAAAAAGATTCCAATCAAAACTTTCATTCTTTAGATTTAGCTGAAAATATACCTTCTAAAAATGAATTGTTTGAAAAAAAAGAGGAAAAAGAAGTTTTAGCTGAAATTCCGAAAAAAACCAAAAATACAACCAATCCGATAAAAAAACTGATTAATTGGATAAATAATCTATTTTAAAAAGGGGAAAAAATGGAAAATCTAACTAATAACGAACTATTTTCAATAAGAGAAGAAATAGAAGGGCCTAAAATCAAAGTTATCGGAGTTGGCGGCGGCGGTAACAATATGATAAATTATATTGCCAGCAAAGGTATAAAAGATGTTGAATTAATTGCTGCCAATACTGACATTCAGGCACTTAAAACAAGTAAAGCCCACAGAAAAATCCAGCTTGGGATAAAACTCACAAACGGACTTGGAGCCGGTATGAAACCGGAAATTGGAGCTAAAGCGGCAGAAGAAAGTTTCGATGAAATTAAAGAAGCTCTAAATGGAGCTGATTTAGTATTTATTTCTGCCGGAATGGGAGGAGGAACAGGTACAGGTGCTGCAAGTGTTATAGCAAAAGCCGCTAAAGAAGTGGGGGCTTTAACTATCGGTGTTGTTACCAAACCTTTTAGATTTGAAGGCAGTAAAAGAAGTAAACTTGCTGAAATAGGTACTAATGAACTTAAAAAAGAAGCTAATTCAATCGTTGTAATTCCAAATGATAAACTTCTAACCATAATTGACAGAAAAGTCGGTAGAAAAGAAGCCTTTTCATTGGTTGATGATGTTTTATATAAAGCAGTCGGCGGTATTTCAAACATGGTAATTTCATACGGTGAAAATGATATCAATGTTGACTTTAACGACCTCAAAACTGTAATGTCACATCAAGGTCTTGCATTAATGGGTGTGGGTGAGGAAAAAGGAGAGTCTGCTGCATTTAATGCAATTAAAAAAGCAATTGAATCGCCACTTCTTGATAATATTTCCATTGACGGTGCTATGGGTGTTCTTGTTCATTTTACCATGCATGAAGACTATCCGCTTGATGAAATTTATGAAGGAATGAATATCATAGAAGAAAAAGCCCATGAGGATGCGGAAATTATTTTTGGTACGACAACAGACAATTCATTGGCCCCGGATGAAATTAAAGTTACAATTGTTGCAACGGGATTTGAAAAAAACGAAGCTGCAAATAAAGAAGATATCAAAAAAAATATAGAAACTATTCTTGTTACTAAAAAAGTTGCTGGCGGAATTGAAATTGATGCGGATGAATTAGATATTCCTGCTTATATGAGAAGAATGAAAGATTAAAAAATAAGATAAAAAGCAGATATTACATAATCTGCTGCAAATACCACCACTGAGGAAATTACAACTGCCCTAGTGGTACTAATTCCAACACCTTTGGCCCCACCTTTTGTATTATAACCTATATATGTAGATATGGCGCTTATTAAGTATCCAAAAACAATTCCTTTTGTTACCCCTTCTTTAAAATCACTAAGTTCTCCGAATTGTCTTATTTTATCCAAATATGCAAAACCGTTTACATCGAGAGAATATACTGAAATCAAATATGAACCGATATTAGCAACGGCATCAAAAAACAATATAAGCAAAGGCATTGCAATAACCGTTGCCATTATTCTTGGTACTATTAAATAATGTCTTGAATCTACAGCCATTACATCAAGTGCATCAATTTGCTCAGTTACCCTCATACTTCCAAGTTCTGCAGCATATGCACTCATTGCCCGGCTAACTACCATTAAGGCTGCAAATACTGGCCCTAATTCTTTTACAACGGATATAAAAATAGTATACCCCATAAAATCATCTATACCAAATTTGTGAAAAGCATCATATAAATTTACAGCTTCTACAAGTCCGGTAAAAAAACCAGTTAAAAATATAACTCCGATAGAACCGTATCCTATAAATGTAATTTGCTCTAAAAAATTTTTAATTCTAAAAGGAGGTTTGAAAAACAAAAATAAGATTTTTAACTGAAAAATAAAAAAATCTCCCAATGTATTTATAAAGTCTAAAGTTTTCTTACCGATTATATAAAAAAAGTTATTTATCAAATTAAACCTTTTTTGATAAAATTATAACAAAAAAGGAATATCATGGCTGAAGAAAAAGAAAATAAAGAACAGGAAGAAAAAGAAGAAAAAAGTGGTGGCAATAAACTTCTGTTAATAGTAATAATCATATTGTTATTACTTTTATTGGTTATTGGTGGATTAGTGGCATATTTCTTACTCTCAAATAATTCCGATGATACACAAGCGCCAGAACAAAAACAAGAAAAAGTTATTAAAAAGAAAAAAGTTAGTGATATGGCAGAAGTTGGACCAATATATCCGTTAGACCAATTTATTGTTAATTTGGTTAGCAATAATGCTGACAGATATTTGAAATGTAAAATTTCATTTGAACTTGATTCTCCTGATTTACAACAAGAAATAGATAAAAAATTACCTGCAATAAGAGATATAATCATAAACATTTTATCTAGTAAAACTGTAGAAGAAATACAAACTGCAAAAGGAAAAGAAAAATTAAAAGAGGAAATTAGAAGAAAAGTTAATGAAATACTTACAACCGGAGAAATAAAACATGTCTATTTTACGGAATTTGTAATTCAATGATCGGAATTGATATAGTTGTAATTTCCAGAATCGAAAATATGATAAAAAAATATGGTAATAAAGTTATAAATAAAATTCTAACACAGGAAGAACAAATTTTTTTCAAAACCCCCTCCTCTATCGCGGGCGCATTTGCGGCAAAAGAAGCTTTTTCAAAAGCACTTGGCACCGGGATAGGTAAAGAATGCGGTTTTCATGACATTATTATTTTAAAAAACAATAAAAACAAGCCCTATATTTCACAAAAAACTTTAAAAAAATTCAATCTAAAACAGGCTGATATTTCAATATCCCATGACGGAGGATTTGCAATAGCAGCAGTTATAATTTTTCAATAATTTTGGTATAATTTCATTCCTGTCCCCGTAGCTCAGCTGGATAGAGCGCCACCCTGCGGAGGTGGAGGCCGTGCGTTCGAATCGCGCCGGGGACGCCAGTACTTCTCATTTTTTTAAATATATAAAAATTAAAAATTTAAAGATATCAATAGGTGTCTGTCACTATATTTAGAACTATTTATACACCCGGGAGGGCGTTCACGTAGTGACTTTGGGCTCCGCCAAGTCACAGAGTGGGGATAGGAGTGCCGGTTTAGGGGCGAGTCCATCTCGCCTCACACCCCGGCAGCTACCATCTCCCCTATAAAATTGGTTGTAGGGCCCCAAAATGTACGGGTAGCGCTCCTCCCAGGCAATATAATTATACTAAAACTTTGAGCGTTTGTCAATCAGGATTTTTAAAGAACTCTATTTAAGAAGAAATAGCTTTATATTTATTATTTTATCTTAATTTTACATTTTTTGCAAGTTTTATACATTCTTTAATAGAAGGGTTCTCAGGTGTTAAAACAGAATTTTCTGTATAATCCAAAAGAATTTTTTTTGTTTTATTACCAATTGCAATAGGTAATATGTTTTCAAAATCGTTTAATTTTGCAAAACATTTAACCGTTGAAGGGGATGTGAATATAACAATCGCAGGTTTTTTAATATAATTACTTGGTTTATTGCAAACTGTTTCATAAATAATTATTTCTTCTAAAAAATTGTCAGATTTATCAAAAATTCCTTTTATATCCGAAATTATTTCTTTAGCTCTTAAAAATAAAAATTTTTTATTATGATATTTTTGTGTTATTTCTTTTGCAAATTCATCTCCATAAGCTTTAGAAGCTATAAATTCAACAATTCCCCCTCTTTTTTTAATCTCATTGGCGGTAGCTTTACCTATGGCAAATGAAGGTTTTTTTTTCCATTTATCAGTTATATTGTCTACAGCTTTAACTCCGTTTTTAGAAGTAAAAATAAGATAATCTGTTTCATCAAAAGAGATAGAAGGAGCTAAAAAATTAATTTTTATAACAGGATAATTTATAACCCCTTCATATTTATCATTATTTAAAAGATAAATTGGTAATTTTAAATCTTTCATTTTTTATTTCTATTAAAATATTATTCCCATTCAATAGTCGCAGGAGGTTTACTTGAAATATCATAAACCACCCTGTTAATTCCATTAACTTCATTAATTATCCTGGTTGCAACTTTTTCTAAAAATTCATGAGGCAGATGAGAAAAAGTTGCTGTCATACCGTCAGTTGAGCTAACACATCTGATTGCCACTGCATTATCATATGTTCTGTTATCTCCCATAACTCCGACACTTCTTACATTAAGCAACACTGCAAACGCCTGCCAAACTTTGTTATAAAGTCCCCAGGCTTTAAGCTCCTGTATTAAAATATAATCTGCTTCTCTGAGGATTTCTAAATCTTTTTCATTTACTTCACCCATAATCCTAATAGCAAGACCGGGTCCAGGAAACGGATGACGGTAAACCAAATCTTCTGGAAGTCCAAGTTCAAGTCCAAGCTTTCTTACTTCATCTTTAAAAAGCTCTCTTAAAGGTTCAATTAATTCAAATTTCATCCACTCAGGAAGACCCCCTACATTATGATGGGATTTAATAGTTTTTGAAGGCCCTTTTACAGAAACTGATTCAATTACATCAGGATAAAGAGTCCCCTGTGCTAAATATTTAGCGTCTTTATGTTTTTTTGCCTCCTCTTCAAATACTTCAATAAAAGTGTGTCCTATTATTTTTCTTTTTTCTTCCGGATCAGTTACACCTTTTAAACGACTGAGAAATTTATCTCTTGCATCCACTGTAATTAAAGGAACATGTAAAACATTTTTAAAAGCATGTTCTACTTCTTCTCTTTCATTTTTTCTGAGAAGTCCCGTATCTACAAATATAGGAATTAACTGATCACCTATTGCTTCGTGAAGCAATGCCGCTGTTACAGAACTGTCAACTCCGCCGCTTAGGGCACAGATTACTTTGTCATTTCCGACTTGCTCTTTTATTTTTTTAATTTGTTCTTTTGCAAAATGCGCCATATCCCATTTACTAGTAACACCACAAACTTCTCTTGCAAAATTTCTTAAAATTTTACTTCCTTCAACTGAATGGGCAACTTCTGGGTGAAACTGGATTGCGTATATTTCTTTTTCTTCATTTACAATAGCAGCATACGGTGCATTTGAAGTATGGGCTATTCTTTTAAATCCATTAGGCAGCTTTTCAACCCTGTCTGAATGACTCATCCAAACAATTGTGGGATTGCTTACATCTTTAAAAATTTTATGCGGTTCATCTATAAAAAGTTCCGCTTTTCCGTATTCATGATGGTCAGCTCTTACAACTTCACCGCCAAAATCAACGGTTATTAACTGCATCCCGTAACAAATTCCTAAAATCGGAAGACCCAATTCATATATTTTTTTATCAACTCTATATGCATCTTTATCATAAACACTTGCAGGTCCTCCACTAAAAATAATCCCTTTTGGTTTTTTTTGGGTTGCTGCTTTTAATCCGTCATAATATGGGACTATTTCACTGTAAACCCCCTCTTCTCTGAGTCTTCTTGCAATTAACTGTGTATACTGGCTCCCAAAATCAAGTATTAATATTTCAACCTGCATTCAAGTCCTTTTTATTGAAATTGTAGCAAAACAATGAAGAATGGACAATGGATAATGGAGAATGGAATAATTTTTATTTTAACTTTTTAATTTTCCATTATCCATTTTCAATTTTACATTTTAATAAAGCCCCAACATTTCAAACTGCACATACCAAATAGCACAGCTTAATACATATCCGGCTAATACCGCCCATCCGTATTTCATATGGGAATTAAATGTATATATCCCTCTCATTCTACCCATTACACCAACTCCGGCAGCACTACCAAAACTAATTAAACTTCCACCGATACCGGCAGTTAATGTAACAAGCATCCATTGATCCGGTCCCATTTGGGGATCTGCTTTTAAAATAGCCGCCATTACAGGCACATTGTCAATAATTGCACTTACAAATCCAACACCAATATTTGCAACAGTATCTCCCACAATATCATAAAGATTAACAACATACA
The DNA here is from genome assembly GCF_002335445.1 of Lebetimonas natsushimae. Lineage (NCBI taxonomy): Bacteria > Pseudomonadati > Campylobacterota > Epsilonproteobacteria > Nautiliales > Nautiliaceae > Lebetimonas > Lebetimonas natsushimae. The sequence goes on along the minus strand of NZ_BDME01000001.1, from coordinate 806,648 downwards.
CAAGCCATCCTAAAAATGACAAAGCTCCAACAGCACTTAAAATACCAAAGAAGAAAAGAAGCGTATCATTTTCAACTTTTGCCATATTTATAAATACGTTAAATTGCTCTTTATGTTTTCTTTTATGATAATAAGCATAAAGCTGTAACAGTGACAAACCAAACATCATTCCCCACATTGCAGGATAATGCATCACAATATGTCCAAACACGGCTATAAAAATAGTGAAAAACCCTAAGAATATAACAACTTTTCCGCCTTTTTTAATTTCCCCTTTCGGAGTGGTAAGCACATCAAAATGAGGCTCACCTTTTGGTACAAATAAACCTAAAAGCCATGCAGTTAAAAACCATCCTAAAAATGAAGCGGGAAACAGAGCCAAAAAGTCTATAATTTCACCTTTCCCTGCAGTCCAGGCCATAAGAGTTGTAATATCACCAAACGGCGACCATGCACCACCGGCATTCGCAGCTACAACAATATTAATTGCACCGGGTACCAAAAAATTGGTACGAGTTTTATCTATGGTATATAAAACAGTCGAAAGAATAAGGGCTGTCGTTAAATTATCAGCAACAGGGCTTATCCAAAAAGCAAGACTTCCTGTTATCCAAAAAAGTTTTTTATAACTGTAACCCCGTGAAATAAGCCTGTATCTTAAGGCATCAAACACACCCCTCTCAATCAGACTTTCAATATATGTCATTGCAACAAACAAGAAAAAGAAAATCTCTGCTATTTCTTCTATAAGTTCTTTTAACTGATGATGAAGAGGAGATATGTCTAAACTATTAACATAATAGTAAACACCAATTAGCATAAAAGAAAATGTACCTATAAACAAAGCCGGTTTGGCTTTATTCATATCCCATTTTTCCTCTGTGGCAATTAAAATATAACCGAGAACAAAAATAATTAAAACTCCCCAACCAACCCACGTATGTGTTAAATCTAAAGTATGTTCCATATCAATCCTTTCTGTAATGTGCTCCAAGTGATTCTTTTCTTTCCAAAGCAGCTTTAATTATTTCTCTGGCAGTTAAAAACCTCATCCTGGTAAGTCTGCCGACCTTTCCTATATTTTCCTCAACAAAGCTTAAAGCTTCTTCCAACCCTCTCTTATTTCTAATTATACCAACATTATTCCACATAATTTCTCTAAGTTTATTCTTAAAAATTTTATCATCTTTTTTGATTAATTCTTCATTGTTTATATCGAATATTTTATTATCTGTCTTAAATTTATTTTTTAAAATATCCCTTGCGGCTTTTCTTCCAAACACAAAACACTCAAGTGTGGAATTACTTGCAAGTCTGTTTGCCCCATGAACTCCTGTATTAGCCACTTCTCCGGCTGCATAAAGATTTTTAAAATTTTTAACTCTAGCATTTACATCAACGACAATTCCACCCATAAAATAATGAAATGCAGGGGAAATTGGTATTTTTTCATAAGGAACATTTATATCATAATCTCTTAGTTTATTGTAAATGGTCGGAAAACGGTTTTTAAAATATTCTTCGTCAAACATACTTACATCTAAAAAAACTTTGTGTCCTTTTTGCTGATGCATAAATATTGCCCTGCTTACAATATCCCTGCTTGCCAGTTCACCCCTTTCATCATATTCAAATAAAAATCTTTCATTATTTTCATCTACAACATGTGCGCCCTCACCCCTTAAAGCCTCGGTAAGCAGTAATTTTTGTGAAAACTTACTTTCTATAAAAACAGTCGGATGAAACTGGGTAAACTCCATATCATTTACTTCAACCCCTTTTTCTATTGCAATTCCCTGAATATCCCCTGAAATTGTCCTGGCATTTGTGTCATATTTATAAAGTGCCCCTATACCGCCGCTTGCCAATATTACATTATTAGCATAAATATTATATTTTTTATTTTCTTTTAAAACACTGACACCGTAACAAACATTGTCTTCAATCAATAAATCAAAAACCACTGCATTATCAAGCAGATAACTTTTATCTTTTTTTATCAAAAATTTATGAATCTCCCTTCCGGTGGCATCACCTCCGGCATGATAAACCCTGGGAACTGAATGTGCGGCTTCTCTTGTAACGCCTTCAAATTTAAATCCGTAATTTTTCAAGTCCTCTTTTAGTTTAAGTGATGATTTTGAGAGTATCTCAACCATTTTCCTGTTATTATGAAAACTTCCGGCTTTAATTGTATCTTCAATATGTAGAGGAACATCATTTTTATCAAGAGCCATAGTTACACCGCCCTGGGCATAAAAGCTGTTAGCATCCCAAACCTCTTTTTTTGTAATAATCAAAGTGGACAATTTAGAATTGTCATTTATATATTTTGCAGCCCAAAGTCCTGCAATTCCACTACCAATTATAATAACATCAAATTTCATTTTATCTCCATTGTGTTATTTATTTCTATAATTTTAAGATCACTACTATTTATTTCCTCAGTAATATTTTTTTCATTTCCAGGCCATACAGGGTCCGCCTTATAACCACATCCCAAAAAAATGGATATAATTATAATATGAAAACAGCACAAGAGATACTTAATCATATATTAAATCCTTATAACAATAAATTACAAGAGAAACGTTGTTTAAAAAAAATTATAGCACTAATGCCCCGTAAATACAATAAATATATTACATCATGTCTTTTAAAAGGCGACATTTTGTATATAAACGTATCACATCCAGCTTTGAGGCAGGAAATTTTTTATAATAAAAACATTATTTTTTCAATTATAAAATCATTCCACAGTGCAAATCAGTGTTTAAATATAAATCCCAAAAAAATTGTTACAATGTATAAATATAAAAAAATTCCAAAACCTCCAAAAGAAACTAAATTTTTTTTAAAAGAAGCCGGAGATTTTGAAATAAAAGCAAAAAAAAAGGATTTAAAGAAAAAATTCGAAGAAATTAAAAATTTAATAAACTCTAAATCCTTTTAACAGATTTTTAGCTCTATTCAAATCAGACACTTTAAATGCAAAAGCTCCTTTTTTATCTGAATTTACTGTATAACAGTAATTTATATCTATATCGTTTTCACTCAGTACGGAAACAATTTTATTAAACGCTCCAATTTCATCATCAACTTCAACAACCAATATGTCACTGAGCGTCAATGAAAAACCGTTTTTTTCTATTGCTTCACATGCTTTTGCAATATCTTCAGTCAACATCCTCAAAATTCCAAATTCACTTGATTCTACCAGTGTTATTGCTTTAATATTTACACCTTCTTTTGCCAAAGATTGAGTTATTTCTTTTAATCTTCCTTTTTTTCTTTCCAAAAATACAGAAATCTGTTTCATTTTATTTCCTTTTATCCACTATTCTTTTAGCTTTTCCCATACTTCTTTCTATACTTTTTGGTTCTACCAGATGAACAACTGCGTTTATATATAAGTTGTTTAATAATGCGTTTTGTAGTTCTTTTTTTATTTTTTCAAGTTTTGCAACATCATCAAACATAATGTTATCATCAACCTCAACCATAATTTCAAGTTTGTCAAGATATCCTTTTTTATCTACGACTATCTGATAATTAAGACTGACTCCCTCTGTATTTGCAATTACATGTTCTACCTGAGACGGGAATACATTTACTCCGTTTACTATAAGCATATCATCTGCCCTACCCCTTACACTCTCCATTCTTACAAATGTTCTACCGCATGCACAAGGAACTCTCAGCAATCTTGTAATATCCCCAGTTCTGTATCTGATAATAGGAAGCGCCTGTTTTGTAAGGGTTGTTAAAACAAGTTCCCCTTCTTCCCCTTCAGGCAACACTTCTCCTGTTTTTGGGTCTATAATTTCTGGATAAAAATGGTCTTCATTTATATGAAGTCCCTCACCTTTATTACAACTGCAGCTTACTCCCGGTCCTATAATTTCACTAAGCCCATATACTTCATAATATTCTATATCCCATGCTCTTGCAACTTCTTCCCTTAGTCCCTTACTTGTAGGTTCCGCTCCAAAAAATCCAGCTCTAAGTTTATAATTTTTTCTAAATTCAGGACCTTCTTTTTTTGCTTCTTCTGCAAGATGCAGAGCAAAACTAGGAGTTGCACATAGAATTGTAGCTCCAAAATCTCTCATTAGCATTAACTGTCTTTGAGTAAACCCACCGCTTGCAGGTACGATTGCAGCACCTAATTTCTGGGCAGCTTCGTGAAATCCAAGTCCACCTGTAAAAAGTCCGTATCCATAAGCATTATGAACTATATCTTTACTTGTTACATCAGCCATATAATAACATCTAATCATTACTTCATTCCACACTTCCATATCATGTGCTGTATATCCTACAACCGTAGGCTTTCCTGTAGTCCCAGAAGATGAATGGATTCTTACAACTTCGCTCATAGGCACTGTAAAAAGCCCAAACGGATAATTATCCCTCAAATCCTGTTTTTTAGTAAACGGCAGCTTTTTTATATCATCAAGTGATTTAATATCATCAGGAGTTATATTTAATTCATCAAATTTTTTTCTGTAAAACGGACTTAAATGATAAACCCTGTTTACAACTTCTTTTAATCTTTTAAGCTGTACTTTTTCAATTTCTTCCCTGCTTGCACTTTCTATTTTATTGTAAATCATTCCATCTCCTTTAAATCTTTTTTGGTTTTATAAACTGTGCCTTTAAAAAACGCAACCACTTTATTTTTATCGGTAATTTTAACCTCATATGTCCCAAGTCTGTTGGATTCGCCTATAAGCTTTGCCTCAGCTATCAGTTCATCACCCTCTTTTGCCGCATTTATAAAAGATATACTTGTATCAATAGCCAAAGCTATTTTTCCAAAAGAGTTACTTGCAACTGCAAAAGAAAAATCAGCTAAAGTAAAAATGGCCCCTCCGTGACAAACACCAGCAAGGTTTAAATGAAATTTTGTAACTTTCATTTTTGCTTTGGCATATCCGTATTTCACATCAATCAGCTCAATTCCTATATTTTTTCCAAATTCGGCATTTTCACTGAAAAAAAGTTTAATTTCTTTCATAATTTAAAGCTTTTTCCAAAATTTCAAAATTAGATTTAGCAAATTTAGGATTTATCTCTTTTATCGCCTCTTTTATCTCTTCTACACTGAAAGGAAAATTTTTAACATTTTTTAAAACAGTCCCCAGCATAAACACATTAAGCCCCTTGGCATCAAAAAGTCCATCTTCTGCCAGTTGGTTTGCATCTACAATATATTCGTTTGCTTCAAGTTTTGGAAAATCAGATGCATTTACAACCAAATCACCACCCTTTTTTAGATAAGGTAAATTTAAAATTGCCTCGTCCCGGTCAAGCCCTATCAATAAATCGGCCTGCCCGTAATCAATCAAAGGATTGTAAAAATTTCCTATTTTAATGTGTGAGCTTACACTTCCTCCTCTTTGACTCATTCCATGATTTTCAGTGCCCAAAAATTTATAACCTTTTTTAGCTGCACAAATACTTAACACCTTAACTAAAAAAACAACCCCCTGTCCTCCAAAACCGGCAATTAAAATCTGATATTTCATTTATCTCTCCTTATAAACGCATCTGTCGGACAAATTCCGCTGATGCAAACTCCGCATCCAACACACAAAAGAGGGTCTATTTCAATTTTCCCCTTTTCATTATAAGCCATTGGAGGACATACAAACTGTGTTGTACATACATCACATGCCACACATTTTTCCTCATCTACAGTCGCAAAAACACCTTTTAAATTCTCTTTTGCCCTTTCTTTATCAAGTACGCAAAACTGTCTGCTGATTACCACCAACGGCACTTCGACTTCTTCATATCTTTTCTTAACCTCTTTAAAAAACTCTATTGTTTTTTTAATGTCAGGCTCATAACAATATTCCATCACCTCAGCCCCGCATCCTTCAACCACTTTTTTTAAATCAACTTCCCCCGGTGCAGCTCTTTCTGGTGTTGCCTGACGTCCTGTCATCGCAACGGTTGAGTTATCCAAAATTACCAGAATAAATTTTGCCTTTTGATAAACGGCATTAATAAGTGGCGCCACACCTGAATGGAAAAATGTTGAATCCCCGATTGTTGCAATTACCGTTTTTTTATTATCCGCTATACTGAAACCGTGAGCCATTGAAACACTAGCCCCCATACATAAAACTGTATCAATGGCTTGTTGATTAATTCCAAGTGTATAACATCCAATATCTGAAGGATAAATCGATTTTTTAGGTCTAAACACTTTTTTTATTGCAAAAAATATATCCCTGTGAGGACATCCAGAGCATAAGTTTGGTTTTCTAGAAATTACTTCAAAATTATTTTCAAATGCAGGTTTATAAATATTTTCCCCCTTATAAAATCCTACATTTTTTAATGCTTTTAGCACTCTTTCTTTTGTCATTTCATCGATTGTATGCACATCGCCGCTCATTTTTCCATATACATTTTCACTTCTCAACTCTTCTTCAATTACCGGATAAGTCTCTTCAATAATAAGTACTTTTTCATAATGTTTAATTAAACTTTTAAGCTCATCTAAAGGCAGAGGATAAGGCATATCAATTTTTAAGACATCAATATCAAGGCCCAGCTCATCAAGTGTTTCTTTTACATATCCAAAGGCCGCCCCGCTTGAGATGATTAAATTTTTTGTACCTTTTAATTTTTCAATTTCAGGTTTTATAAAATTTTCATAACTGTATTTTGCAATTTCTTTTAATTTTTTTTCCCTTTCATACGCCTGTCCAAGCCTTCCGGCCCTTGGAACTGCAGCCCATCTTGGAATATCCCTTTTGAAACTTCCTTTTTTTTCTTCAAAATTAAAATCTTTCACTTCAACTATCTCCCTTGAATGTGATACCCTCATTACACTTCTTAGCATCACGGGTATTCCAAATTTTTGAGATAATTCACTAGCTTTTATTGCAAATTCATAAGCCTCAGCCGGAGTTGCCGGATCAAGTACCGGAATTCTTGCAAATCTAGCAAATTCGCGGCTATCCTGTTCTGTCTGGGAAGAATGAAAACCAGGGTCATCTGCAACTATTAAAACAAATCCCCCCTTATTTCCAATAAAACTTGCACTCATAAGGGCATCACTTGCCACATTAAGTCCAACCTGTTTCATTGTAACAGCAGTATTTAATCCTGCAATTGCTCCTGCATATGCAACTTCAAAACCGACTTTTTCATTTGTGGCCCACTTGGCATATACCGGCAAATTTTTAGAAATTTTTTCAAAAGTGGTTAAAATCTCACTCGAGGGAGTTCCAGGATATCCGCTAATCATTTGGGTATTAGCATGAAGTAATCCATACGCTATAGCCTCATTACCCATTAATGTCTGTTTCATTTTTACCCTTTGAAATTAATTTTATTTATAATAATATCAAAAAAGTTTAAACATCAATTAAAAATATATTAAAATTTAATTAAAAAAGGTTAAATATGAACAGTTTTGATTTAGGGGTCAGTTTAGCTTTTTGGCTAACAATATTAAGTACCTTGCTCTGTGTGGTTTATGGAATTATTAACTGGAACAGAGGTGATGAGGAAAGTAATGAAATTCTCTTAAAAAAATGGGCTGAGGAAGAAAAAGAAATTAATGAGGAGTTACTATGAGCTTTTGGGAAATAGCATTAATTATACTTTACCTGTTTATTTTGGCATATCTGGGCTGGATGGGATATTCAAAAACAAAAACTTCAACAGACTATCTTTTAGCCGGGCGAGAGGCACATCCTTTTGTAATGTCTCTAAGTTATGGTGCCACTTTTATTTCAACTGCGGCGATTGTAGGATTTGGAGGAGTTGCGGCATGGCTTGGAAATTCACTTTTATGGCTAACATTTTTAAATATTTTTGTGGGTATTTTTATTGCATTTGTTTTTATTGGAGACCCGACCAGAAAAATGGGCTTAAGACTTGATGCACATACATTTCCCGAATTTTTAGGAAAAAGATATGATTCAAAATTCATTCAGATTTTTGCCGCACTTATCATTCTCTTTTTTATGCCTTTGTATGCTACGGCCGTTTTAATTGGGGGCGTTCAGTTTATAAGTGTTTATTTTCATGTAAATTATCATATAGCCCTTTTAATTTTTTCATTAATAATAACCGCATATGTTCTGGCAGGCGGCCTTAAAGGTGTAATGTATACAGATGCCCTGCAGGGAAGCATTATGTTTGTTGCAATGATAGTTTTAATAGGAATGGTTTTTTATTCTCTTGGCGGAATAAATGAAGCTTTTTCTAAACTTGATAAGGTCTGGCAATTAACAGTCATTAACAAGTTATAGGGTATAAGTTTAAAAGAATTGATTCCGGGAAGCGGTGATTTTATGATGAAACTTTCACAAATCTGGGGATTTAAAGGATGGAATAAAATGCCTGAATTTTTATCCCCGGGTTGGCTTTTCGTAATTACCACCATCACATTGGGAGTTGGAATTGGAGTTCTTGCACAGCCTCAGCTGGTTGTGAGATTTATGACTGTAAAAAGCAAAAAAGAATTAAACAGAGCCGTATTAATAGGGGGAATTTTCATTTTGGCAATGACAGGTGTTATTTTTGTAGTCGGCAGTTTAAGCAATGCATGGTATTTTGAAAATTACGGAGGAAAAAACTCACTTGAGGCAGCAGGTGCAATAGGCAAAGTAATTCCGCATTTTATCAATACGGCAATGCCTCACTGGTTTGGCTTTATTTTCCTTTTTGCTTTAATTTCAGCAGCAATGTCAACCTTATCAAGTCAGTTTCATACAATGGGTACTGCAGTAGGAAAAGACATATTTGAAACTTTTGGTGCTGATAAAAACAAAACTACATACTGGACAAAAATAGGAATTGTAATTGTTATTTTATTTTCAGTGTTTTTAGCTTATAAATTTCAAAAGGCGCCTGCAATTATCGCTAGAAGCACCGCAATATTTTTTGCCCTCTGCGCATCAGTTTTTTTACCGGCCTTTATTTTCGGACTTTTTTCAAAAAGGGTTACAAAACCTGCGGCAATTGCAAGTATGCTAATCGGGTTTTTTGTATCACTGTTTTGGCTTCTGTTTTGTCATTTTAAAGAGGCAAAAGCATTGGGTGTGGCAAAAGCCCTTTTTGGGGTAAATTCAATTTTGGGCCACAGTAAATGGGCTTTTGTGGATGCCATGGTGATAGCCCTGCCTTTATCAACTTTAACATTAATAATTGTAAGTATACTTACAAAGCCAGATCCAAACACAATAAAAAAAGCATTTGGACCTAGAGGATAAAATCTTCCAATTCCTCTTCCGTTATTTCACTTGGCATTCTTTTCATTAAAATTGAAGCAATTAATGATGTTGAAATAATGATTAAAAGCAAAGAAACATATGTATTAATATCTATAACTTTAAATTCAAGCCCGAAAACACTTGCAACTATTCCAAAAGTCAGCCTCATATTAAAAAATAGGCCTGCAATTTTATAAACTGTTTTTTTAAAAAAAGGTTTTGTAGCAATTACAGTTGCAATATATTTTGTACCAAATGCAATACTTCCAAGAATTATACTTAAAAGTATAATTTTCATATTTATGACATCAAGTTTAATTGAATAACCGGCCTTAAAGAAAAAAAACGGGGCGACAAAACCGAAAATAACGGCCCTTAATTTTTTTTCAAGCAATTCATTTTCCCTTAAAAATTCTGAAAAAAATATACCCAGGGCAAATGCCAAAACCGCTTCATTTATATGAATTTCCTTTGATAAAAAACCGATGGCTATAAGTATTGCAATGATAAACCTTACCGGAAATTCGATATGATTTTCTTTATACCTTGAAAAAAGTTTTTCTCCAAATTTAGGCAGAATAAACATAATTATTAGTAAAACCAGTAAAAATAAAATATTTTCCAAATTAATTCCCTCAAACAGAAAACTAAGTGAAAACATACTTACAATATCCACAACCATTGCCCCGGCCAAAAGAGTCTGACCGGAACTTAAATGCAGCATATTTTTGTCTTTAAGTAAAGGATATACCAAAGCTAAAGATGTGGTTGATAATGCAATACTGATAAGAAGTGATGCTTTAAGTGAATATAAAAAAATAAATTTTGTTACCACAAATACCGAAACAAACGGAATCAAAAATGAAGAAAGTCCGATAAACAGGGCTTTTAAAAAATTTTTTCTAAGAAGTTCCACATCACTCTCAAGCCCTGCAAAAAACATAAGACCAAGTAATCCGATATTTGCCAAAAATTCTGCCCATTTCAAATCGCTCATATGAAAAAAATTTGCAGCTATTGTGCCTGCAATAATTTCAAAAATAGCAGGGGAAAAACTGATCTCAAGCGCTAAAATAGCGGCAATTATTATAAGCCCGACAACAATTAAACTTTCTATTTCTAACTTCATATTAACCTTTTTTAAGTATAATTTTAACAAAAAGGAGAACATTGCAAGAGATTATAAAAAAACTTCCAGATAGTCCCGGCGTTTATCAGTATTTTGATGAAAACGGAAAACTTTTATATATAGGAAAAGCAAAAAGTCTCAGAAAAAGGGTAAAAAGCTATTTCAGATTCAATCCATTCAGACCTGCCGACAATCTCTCTCCCAGAATTTATAAAATGATAACTGAAGCCAAAAAACTTAACTATATAGTAGTTGAAAGTGAAAACGATGCTTTAATACTTGAAAATTCACTAATCAAACAATTAAAACCAAAATATAACATACTGTTAAGAGATGACAAAACATATCCTTATATTTACATAGATTTAGACGAAGCTTTTCCAAGACCTGAAATAACAAGAAAAGTAATTAAAGGTAAAAACATAAAATATTTCGGACCATTCAGCAGCGGTGCCTCTGCCATATTAAAAACTATTTATGAAGAAATTCCGCTAGTCCAGTCTAAAACCTGCCTGAAAGGTAAAAAAGCATGTCTTTATCATCAGATAGGAAAATGTTTAGCCCCCTGCGTTGGGAAAATCACCCCAAAAGAATATAAAAAATATATAGATGAAGCAATAGAACTTATTTTAAACAAAGAAAAAATTTTAAATATCCTTTATAAAAAAATGAAAAAATTTGCCGAAAATCTTCAGTTTGAAGAAGCGGCCAAAATAAGGGATAGAATAAAATCCATAGAAAGTGCGGAAATTTATTCAAATGTGGATTTGGCAAAACTGGAAGATTTGGATATTTTTGTAGTTGAGAGTTTCAGGAACAAAGGAATCGTAATAAGGATATTTGTAAGAGCCGGAAAAGTGGTTTCAAGCACTCATAATATTATAAAATCACAAACGCAAATAGATAAAGACGAAACTTATAAAAGAGCAATTTTAGAATTTTATAACACTGAAACTCCTTTTACCTCATCAAAAATTTTAGTAGGTGAAGATTTTGAAGAGAGAAAGGAAGTAGCTGATTTTCTCAGTGAAAAATTTAATAAAAAAATTTCAATTATTACCCCTACCACAAAAGAGAGGAAAAATTTAATAAATCTTGCCAAAATAAACGCAAACGAAATTATGAAAAATCAAAAAGAAGAAAATATACTTCTTGAAATTAAAAAACTCTTTAATCTTCAAAACATTCCATACAAAATAGAAGTTTTTGACACATCCCATATGCAAGGAGAGGCAACGGTAGGCGCTATGATCGTATGGGAGGGTAAATTTAAAAAAGATGAATACCGTCATTACCACTTGGAGGGAAAAGATGAATATTCCCAAATGAGAGAGTTATTAACAAGACGGGCAAAAAGTTTTGAAAAAACTTCTCCGCCTGAACTTTGGCTGATTGACGGAGGACCTGCTCAAATAAATATAGCAAAAGAGATAATAGATTCAACTGGAGCCAATGTAGATATTTTGGGAATTGCAAAAGAAAAAATAGATGCAAAAGCCCACAGGGCAAAAGGCGGAGCAAAAGATAAGATTTATTTTCATTGGAGAATGGAGAATGGAGAATGGGAAATTAAAAAAATGGAACTAAGCGTTAATGATAAAAGACTTATGTTTTTACAAAAATTAAGAGATGAAGCCCATCGTTTTGCAATAGAATTTCACAGAAAGACAAAAAGAAAAAAAGACACCGAGATTGAACTATTAAAAATTAAAGGAATAGGAAAAGCCAAAATGACAAAACTTTTAAATTATTTTGGAAGTTTTGAAAATATCAAAAAAGCTGGTTTAGAAGAATTAGAAAAAGTATTAAATAAAAAAGATGCTTCAACTATATATAATTTTTATAATCAAAACTAATTATATATTTTTTCAACTCTTCTTCTGAAACCGGTTTTGAAAAATAATATCCCTGAATTATTGAAACTCCCAAATCTGACAAAAGATTAAGAATATTTTCATTTTCGACACCTTCGGCAACATTTATTTTATTTAAAATTTTACTTATTTCCACTATCATTTTAGTAATTGTTAAATCGTCTTTATCCTCTAACAGATCTTTTACAAATGTTTGATCTATTTTTAAAACATCAAAAGGAATTTTTTTAAGGTAATTTAATGATGAGTATCCTGTTCCAAAATCATCAAGGGCTATTTTTATTCCCATAGATTTTATTTCATTTAACATTTTTATGGTATGGTATACATTCTGCATACAAAGTGTTTCTGTAATTTCTATCTGTAATTTTTCAGGATTTATTTTATATTGATTAATTAAATACTTAAGCTGTTCTATAAAATTATTTTCATTGAATTTATTAGCAGAAATATTTATCGCTAAAGTTAAATTATTTAAATAATTATCATTTTGCCATTTCTTTAATGTTTTAATACCTTTTTCTAAAACATAATCATCAATCAAACTTACTAAATTCGCCTTTTCTGCTATATCTATAAAATAATTTGGAGTTAAAAATCCCCTTTGTGGATGCTGCCATCTTATTAATGCCTCAACACCGCTTACTTTTTTTGAATTTATATCGATTTTTGGCTGAAAATATAAAATAAGTTCATGATCTTTTTTTAATGCGTTTTTTAATTCATCTACTAACAAATAATATTTTTTTATCTCTTTTTTTAATTCTTCATTAATAAAAATGTATCTGTTTTTCCCCTGCTTTTTAGATTCATACATTGCAATATCCGCAAATTTAAGTAAATCTTCTGTATCATCAGCATCATCTGGGAATATTGAAATACCCGCACTGAATGTAGTTTCCAATTTGTGATTTAATATATAAATTGGTGTTTGAAGTCCATTTTTTATTTTTTTCATAATTTCTTCAACATCACTTTTATTTTTAATATTATTTAAAACCAAAATAAATTCATCTCCGCCGATTCTTGAAATAAGATCACTCCTCCTAATGGAATTTTGTAATTTTTTAGAAACTTCAACTAAAAGCGAATCCCCTATATCATGACCGAATGTATCGTTAATAAATTTAAAATTATCTAAATCAATAAAAACGAGTGCAAGTTTTTTGTTGTTTCTTTTTGTAATATTAAGTAATAATTCCAATTGTTCTTTTAAATACATTCTGTTGATTAACCCTGTTAAAGGATCGTGATATGCCAAATATTTTATTTGTTCTTGTTTCTTTATTTCATCTGTTATATCAATGAAAACACCAATAACATTTTTTTTATTTTGTTTTAAATTTGTTTTTCCTTGTACTCTAAAATAAAATTCTTTATTTTCTACCTTTAATAATATTTCAAATTCATTATTTTCTTTACAAGCTTTTTTAACTTCATGAAAGAATCTTTCTTTATTATTTAATGAATTTAAAAATTCATCAAAATTTTTAAATCCTAATTTCTTTTTCATATGAAAATTTTGTGCTAAAAATTCATCATTTTCGCAGTTATATTCCCAAGTAAACATTTTAGCTATTTTTTGAGCAGTTTCTAACTGTTTCTTAAAAAGAAATAATTTTTTAATAAGTGTTTTTTGATGTAAATAAAAATTATTAATTTGATTTAATAAATGATTTATAGATTTTGTAATATTTTTAATCTCATAATAATTGTCCAATAATTCTATTTGTTTTATTTTTCTATAATTTATTTTTTCTATTTTTTGGGCTAGTCTGTTTAAATTCGACAACTTATTTCTTAAAAAGATATAAACAACAAAAAATAAAACTAAAACAAAAATTAAATAAATGGTTACTTTTTGAAAATATTTGTTTGAAAATTTTTTTAACAATCCACTGTCATTATATCCAATTTCAATTTCCCCTAATTTTTCATTACTGTAATATAACGGCAGTTTTATTATTTTTAAATTTTTTTTCAGTCCTTTTTCATACGTAAAAGTACTTGTTTTTATTTTTATATATTTTATATTCTCATCCAATTTTTTTAATTCTTCCTTAGTCAAACCGTTAAATCCATATTTAATCAGAGGAGCTATAATACTACTTTTTGCTTTCAAATATTCTTCAATTTTAGCTTTTTGTATATCTTCTAAAGATTTAAAAATAACTTTAAAATCAATAAAAACGTAACTTATAAAAACAATTAATAAAGTTATTGAGAAAAAATTTATAATATTTAATAAAGAAAATTTATTTTTCATAAATTTTTCCTACCTTCAATAATATTGGATTAAATTTCACCTCAGCCTTATTTAATAATTTTGGATTTATATACGGATATATTTTAGGGCCAATATATATACTAAACATTGCATTTTCTATTCTGTTTGGAAAAACTGTAAAAATTACCTTTTTATTAATCAATAACAATTTTAAATCCTTATTATTTATCTTTTTTGTAGTAAAAATATATGCATCATATTTTAAATTTATTTTATTTATTAAATCAACTTTAATTTTTTTATCATTTATTAATTTTTTTAATTTTTTACCTATTTTTTTTGTATTTTTATTTATTAAAATTGCTACTTTTATATTATCTTTTTTTTCATTTTCATTAACTAAATATAAAATTTTAGGATAAAGTTTTGCTTCTATTAACAGTACTTCATTATCAATATTATTTTCAAAATTGCTGTTTGCATATAAAAAAATAAAAATAAAAAATAAAAATACTTTTTTCATTACCATTTCTTTATAAAATTAAAATAAATTTTTCTTCCAAGTTCCGGTATCACAGTATTTTCTTGTGAAAAAGCATATCTTCCATATATTGAATCGTTTGGGAGAGAATAATCAAAATTTTTATGATTAGTAATATTGTCAACACCTATTTTAAAAATAAATTTATTTTTATTAAAAGAAATATTAGCATTTATTGTAAAAAGATCATTCACATAATCATAATAAATTTTTTTTATTTTACTTCCATAAAAGCTAGAAACAAAAAAATCAAAATTTTTATTAATTTTATAATTAAGAAATGTATTAAAAATATTTTTTCTTATACCCAAACACTTAAATTCATCTATACCTGGTATAACCATATTAGAAAACAATGCCTTATTATTATTATATGAATAAGATAAGCCAAACAACCCTTTTTTAAATAATTTTTTATAATTTATTTCAAATCCCCTAATCAAAAGATTCCCTAAATTTTTATAAATTTCTTTCCCTTTAGTTTGAGAAAAAGCCCTATCAATATAATCATATTCTTTTCCGAAATAAAAAGCAAATTTAAATTTATTGTTTTTATTTAATTTTTGGTCGTAAATAAATTCAGCCATTTTTATTTTTTCTGGATTTAAATCTGTATTTCCGTTAAAACTGACTATGCTTTTACTATACAATTCTACCCATGAAGGTGCCCTGAATGCTGTATTAAAAAGCAGTTTAAATGTTGTTAGGTCATTTAAATTGTAAACGCCACCAATTTTATAAGAAAAGTTACTTCCAAAATGATTATAATGAGAATACCTACCTCCGTAAATTAATGAAAATTTATCATTTAAAAAATATAAATCCTCAATTCCAAATTCATAAATTTTTCTTTTAATATTTTTTTTTAAAACAAAATTGTTTCCATAAATTTCATTAATGTAATAATTATAAGGTCTTGCATATTTAATACTAAACAAAAAATTTGTTATATGACTTTCATTTATAAAAGTCAGTGTATTGTTTAAATAAATTTCATACTCATGTAACACTGCACCAAATATAATATCATTATCAGGATTATTATCTATAGTTTCATTGAAATCATAAGGAAACAGTCTATATTCACCATCCCATTTATAATTTTTAATACCGATATTTACACTGTTTTTCCAAAAATCGTTTAAATATACTGAATAATTATAATTTAAATACTGATAAATTGTTATTACATATTTATCATCTTTTATGGGCGGTAAATTCACTATTCCAAAATAGTTGCCTTTTCTAGAGTAATTTATTCTGTACTGTAATGTAGAATTTTCTTTTTTATATTCAATTCCAAGTCCTAAATTTTTTTCATTTTCATTAGGAGAATTTTCCCTATACAAAACAGTATTATATGTATTAATTTCAGTTAAAAATGTTTTTACTGGTTGAATATGCGGATCGGAATAAAAACAATATGCATCCAATGTTAAATTATTTAATTTTTGAAATACAGAAAACAAAGTTTGATTTTTATTATTTTGATAAAAAGTAAATTGATTATCATTCAAATTGTCTAAAGTAATTATATTAATAACTCCTAAAAATGCATTGTCTCCATATGTTACAGCATCAGGAGTTAATGTTATTTCCACTCTTTTAATTAATGAGGTAGGAAAATCGTAATAATAAAACTGATTAGAATAAAGATTGTTTGTTACACTTATTCCGTTTATTAAAAATTTTATTTTATCTCTGTAAATTGATTTATTTCCTCTAACAATCAGTTCTTTTTTGCCAGAACTGCTTATGGAAGTTTGAATACCTGGAATATATTTTAATAATTCAAACAATGTTTCAGCACCGGTTTTTTGAATAAAATCTCTTTTTAACACTGTTACATTTGACGGTGTCTTATCAATATTTAATTTTGTCTGAAAAGCAATTTCATTAACCTCATTTAAAGTTTTTAATAAATTTTCATCATGTGCATAAAGATTTATTAAAATAAAAAATATAAGATATAATTTTTTCATAAAATCCTCTTTAAAACAGTATTTAATGTTTATAAAATTATAACAAAATTAAAAAAAGGCAAATATGAAAACAGCAGCAATAGGCGGGTTTGACGGAATGCATACAGCACATCAGGAATTGTTAAAAAGAGCGGATATTTTTATTATTATAGAAAAAGGAAGTTCTATCACTCCCGGATTTGACAGATGTTATTATACAAATTTAGGATGCGAGTATTTTTTACTTGAAAATATTAAAAATCTGACTCCTGTTGAATTTATAGAAATTTTAAAAAAAATGAATGTTAAAAAACTTGTTTTAGGGGAGGATTTCAGATTTGGAAAAAACAGAAGCGGTGATATAAATATACTTAAAAATTTTTTCGAAGTTGAAATTATTAAAGAGATAAAAATTGATGGAATCGGGGTACATTCCCACATAATAAGAAAATTTATAAAAGAGGATATAAAAAAAGCAAACA
The DNA here is from genome assembly GCF_002335445.1 of Lebetimonas natsushimae. Lineage (NCBI taxonomy): Bacteria > Pseudomonadati > Campylobacterota > Epsilonproteobacteria > Nautiliales > Nautiliaceae > Lebetimonas > Lebetimonas natsushimae. Next base: position 789,192 of record NZ_BDME01000001.1, on the reverse strand, counting down.
GATTTTTAGGAAGAAATTATAAAATAAAAGGCACTCAGATAAAAGGTCAAGGACTCGGTAATAAAAAACTTGTCCCTACTATAAATATAGAACTTTTTAAGCCATATATAATTCCAAAAGAGGGAGTTTATATAACAAAAACAAATAATTTATTATCATTAACCTTTATTGGTATCCGTTCGACCGATAATAATTTTTCTATTGAAACACATATAATTGATAATGAAAAATGGATAATGAATAATGGAAAATTAATGGAAATTGAATTTATCGATTTTTTAAGGGAAAACAAAAAATTTAATACTTTAATAGAATTAAAACATCAGATAAAAAAAGATATAGAATATTTAAAGAGTAGCTACAAACACTGAAGCGGAAATTAAAAGTATAGTTGCAATAATAACCAAAAAATCAAACTTCATTTTTTCTCCTTTTTTAATTTTGCAATATAAATATAACAAGGTAAAATTACAAAAAGATAACAAAGGAAAGAGGTGGCTTTAATAGATTTAATTGATGTCAGTAAAAAATTTGAGGCTCAAAAAATTCTATGCAATGTTGAATTTCATTTAGAAGAAAATGAAAGAGTCGCATTAATAGGCAAAAACGGGAGCGGAAAATCCACTCTTATGAAAATAATTGATAAAACAATCGAGCCTGACAGCGGAGAAATCATTACAAAAAACGGCATAAAAATAAAAAGACTAAAACAGACTCCCTCTTTTCCCACAGGACTTAGCGTAAGAGAAGCCATTGAAAACGAACTCACCGAATTTAAAGAAGCTTATAAAAAATATTTAAAATTAACCGAAGATTTTGCCAAAAATCCTGAAAATTCACAGATTCAGGCTGAAATGGACAAAATCTCAAAATTTCTTGATTACCACAACGCCTGGAATTTAGATGACAGAATTGAAAGAATAATGCAGGAATTTGATTTAAAAAAATATGAAAATAAAGATATTAATTTACTCAGCGGGGGAGAACAAAGAAGAGTGGCTCTTGCATCACTTCTTCTTCAAAAGCCTGATGTCCTGCTTCTGGATGAGCCCACCAACCATTTAGATGTATATATGACAGAATTTTTGGAAGAAACCTTGCTTAAAGACAAATATACATTTATTGTAGTAAGCCATGACAGATATTTTATCGACAGGGTTGCCACAAGGGTAATTGAACTTGAAAACTGCCGCCTCAGAAGTTTTAAAGGCGGATATGCCGATTATCTTAAACAAAAAGAAGAACTTCTCAAAGCCAAGGAAAAAGAATTCGAAAATGAACTGAGACTTCTTAAAAGAGAAGAAGAGTGGCTAAGCCGTGGGGTTAAGGCAAGGCTTAAAAGAAATGAGGGAAGAAAAAAAAGAGTACTTGAATTAAAAGAAAAGGTAAAAGAGGATAAAAGAGAAATCCGTCAAATTGAAATGCAGTTAAAACGTGAGCTTCTTGCAAAAGAAGATGAAAAAATAAATAAAAAAAAGGTTATGTTTGAAATTGAAAATCTTACAAAAAGCCTTGGAAACAAACTTTTAATAAAAAATTTCACTACAAGAATACTTCAAAAAGACAAAATTGCAATTGTAGGAAAAAACGGAAGCGGAAAATCCACATTTTTAAAACTGATTATCGGAGAAGAAAAGCCTGATAGCGGAATAATAAAAATCGGTGAAAATGTAAAAATAGGATATTTGGACCAGAGAAAATCTATGCTTGATGATAGTAAGGATTTAATAGAAACTTTCTGTCCCGAAGGTGGTGATCGGGTAAATGTAAGAGGCAGAAGTATGCATGTTTACGGATATTTAAGGGAATTTCTTTTTCCTCCTGAATATTTAACAAAAAAAATAGGCGTTTTAAGTGGCGGTGAAAAGACAAGGGTTGCCCTTGCCCTTCTTTTTACAAAAGATTTTGATGTATTAATTTTAGACGAACCCACAAACGACCTTGATATTCCAACAATAAATATTTTGGAAGAATATCTGATTGATTATGAAGGAAGTGTTATATTTGTAAGCCATGACAGATATTTTGTAGATAAAATAGCAAAAAAACTGTTTATTTTTAAAGGTGACGGAGTTGTAGAAGAAAGTTATATTCCTTACACTGAATATCTTGAAATAGAAAAAGAGCTAAAACTTTTAGAAACAGAAAAACAAAAAATAAAAAATGAAAAACCAAAACCTAAAAGAAAACAGACAAAACTTTCATATAAAGAACAGCGGGAACTTGAAGAACTTCCAAAATTGATAGACGAACTCGAAACTTCAATTGCTGAAATTGAAGAATGTTTAAGTAATCCGGACTGTTATAATAAAAAAGGCCTTATGACTCTTACAAACGAACTTGAAGAAATTAAAAAACTTTATGATGAAAAAGTAGAAAGATATTTAGAATTAGAAGAAAAAAGAGAATTACTTGAAGGTAAATAAAATGAAGGAAATAATAAAAAAAATCTTTAACTTAAAATATTTAAAACATATAAAAAAGGACATAATCAATGAAATAACTCTTTATGCTGCAGGCCTTAGCTTTTATACAATCTTTTCATTAGTTCCAATTCTGTTGATAATTTTATCCTTTATTGCGTCATCTCCTTTTTTTGCTGATATTTATGATAAACTTGAAGGGTTTATCTCATCAAATCTTCTTCCATCAAACAAAGAAATAATTTCAAATTATTTACAAAACTTTCTTACAAATTCTTCAAAAATGGGAATAATCGGAGGAATATATATAATAGTCACTTCGATTTTATTTTTTAACAACTTCGAAGAAATAGTCTCAAAAATATTTAATCAGCCCAAAAGAAATATTTGGGAGAGAATAAAACTTTATTGGACAATGCTTACACTTTTTCCAATTCTTTTTGGGGTGGCAATGTATTTATCAATCAAATTTCAGTTTTTTCTTGATAAATCCACTTTAACCTCTTGGATACAATTTGGAAAAATACTGCCGTTTCTGCTCATTTGGATGACTTTCTTTCTTTCATATAAAATAATTTTAATAAATGAAACTACAAAATCAACCCTTATTTCATCTTTGTTGGTATCTGTAGCATTTTTTATAGCAAAAAACATATTTATATATTATGTACTAATCAATAAAACCTATACTTCAATTTACGGTTCTATTGCCACCTTAATGTTTGTATTTTTATGGATTTATATCAACTGGATTATTTATATAAGCGGAATATATATAATTAAATATTTAGATATAATAACACAAAAAAAGGAGCAATAATGGATATTAAAAAAATTAAACCCGGAAATGCAGAAGAAGCTGTTAACGTTGTGATTGAAATTCCTCAGGGAAGCAATATAAAATACGAACTTGATAAAGACAGCGGTGCAATATTTTTAGACAGAATTCTTTATGGAAGTCAGTTTTACCCTGCAAATTACGGATTTGTCCCAAACACTCTAGCAGACGACGGAGATCCAATTGATGTATTGGTATTAAGCTCTGAGAGCGTAGTACCTGGATGTGTTATAAAATCAAGAGTAATTGGTGTTTTAATCATGGAAGATGAAAGTGGAAAAGATGAAAAAATTATTGCCGTTCCAACTGTAAAACTTGACCCTCAAATGGCAAAAATCAATTCATTGGAAGATTTGCCTGAAATTAAATTAGAACAAATCAAACATTTCTTCGAAACATATAAAGACTTAGAACCTGGAAAATGGGTAAAAGTTACAGGATTTGAGGGAAAAGAAAAAGCAGTTGAACTTATTAACAAAGCTATTCAAAATTATAAATAACTTTCTTCTTTTTCTTTTAAAATTTAAAATTAATTCCTATTCCAAAATATTGATTTTCAGTAATGCTTTCAGGTTCAAAAATAAGGTAATGATGATTGTTTAAAATCAATTCATAAGCATTTGATGCATTAATATGCCAATATTCATATTTATAGAAAACTTTAATTTCAATATTTTTGTTATACTTAAAATAAAATGGTGCTTCTATAAAGCCTCCTGTTGTATTTCCCAAATTTATTGTTGGTTCATTTCCTAATTTGACTTTTAATTTTGGATCAATTGCCAATGTATATCCCGCTTCGGGAAGAAAATAAAATTTATTAAAATTAAATTTATATGTATATTTAAATCCTATATAATTCCAATAATATTTTTCATTATAATCTCCGGAATTATTACTTTTCCCTCTATTCCATTCCCTATATCCTGCAAAAAAAATAAAATATTTGCCAAAACCTGCTTCCAAATCCAATAAATAAAAACCATTTTGTTTAGAATTTACAGGATATCCGCTCCAATCTGCCCCGGTATAATAACTACCTCCGCCAGAATATTCACCCTTTAAATAATAATTAAAAATATATGTATTGGAATATTTGATTCCTAATCCTAAAATATTTCCTATATGACTATAATCTTTATCAACAACATTTCCGTTTACATACTCTTTGTAATTGAGTTTTAATGAGTATGTATAAAATTCGGTTGTTGCATTTAATAAGACTGCAGATGAAAAAATTACCAATATTAATCTCTTCATTTAAAAAATCCTCTATTAAAATATTTTCCCAAATTTATATTGTAAATAATCTTATCTTCATATAATTTTTCAAGGTCATTTATTGCACTTTCAAGTTCAACCGATTTAATACCATAATATACACTCATTATAGCTTCAACATAAGCTCCGAAATGATCAGCTGCTTTTAACATACTTCCATCAATTGAGTTGGGAATATTTTTTATTTTTTCAATATTTTCAATTATTTCGTAATCACCGTTTTTAAAAGTTTTATTTTTAAATTCGTCTTTTAAATAAATATTCATAATACTTTGCATTTTTTTAGGCAGAAGCGGCAATATTTTTTCGTCTATCAACATATGCTCATATTGTTTTAATATTTCATCAAGTCCTTTAACCTTGTGTTTTACGGGAGCTATAATATCCCTTGTAAGAGCTTCTGGCAAATCATGAAAAAGTGCAGTAAAAAAATTATTGATTATCTTTTCTTTTCTAAGTTTTGCTTCTTTTGATAAAAGATATGTAATAACTGCCACAAACAACATATGCCCAAGTACACTTGTTTCAGGAACCCTGGGTGTATTCGCCCATCTCTTTTGAAATCTTAAATTTCCACACAGTGATATAAAATCATAACTTTTTCTTTTTAAACTAAGTATTCTTACACCCTCTAGATTATAAAAATCCTCAAGTTCATTTTCTATATTTTTTTTTATTTCATTCATCCCGTATATAAAAGACGCTGTATTATAAATAATTTCAAATTCCCATTTTGTAGCTATAAAACTTGCAGCAGAATGAATTCTGTTTTCTATTGAATTATCATTATTTAAAATTTTTAAATATTCAATCATTTCATCATCAATTTTATCCTTTAATTTATTGATAACAAAATCATCCAGCTCTTTTCCCCTCTTTTTTCTTAAAAAGTGATAAACAGGGGATTTTAAATCAGTTAAAACCGCCCTATATAAAAGATTTGCAATTCCAAGGTTAATTAATTTATAATAATCAACATTTTTTTCAAAAAAACTTATTAAATAAGCTATTATAAATTTATGTGCCTGTTTATCAAGCTCGATAAATTTAACAGGGCGCGGCAAATCGTTCCATCTTTCAATTGTAAATGCTCTGAATATTAATTTTATAACTTCAGGATTCATTTTATGCCTTTATATCAAGCAGACTTTTAAACATCTCATTTTCTGTATTTATAGGTTTTGTTTGAACTTCAAAAGCTTTTGCATTTATATTTTCTTCAATTATATTTTTAGTTAAATTATTGCCTTTTGCAATATTATCTGCGTTTTTATTAAATTTTTCCGCATAAATATTCATTGCATTGATATTTGAATTAATTTTCATAACATACCTTTTTGTTATAATTTTACTAAAAAAAGGAAACTTATGAAACTTTGGGGCGGTAGATTTTCCAAACAGGCTGCAAAAATATTGGATGAATTTAATGCATCACTTCCTTTTGACAAGGAATTATATATTGAAGATATTGAAGGAAGCATAGCCCATTCCCAAATGCTAGCAAAACAGGGAATCATTACAAATGAAGATGCAAAAAAAATAAAAGAAGGTCTTCTTAAAATAAAAAAAGAAATAGAAAACAATGAATTCAAATGGGACATAAGCGATGAAGATATCCATATGGCAATTGAGAAAAGACTTATTGAATTAATAGGTGACACCGGCAAAAAACTACATACTGCAAGAAGCAGAAACGATCAGGTGGCTGTGGATTTCAGAAGATGGGTATTAAAAAGAAATTTGGATTTTTCTAAAAAAATAAAAGAATTGATTGAAGTTTTTGTGAATATTGCAAAAGAAAATATTAATACAATAATGCCGGGAATGACACATCTTCAACATGCCCAGCCCATCAGTTTTGCCTATCATATGCTGGCATATGCAAGTATGTTTAAAAGAGATTATGAAAGATTTATGGAAAGCTATAAAAGAAACAACAAAAACCCTCTCGGATGTGCAGCATTAGCTGGTACGCCCCATCCAATTGACAGAAACGAAACCACAAAAGCTCTTGGATTTGACGAACCGAGTGTAAACTGCCTCGATACAGTAAGCGACAGGGATTTTGCACTTGAAATTTTATTTAACATCTCTATGCTTATGATGCACGCAAGCAGAATTTCCGAAGAACTTGTTTTATGGTCTACAAGCGAATTTGCTTTTATTACTCTAAGCGACGAATATTCAACAGGAAGTTCAATAATGCCACAGAAAAAAAACCCAGATGTACCGGAACTTATAAGAGGAAAAACCGGAAGGGCTTATGGTAATTTAATAGCCCTTCTGACTGTTATGAAAGGGCTTCCCCTTGCATACAACAAAGACACCCAGGAAGACAAAGAAGGAGTATTTGACAGTGTAAAAAATGCCCTGATTTCAATCGAAATTTTAAAAGAAACATTAAAAACAATGAAAATTAACAAAGAAAATATGTATAAAGCCTGTAAAAAAGGCCATCTAACGGCAACAGACCTTGCAGATTATCTTGTAAAAAAAGGTATTCCATTCAGGGAAGCTCACCATATCACAGGAAGAGCAGTCGCATTGGCTGAAAGCAAGGGGGTTGATTTAAGCGATTTAAGTCTGGATGAACTTAAAAGTATAGATGCAAGAATTGATAAAGATGTGGATTTAAGCCTTGAAAATTCTATGAATTCAAGAAAAAGTTTTGGCGGTACCGCACCTGAAAGTGTAAAAAAACAAATTGAGTATTTCGAAAATTTTTTAAAGGAGATTAATGATAAAAATTAGACATATAAATGACCATATTTATGAAGCCACAAACGGAAAAGATATAATTATAATTGATCCTAAAAAATATACACCGATAGACTTGTTCATAACCGGTCTTGCAAATTGTTCTGCGTATGATGTTGTAGAACTTTCAAAAGCAAAGGGATATAACCTGGGAAATTTTACTTTAGAAGTTGAATATAAAAGAAAAGAAACTTATCCTAGAATTTTTACCGAATTCCATTTTATCTACAGCTTTAAATCAAAAGCAGACAATATGACTGCTAGAAGATGGGTGTTAAGTTCACTTGAAACATATTGTTCGACAATCAACACTATTAGAAATACAAGTAAAATTTATTACACTATTAAACACAATGGTGAGCTTATAGCTTTCAAAGAAAGTATATTATCAGGACAAACACACAACCACAGTGAAGGATTCGAAGAAGACGACGGCTTTGGCTGCATAGCCTGAGGAGGATAATAAGGGCTTCGTCGAAGCCAAAACATTCTTTTTACAAAAATAATATGAAAGGAAAAAAATGAAAAAAATACTATTAATTTTAATAGCGGTTTTTGCGTTTGCAAAACATGGAGAAACTCAAGACCCGGCCCTTCAAGAGGCATTACAGGGTCATTATGTAAAAGCTTTTAGAATGTTTGATAAAAGATGCAATGAAAATGACGGATATGCGTGTGGAATGGTGGCATATTTTTATAACAAAGGACTTGGTGTAAAAAAAGATTTAAAAGCAGCAATCGATTATTATACAAAAGGTTGTGCCTTAAATGACAACGACAGCTGTACTATTCTTGGATATTATTATTACAAAGGTATTGGAGTAAAAAAAGATTTGAATAAAGCTATAACTCTACTTAAAAAAGCATGCAACAACCATTCAAAAGATGCCTGCAATTATCTTAAGGAAATAGCAAACATAAAATGAAATATGTAATTTACGGGGATGTACATGGATGTCTAGAGGAATGGGAAGAACTTAGAAAACAAATTCCAAAAGGGGCTTACGAAATAAGCGTAGGCGATATTCTGGATAAAGGCCCCTATCCTGTTGAAGCCCTCCGTTATGCTAAAAAAAACAAGATTTTTACAATAATGGGCAATCATGAATATAAACATTTAAGAAAACACTGGGGCAGAAAAGTACATCTGGATGAAGACCAGCAAAGGGTTTATCCGCAGCTTAAAAAAAAAGATTTTGAATTTATTGAATCAATGCCTTTTTTTTTAAAACTAAATCACCTCACTATTGTACATGCCGGAATCACAAACAGGATTTATTTAAACAATCCTCCGTTAAACTTAATGACTCTTCTTCTTTTCTTAAGAGAAGTTGATGAAAATAATAAATTTTTACCTTTAGATAATAATAATCCTAATGCCAGATACTGGGCCGATGTATATAACGGACACGAAGGGTTTGTTGTATATGGGCATAATCCATTTTTAAATCCTAAAATAAATAAACATTGTATTGGAATAGATACAGGTTGCGTTTATGGCAATAAACTTACAGCTGTTGTTATTGAAGACACCATAAACATAAAATATTCAATTATTCAGGTCGATGCCAAACAGAAATACGCTGAACCTCACGCACCTTTAGAATAAATATAAAAAAAACACATAATCATGCTTTTTATTTTGATATTACTTATTATGTAGACCAAAAAGAATATAAATTTAAACGCTATTACGAAAAAATTAAAAAAGCAAATATTTGCAGTTTTATTATTAAATGAAGTTTTTGAAATTAACTAAATATACTCAACAAAAGTATAAATTAATGTTACGAAAAGCTAAAAAGTACAAATGGAAAAGTCGTTAAAAAAACGAAAACTGATTGCAGTTTTTAGGCTCGCAAGACGATAAATTTGCGAAATTTGCACATCATATACCTGTAGTCCTAAAAGGTTAAGTAAATTTTTTAATATTTTTTTTCACTAAAATTTACAATTGTTTTGCTTTATTTAGTCAGTGCTTTGTAATTATTTTACATTATTTTATTACATTAATATTAATATTTTTATTTTGATATTATTTTTTCTATATTTTCAATTGCAAATAATAAAAGTTTCATTCCAAAAAAGAAAAATAAAACAGCAGCAAATTTATTTGTTATATTTAACCAATTATCTTTTATCGTTATTTTAGAACTAACCACTGCTCCGGAAATAAAAGCTATACAAATGCCAAGAAAGAGACTTACACAACTTAACATAATATTTTTACTCATAAAAGGAGCGATAATTACAGCAAAAAAAATCATTGCTTTTGGATTAGATAAATTAAGCAATAGCGCTTCTTTATAAATATCCTTACTTGCTTTACAGACTAAATTTAAATGAACTTTTTCTTTAAAAATCGTAAAAGCAATTTTAAAAAGATAAACACTGCCAAACATTCCCACAATTATTTGAAAATATATGTTTTTACCAATTCCACTAAGACCAACTGCCACTAGACTCAAATAAATTATATTACCTGTCAGTATTCCCAAAACGGCAATTAGGGCTTTTTTTAAACCGCTGCAAAGTCCCTGCTTTATTACATAAAAAATATCCGGTCCTGGTGTCAGGGCAGCAATAAATCCTATACTTGCTAAAATCAGGTATTCCAAAACTCTCCTTTTTGATAAAATTATATAAAAAAAGAGGAAAAATGAAACCGTTTATCGTAATGGATATTGTAAAAGAAGCCCAAAAATATGAAGATGTAATTCATTTAGAAATTGGGGAACCTGATATATTGCCATCCCCTGAAATAAAAAACACGGCATTAAAAGCAGTCCAAGAAAACAAATTTTTTTATACAGAAAGCAAAGGCTTAAAAAACCTAAGAGAAAAAATCGCAAATCATTATAAAAATTTTTACAATGTTGACGTCAATCCTGAAAATATAATTATTACAACCGGAACATCTACCGCTTTTTTAATAGCATTTTATTTCACTAAAACCATTGCGACCCCTACTCCCGGATATCCCTGTTATAAAAATTTCGCCGAACTGGAAAATAAAAAATTTATAAATATCCCTACTTCATTTCCAGATTATCAAATTAATTTAGAAAAACTAAAAAGCACAGAATTTGACACTCTAATGATTTCAAGTCCAAACAACCCGACAGGTACAGTTATTAATTCAGAAAACCTTAAGCAGATTTGCAACTTTTGCAAAAACAATGATAAACTTTTAATTAGTGACGAGCTATATCACGGATTAGTTTATGAAAAAGAGTATACAACAGCGTTAAAATTTAACAAAAACGCAATCGTAATAAACGGTTTTAGCAAATATTTCTGTATGCCTGGATTTAGAATCGGATGGATAATACTCCCCGATAATTTAGTAAGAACTGCGGAAATCATTGCTCAAAATATATTAATTTCAGCTCCTACCATTTCACAATATGCAGCATTAAGTGCATTTGATTACAAATATCTTGAAAAGACAAAAAAAGAATTTAAAAAAAGAAGGGATTTTTTATACAATGAATTAAAAAATATTTTTAATATAGCAAAACCTGATGGTGCATTTTACCTTTGGTGTGATATTTCAAAATATTCCAATAATTCTTTTGATTTTGCAAATAGATTACTAAAAGTTGCAAAAGTTGCTGTAACTCCAGGTATTGATTTCGGTGATTTTAATAATTATATTAGAATAGCCTATACAAAAGATATAAAAGATTTAGAAATCGCAGTAAAAAGAATTAAAAATTTTTTAAAAATTTGATATAATTACAATCCGTCTGCGGCGGTGGCGGAACTGGTAGACGCGCAAGATTGAGGGTCTTGTGGGCATAAGCCCGTGGGGGTTCGAGTCCCCCTCGCCGCACCAGATACTTCTTTTAAAATCATTTAATCTCAGACAATTTATTGTTTACCATACCGAAACTTTGCTTTTTTATAAAAAAAATAATTTATAAAAAAATTTATTTAAAAAATTCATTCAATCACAATATTTTGCAAGTACTAAAAAAAATTTTCATATTTTAATAAAAACACAAATAAAAAGCTTTATAATTTATTTATAATAATTTTTATGTTTCTAATATTTACAAAAATAAAATCAATAAACTAAATTTTGATGTTTATCAATTTTTTATGCTATAATAATTTTATATTATTTAGGATAAAAGATGAAAACTTTTAAATATTTTTTATTAATACTTATCTTAATGTTCTCATTTTCTAATGCTACAAATAATACAAAACCCTTTTATTATACAGATGATGAAGATTATCCTCCACTTATTTATCGTAATTCAAATGGAAAACCGGCCGGAATTTTATATGATATTATGAAAGAAGCATTTCATCGTATGAATATACCATTAAAAGTTGATCTTTATCCATGGAAAAGAGCGCAAAAAATGGTAAAAGATGGTATATCAGATGCTATGATTTCCATAATAACTCCTGAGAGACTAAAATTTACAATAGCTTCAGACCCAATTTTACTCAGCAGCGAATATATTTTCGTCAATAAAAACAATCCTCATTTTAAAGAAATAATGACAATAAAATCAATAAAAGAGCTAAAACCCTTTACTATCGTAGAAGCATTTGGCGCCGGATGGACAAAAGCAAATTTAAAAGGTTGTAATATAATATGGGTACCAAATATAGAAAACGCATTTGAAATGCTAATCAAAGGTAGAGCAGATATATATATTGCAAACGGATATACAGCAAGATGCTTTATTCATAAAAAAATTCACTCAAAAAATAAACTTTCAGAAGGTTATAAAAATATCGTAATGAATCACAGTCCAATAAAAACTGTCGCTTTTAGATTGTTAATAAATAAAAATTCAAAATATATAAATATACTTGATAAATTCAATAAAGTTATCAATCAAATGAAAATGGATGGTACTATTGCCTCAATTATTGAAAAACACGGATTTTCTGATCTTAATAATTTATGTATAAAAGACGAAAATGAAACTGACAAAAAATAATACAAAAAGCAAACTCTCAAATAAATTTATTTTACATGTTATAAGCGTAATAATAATTTCTACTTTAATATTTTCAATAATACTTAGTTATGAACAATACCAAACAAAAATATCTGAAATCAAAAAAGATATTAAAAATACTCTAAAAAGTAATAAATCGATAATCGCACAAGCATTATGGAGAATTGATACTAAAGCACTTAAAATTAAAGCGCATGAATTTTTAGTTGATAATGATATAAAATTTGTAAAAATTACTGATGAAAATGGCAAAAATATTATTACTCTTGGAAATGACAAAGATATAGATATAAAAAATACAATTGATTTATATTATAACCATAATGGAAAAAAATTCTTTCTTGGAAAAATCATACTCGGAAGCTCAACAGAAAGCGTAATAAAAAAAATAAAATCATCTATAATTCTACTTGTATTTCAAGCTTTGTTATTAATAATAATAATGATAATATACATTACTTATATTTTTAATAATCTCATTTCAAAACATCTTGTAAAAATACGAAATTATCTCAATAATATTGATATTACAAAAAAACAGCCACCTTTAGTGTTAGATAGACCTAAAAACAAATCACCCGATGAATTAGATGATACAGTAAAAGCAATTAACTTTATGCGTGAAGAAGCTCATAAAAATTATCAAAAAGTTGAATATCAAACTCTTCACGATTCATTGACAAATCTACTTAATAGAAAAGCAATTGAAAAACACATTAATGAACTATTAACAAATGAAAAATCAAAACAACACTATCATGCATTATTTCTTATAAATATTGACCATTTTAAATTTATAAATGATTCTTTGGGACACGAAGTTGGAGATGCTATTTTAAAAAATATGGCAAAACGTCTCTTAACTCTTCAAACTAATGAAAAAGATATAGGCAGATTAGGCGGCGATGTTTTTATGTTTATTTTAGAAAATATAGGTGACGATATTGAAAAAGCTAAACAAAATGCTTTAAATTATGCACAAAAAATATTAAAAACAATTCAAAAACCTTTTAAAATAAAAAATATGAATTATCATATTAGTGCAAGTATAGGCATTAAGATATTTGGGAAAGAAAGCAGTGTAGAAACAATTATAAAAAATGCAGATAATGCACTTTACCATGCAAAATTAAAAGGTCCTAATCAAATAGAACTTTTTTATCCAAAAATGCAAATTAGCACCGATAGAAGATTAAGAATTGAAGAGGTACTAAGAATTGCAATTAAAAATCATAGTTTAATTGTACATTTCCAGCCAAAATGTGGCTTAGATGGAACTGTTTATTCTGCAGAAGCATTAGTTAGAATGAAATCTGATAATGGAGAATTTTTTTCACCTGCTGAATTTATTCCTATTGCTGAAGAAGCTGGATTAATTATAGATCTTGGAAAAGAAATTATGAAAAAAGTTTTTAAATTTATTCATGACTATGAAGAAATCATAAAACAATCAACTTTAAAAAATATTGCTATTAATATATCCCCTACACATTTCACAACTGAAAGATTCTGTGAGGAAATAACTCATTATGCAAAAAAATTTAATATTGCTGACAATTTCATAACCATAGAAATAACAGAGGAAGCCACAATTACTGATATACACAAACTTATTGACGTAATGAATTGTTTAAAAGAAAATGGCTTTAATCTTTCAATAGATGATTTTGGAACAGGTTATTCTTCTTTTCAATATCTGCAAAAATTCCCTCTTGATGAGCTCAAAATTGATAAATCTTTTATAGATGAAATACCTACTTCACCTCAAGCTAGGGATATTGTTAAAACTATTATTACAATGGCTCATAACTTAAATTTCCACGTAGTTGCAGAAGGGGTAGAATATCCTGAACAGCTAGAATTCTTAAAAAAATATAAATGTGATTTAATTCAAGGATATATTTTTTATAAACCTTTAAGTAAAGAAGAATTTTTAAAAGTCTTAAAAAATACAAAAAAATGAAAGAAGTTAATAAAAAAGAAAAATTATATTTTTTGTGCAATTATCATTGCTACTTGTGAAAAATTAAATAATTTTACTTTTTTAATTTCAAAACCAGCTTTTTTTAATAAATTACTTAATTCTTCAACTGTATAAAAATTTTCTATTGATTTTGGCAGATATTCATATGCTTCTTTATTTTTTGTAATAATACCTCCGATTTTTGGTAAAAATTTATTTGTATAAAAATCGATACATTTTCTTAGTTTTTTATTTTTATTATCCCTTACAAATTCCAAAATCAATAATCTACCGTTTTTATCTAAAATCCTATTGAATTCATTCAATGCTTTTTCAATTTCTAAAACATTTCTTATTCCAAAAGAAATAGAAATTACATCAAAAGAACTGTCTTCACATGGTATTTCAGTGGCATATGCATTATAAAAAGTAATCTGTGGAAATCTTTTTTTTGCAACTTCAAGCATTCCTTTACTTGGATCAAGCCCACATATTTTTAATGTTTTGTTTTTTATTGTTTTTTGCCAAATACCTATCATATCTCCTGTACCACAGGCAACATCTAGTATTCTTATATTATTTTTATCAATATCTTTCACAGTTTCTTCAATTGCTTCTTTTCTCCATTTTATATCAATACCAAGACTTAAAATTCTATTAGCAATATCATATTTTGGAGCAATGGAATCAAACATTTCTACAATTTTTTTCTGCATTAACATATCCTTGGTAATAATTCGCCTTTAGGAAGTTCAATATATCTGCTACTTCCCCAAGGCGATTTCAATACAACTCTGTTTCCATCAGTTACTGTCCCGATAATTGAGGCATTTGAATTAAATTTTTTAAGTAACTCCTCAGCTTTTTTTGCATCATTTTGACTAACTGCCACAATAAATGCTCCCTCATTTGCCAAATCCATAGGCTCAAATCCAAAAATTTCACAAAGACCAGTTACCTCATCACTTACAGGTACTTTATCTTCCTCTATTTCAATACCAACATCACTTGCATTTGCCCATTCGTTCAAAACCGCACTAAGTCCGCCTCTTGTTGCATCACGAAGAGCTTTTATATCAATTCCGGCTTCTATTAAAGCATTTACCTCATCCCACAAAAGTTTACAGTCACTCTGTGCTGTAGTTTCCACATTATACCTGTGAGCCATAATTACGCTTCCGTGTTTACCTATATCACGGCTAACCAGTATTACATCTCCCTTTTTTAAATTATGGGCTGAGATGTTTTCTTTTTTAATATGTCCAATTCCTGATGTATTGATAAATATTTTATCCACACTTCCGGCAGGTACAACTTTTGTATCTCCGCAGACTATTTTAGCACCGACTTTACTTAATTCTTCACTCATAGTTTTTACAATCTTTTCAAGTGTTTCAAAATCAAGCCCCTCTTCTATCATAAATCCGCAGCTAATATATTCAGGTTTTGCCCCCATCATAGCCAAATCATTGCAAGTCCCGGCAATTGCAAGTTTACCAATATTTCCTCCGTTAAAAAACAACGGACTTACCGTAAATGAATCCGTAGTAAAAGCAATTTTTCCATTAGCATTTACAACAGCGGCATCTTCTGCACTTGTTAAAATATCATTATTGAAATGTTTATAAAAAAGCTCGTTGATTAATTTATTTGTCTCTTCTCCTCCACCGCCATAAGCCAAGGTTATTTTATCAGCCATTTTTATCCTTTATCTTGCATATCTGTAATAAGCATTGCATGCACCTTCATCACTTACCATACAGCTTCCAAGCGGACTAGAAGGTGTGCAGGCAGTCCCGAATACTTTGCAGTCGGTTGGTTTTGCCAATCCTTTTAAAATTTTCCCGCAAATACATAGTTTATGATCATCAATATGCTCATTTGGCAATACATTAGCATAAATCTTTTCCGCATCAAACTGGGCATATTTGTCTTTAAGTTTGAGTGCGGATTTCGGAATGTCTCCTAACCCTCTCCATCTAAAAGTGTCCCTAATTTCCATAAATTCTTCTGTCATCTGTTGAGCCAATACATTACCATCCCAAGTGGCAGCCCTTTTATACTGATTTTCCACCCTTGGATAATTTTGAAGCTTTTGTTTTACAAGCATTAAAATACTCTCCATCACATCAACAGGCTCAAATCCTGCAACCACCACAGGAGTATTATATTCATCTACTAAAAACTGGTAACTTTTAGCCCCGATTATTACACTTACATGACTTGGGGCTATAAAAGCATTTATCCTGGCTTCTCCACTGTCCATTATCGCCCTCATAGGAGGAGGTGTTAGAACATGGTTTATATGATAATAAATGTTTTTTATTCCTTCATTAAAAGCCCTTTTCATAAGAGCTGCCGTCATTGGAGTTGTGGTTTCAAACCCTATTGCAAAAAATATAACTTTCTTATCCGGATTTTTTTTTGCAATATTGAGTACGTCAAATGTTGAATGAAGAGGCCTTATATCATAACCATCAGCCCTTGTTTTTGCAAGGCTTGATTTACTTCCGGGTACTCTTATCATATCACCAAGAGTAGTCAGAATTACACCCGGCTGTTTAGCTAAAGTAATGGCATGGTCTATTCTCTCTTTTGGCATAACACAAACAGGACAACCAGGTCCATGGATAAATTCAATATTTTCAGGCATTAGTTGTTTTATACCGTATTTCATAATTGTATGCGTATGACCTCCGCATATTTCCATTACTCTCATAGGTTCATCAAGCTTATCAGCCAGTTTATGAATCTCTTTTGCTAAAGCCTTAATGGTGGCAGGATCTCTAAATTTCGTATATAAGTCTTTAAGAGTTAAATTACTCATCCTCTGCCTTCGGTTTATAAAGAAGAGGTCCGTCTTCATTTACCAGTTTCTCAGGAGAAATGGCATCCTCTTCCATTGCAGCAGCTTCTGCTAACTGTTTATAAACTTCTATACTTTCAAGTGCAAATTTTTCATCAATTTTACTCATTGCATATCCGACATGAATTAATACATAATCTCCGGGTTTTACCTCTTCTTGTATCAAATCAAGACTTACTGTCCTTTTAACTCCTAAAGTATCAACCTCAGCCATATTATTTTCATCTACTTTTAAAACTTTACTTGGAATTGCCAAACACATTATTTATCCTTTAAATTCTTTAGATGTTCTTTTCTTTTTTCACTTATCCAGTTAATAATTTCATCGAGTCCCTCACCAGTTTTATTATTTAAAAGCACTACAGGTACTCCCGGTTTAAGCTTATCAGCAGCCTCTTTTGCCCTTTTGACATCAAAATCAAAAAATTCAAGCATATCACATTTTGTAATTACTACTATATCAGCTTTTCTAAACATTACAGGATATTTTTCAATTTTATCATCCCCCTCAGGCACACTTACAAATACCATATTGTAATGAGCACCTACATCATAACTTGCAGGACATACAAGATTTCCAACATTTTCAATAAAAGCAATTTCTGTATTTTCATAAGGAAAATGAGGCATTGCGTTTTTTACCATTCCGGCATCAAGATGACACGCCCTTCCGGTTTGGAGTTGAAAAGACCAAATACCTTTGTTTCTAATTCTGTCTGCATCCCTGCTTGTTTCCAAATCACCCTCAATTACAGCAAATTTGTAAGGCAATTTATCGGCCAAATTTTCAAGAGTTGTGGTTTTTCCGCTACCAGGAGAGCTCATCATGTTAAAACATGTAATTTGATGTTTATCAAATTCGCTTCTTATTTCATCAGCCATTTTGTTATTTTTACTTAATATTTTTTCAATAACTGTAACTTTATGATTAAGTTGAGGATTATTTTTAATATCTTCATTGATTAAATTTTCTTTCATTTATACTCCTTATAAATAATTATTCATTTTTATTTTTATGCATTATATCCAAAAATAATTAAAAAATTATAAAAATAAATTTTTCTTATATAAAAAAAGGACTAAAAATGTAAATGGTAATGTGAATGGATAAAATTTTTATGCCTGTGTTTATGTTTGTGTATTAAATTAGCCTCTAACAGAATATCTAAATTTTTCATAAGATCATCCATATCCCCGTCATAAATAATCTTATGCCCTTCACTCATTACTACAGCCCTGTCGGTTGTCTCATATGCAACGCTTAAATCATGGGTGGCCAAAACAACCGTTTTATCAAGTTCCAGTAAAAAATCGATAAACCATCCGGTAGTTTTAGGGTCCATTGCCGTGGTAGGTTCATCCAAAAGCAAAACTTCAGGCTCATAAACCAAAATGGCCGCCAGCATAACTTTCTGTTTTTCCCCGCCGCTTAAATTAATAGGAGATTTACTTAAATATTTTTCAATATGAAATTTTTTGGCAATTTCTATAACCCTGTCATCAATATCATCAAAACCAAACTCTTTAAGTGAAAAAGCAATTTCATCATAAACTGTGGGATTAAAAATCATAGAATCGGGATTTTGAAAAAGGATTCCTATTTTTTTTCTTAATTTTTTTGCTATTTTTTTATTGACTTTTACCCCTTCAAAAAAATAATTGCCTTTTTTTGCAAAATAAAGCCCCGCTAAAACCCTTAAAAGGGTAGATTTTCCGCTTCCGTTGCTTCCGAGAACTGAAATTTTTTCATTTTTTTTAATTTTTAAATTTATATCATCAAGCACCTTTTCATCATAATAAAAATCAATACTTTCAAGCTTTATAATATTTTCCATTCTCCAGTCTCCATTTTTCATTTTTCATTGTCAAAAAATCCTCTTGCTTTCATTGCCAGACTTCTCTCGTCAGCATCTTTTAAAGCTTTGTTTAAGAAAAATTCAAATACCCTTGTTATAAATTTTGGGTCTTTATCGCTCAGTTTAACCACCCTGCTTTTAAATGCAAATTTAAAATCCTCAAAAGTTTTTTTATATGAAAAAATCTGAGAAAGCGCTATAGTTGTCAAATATCCCAAATCTTTTGAAAAAGCCATAAACTGAACTGGAGAAATTTTACCAAAAAACCAGAATACGAAATAAGTAAGCACATATACTTTTAAATTTATATAAATCACGTATTCCCAGGGGTTTATATGTTTAAACCAGGCCATCAATACATATCCCAAACTCACACCTAAATTAAAAACCAAAATTGATTTAACTACTCTAATATTTAATTTAACAAAATTTTTATAAGAAAAAATCCATAAAACGGGAATTACAAAAATTAAATATTCTATTTTTTTAATACTTAACAAAAGAAAAAAAGTCAGAATAAAAAATATTCTAATTATTATCATGTTTTTTTGCAATAGTTTTTCCTATTAAATAAAATATCCCAAATATAAGCACACTTCCGATTATTGCACTTATATAATAACCTACCACATCATTTGTCCCTGGAAGCGAATAATCAGGCAAAAGCGGATGGATAAATTCCTTAGCCTGAGCTATTCCTTTTGGAACAAATCCCAATGTTTTTTGATAAAAATCATTATCCCACTCTCCCCATGCAGGAGCATCTGTTAATAATCCAAGAGGAACCAGTAAAAGAACAAATCCCAAAATAATCAATGCTCTTTTTACATTCTTATTCATATTTTTGCCTCCTTAGCTCTTTTTTTAAGAAAACTATATACAATTTGTGTAAACACACCTTCAATTACACCAAAAACACCCAAATGCGCCGCCATCATTGCAGGAATTGCCACACTTAAACCAAATGGAAAATATAACGGATGTCCATCGGCAGTATGCCAGAAAAGAGGCTGAATTCCTAGTATTAATGAATCAGAAAGAGCTGCAATATTGATAGAAATATATCCAGCTATAAATGGGGCAAATCTTGTTTTGTCCTTCAAAGATTTAAAAACATAATAAGCAACAAATGCAGCAACAAAAGCCATATCAAATGAATTAACAGCCCAGGTGCTTATTCCTCCATCCCCAAATACAACCGCCTGAATCAATAATACAAAAGAAACGGAAATAAACGCCACCCACGGACCAAACATTATCGAAAGCAAAGACGTGCCTATTGCATGTCCGCTGGTTCCTCCGGGCACCGGTACGTTAAACATCATAATTAAAAAACTAAGGGCACTTAAAGTTCCAAGAAGAGGCAAAGTTTTTTCGTCAAGTTTTTCTTTTAATTTTTTAAACCCGTATGCCCACAGAGGTACCATTACGGCATAACTTACTGCGACTGTTGCAGGTGAAAGATACCCGTCAGGTATATGCATTTTAAACTCCTTTTTATTTTTTATGAATTGTAACTCATTTACTTAAAAATAACTTAAAAAAACAAATTTCTTGTATATATTTAGAACTAAATTTATTAAATGAACAAAAAAAGAGAAGGATTTTTCTAAAATGGTCGAAAGTATTGTAATATAATAACTTAAAAGTTTCTTAAAATTTCTTTTTTCTTATATAATTTTAGCACTAAAAAGAAAAAAAGAAGAAGCTTTCTAAAAGGTGCAATTGAATTATAATTCATTTTCATTAAATAAGAGTTAAAAGGTATGAAATGAGTTGTATTTACTGCAATCATTATATTTTATATAAATTAAAAAACGGATATTACAAGTGCGCTAAATGTAAAAGAAAATTTTCACCAAAAAAAATTGACAAAAAAGCCAAAATATTAAAAGGCTTTTTGGATGAATTAAATCCAACTCAAATTGCTGAAAAATACAATATTTCCTATGCAACGGTGGTGAAAGAAATTAAAAATATAAGAAAAATTCTACTAAACAAATGCGAAGAAGAATTTTTAAAAAAGCAGGAAATTAAAGAATTCAACGAATATTTATATATACCAAAAACAAACAGAAAAAACAAAAACTCCATCTATACTGCCCAAAATTTTTTAACAATTGATTATGGGGGTAAAATTTATAATATTCTGCTTAGTGATATGAGTAAATATAAAGATTTAAATTATGATGAGATTAAATCAATTCTAAGACAAACTCAGTTAATCAAAGTTCAAAAACAGATTTTAATTTATAAATTTTGGAAATATTTTGAAGAATTTATTAAAAAATACAAAGGAATAAAAAAAGAAAATTTTATTTATTATTTAAAAGAAGCTGAATTTAGGTTTAACAATTTTAAACTGAGTGTAAATGAACTTGTAAAATATGAACTCTATTTATAAGTTCCATATCCCATAAGCTGCCTGCCCTACACTGATACCACCGTCATTAACAGGAATAGTCTGATTAAAATAAACATTATCAATTAAAGATAAAAGGGTTGTATTTTGAAAAACACCACCTGTAAGTAAAACCGGCAGATTATAATTTTTGGAAATTTTTTTAATTAAATTAGTAAGAGTATTTAAAAAAACTGATGAAACTAATTCAAATTTTCCTCTATTTCTTGCCACAAATTCAATTAACGGATAAAAATCTATTTCCCTGTCAATTTCTAAATCAATAAAATCTTTTATTAAAGGATTGTAATATTTTTCAATTAACATTCCACTATATCCCTCATATTCGTTTTTTTCTATCATACCGCTTAAAAATGCAGCAATATCAAAAATTCTTCCGACTGATGAAGTTAACGGAAAATTTCCGTTTTTTAAAGCTAAAGCAATTTTATGATTTGAATAATTTTTTGCCAAATCGTCATTAAGCAGTGCCACCGCCATATTGGCAGGATTTTTTACCGCTTTTTCTCCACCTATTAATTTAAAATACTTAAAATGATGCACTCTTTCATACCCGCTTCTATTTACAACAAAAACTTCTCCTCCCCATATGGCCCCGTCATCTCCGAGCCCCGTTCCATCCCACGCAAATACCAAAGCCTCTTTTAAATCAAATTCAAAAAGTCCGCTTAGGGCATGGGAAAAGTGATGCTGAATTTCAATAACTTCTTTATTTTGTTTTTTAGCCCATTTGGTTGATTCATAATACGGATGCTTATCACAGATTATTATATCCTCTTTGAAATCATAAAGCCTTCTGAAAGTTTCAATTGTTCTTTCAAAATATTCAATAGAATCAATTGTTCCCAAATCTCCAATATGAGGTGAAAGTATCATCTTATCTTTAAAAGCCAGAGTTATTGTGTTTTTCTGATTAGCACCAACCGCAAGAATATTTGGTTTTATATTCTTTTTAAGAGCAAAAGATTTTGGCGCATATCCACGGGAGAGTCTCATTGTGATAAATGTATCTTTTACCCCCTGAATTACCGAATCATCACATGCATTTACAATATCACGGTTATTGTCCAAAATAAAATCCACCACATTTCCCAGTTTTTGAATAAGCTCATTACTATCCCTTATAATCGGGTCGTTACTTATATTGGCACTGGTTGCAACAATCGGGAAATCCAAAAAATCAAAAAGCAGGAAATGAACGGGGGTATAAGGCAAAAATACACCGTATTTGCCAATGTTTGGAGCAATGCCCGGGAGTTCCCTTTTCTTTTTTACTATTACAATTGGCTTTTCTTTTGAGAGGATTAATTTTTCATCATTTTCATTAATCTCACAGTATTCTTTAATACTCTCAATATTTTTAAACATAATTGCAAAAGGCTTTGAAGGTCTTTTTTTTCGGCTTCTCAGCTCACTTACCGCATTTTCATTTGTAGCATCACAGACTAAATGAAAACCTCCAAGCCCCTTAATGGCAACAATTTTCCCATCTTTTATTTTATTAGCAATAAATTCAATTTTTTCAATTTCTTTATTAAAATCAATATTTTTCCATTTTCCATTCTCCATTCTCCATTTTACATTGAGACTTGGTCCGCATTCATAACAGCAGGTGGGCTCGGCGTGGTATCTTCTCTCAAGTGGATTTGTATATTCTCTGTAGCAGCTATCACACATTTTAAATTTTTTCATAGAAGTATTTTTTCTGTCATACGGGATATTTTCAATAATTGTATATCTTGGTCCGCAGTTTGTACAGTTTATAAAAGGAAACAAATATCGTTTATTATTTTTGTCATACATCTCTTTAAGACAATCATCACATACGCAAATATCGGGAGAAATTGAAGTGGTTTTATCACTGTTTTTTGATTCTTTTATTTCAAATGTTTTATATCCTGCTTTTGGAAAAATCTCTTTTTCAATTGAATCAATTTTTGCAAGAGGTGGAAGATTTTTTTTTAATTCGTCTATAAATTTATCTTGATTCTCGCCTTCTATTTCAATTATTACACCGTCACTTGAATTTAAAACATATCCGGTTAAATTAAGAGAAGTTGCTATTTTATAAACTGTAGGTCTAAAACCGACACCCTGGACTATTCCGTTTATTTTATATTTTATTCTCATAAAAAGCCTTAAAGAAAGGAGGAAAAAATGAAAAAAGTAAATTATCTTTATAATTATAAAAAAAGGTTATTAAATTAGCCTTAAGATTTTGAATTAATAACAGCATTTCCGTAACTCTCAATTGCACCACTCATAGGTAAAGCTTTAGGTACAAAAACCGGATAATTTTTAGAAATATAAGTATAAACTTTATTTAAAAATTCCCCTTCAAATAAATCCCCTACAAGAACAGCCCCACTTAGGACCATTTCTTTATTTAAAGTTTCATAAATATTGTTTAAAAATTCTGCAAAACTTTCAATTACACCAAAACTCAGCAGATAATCATCGACTCCCGCCAGTCTAAAGCTCATAGCAGTCCTTATTGCCCATAGAGGATTTAAATTACGCTCATCCATTTTATAATCAATCCTCGGACCTTTTTTAGTCATAGCACTTCTGGCAAATTCAATTAATTTTTCCGCTGCCTCGTCGACATTATCAGCAAATCCGAGCACAATTCCAATAAGCCCCCATAAATAATAAATTCCTTTTTTATTTGTTTGAATATTAGAACTAAGGGCATTTAAAAACAAATCATTTCTTTTTTGGGAAAAATTTTTTATAAGTTTTTTACCAGTATCGTTCATTGAAGAAATTAAAGCAAATATCTCCTCAAAAGAATTATATTTAAAATCAAATGAAATATATTCTACAAGCCCGAATTTTGGAGAATTTAATAAAATTTTGCTTTTCTCTTCTTTATAAAGGGAAATACCGAGTGTAATTTTATCTTCTAAATTCCACATATCCAAAACACCGTAAAATCCGGCAAGATATAATGGATTTTCTTTCGCTTTTAAATTTTCATCATTTAACTTAATAACACTTTTTTCTTCATTTGAAATGGTTACAAATTTACTATTTGTGCCTACAACGTCTCCCAAAGATTTTTCAAATTTAGGGATTAAACTTCTATCTCCTCTTTCAGGAATAATTACATGTTCTCTAGTATCAGTTACAACTGCAATTATTTCTTCATCTTTTTTCACATCAAAATCAAAAAATTCCACTTTTTTTGTTTCAATTAAACCTAAAAGTTTTATTTCATCATTTATTTCCTCACATAAAAGTTCAAGTACCATATCATCAGGCAGTTTTACATAAAAAGCAGGTTTAGAAATACCGAAAGTTTTTTTAAATTGTAAATTTGTTTTAAGTTTCACATATGGTTTTTCTATACTTGCCAGGGCTTTGGCATCACCTTCAAAACTCATAAAAAATTCAGCAACAGCCCCTAAATTAACTGCAACAATTTTATCTGCATTCTCAAGATTTGTAGTTAATTTATATTTTCCGTTAAAAGTACCTATACTGACAACGCCCTCTTTTTTTAATTTTTCAGCGATTTTTTCAAAATATTTTTTTCTTTCATTTTTATCATTAATATTAAATTTTTCATTTCCCATTATCAATTTTTCATTTAACTGATATCCGCATATTTCACAGTGATGAAACGGATTATAATAATTTTCATTATTTTGATTCTTTACCTCACTTAAACACCTAGGGCAAGGCGGCAGATTTCTTTTTGGAAATTCAGGGATATAATCAATAAAATCTTCTGAAACTGAGGCATCTAAAGAATTTAAAAATATAGACATTGGAAGTTCATTTGCCAATTTTTTTGAAAACTCTTCTATTTCGTTTTCTTCCCCTTTAAGAAAAATATATGTAAATTCGTTTTCTTTTTTTACACCAATTTTTAAATTCATCTCATTTGCTATTCTTATAAAAAATCTCTCAAGTATATCTCCACTGTATTTTAAAATAAATTTCATAATCATATTTCATATCCTTTTAATGACTCTTCAGGAACGCCTCTTTTATAAGAATCTTTTGCTATTTCAGTAAGTTTTACATCAGGGTTTTTAACTTTTGCTTCAACGCCTAATTTATTAAGTTCTGTAAGTAAAATTTTTTCCATTAGTTTTGCTGCATTTTGAACCTCGGGAGTTATGCTGAATGTCGTATCCTCCCCTATAACATATGGCACAACCCCTATTATTTTAGTTTCAGGCAAATCTCCCATCATTTCGATCATTTGAAGAGTCTGCAGCATCTCTACCTCATGAGCACTTCCCTGCCAACTTACACATTCAGGAACTTCCCTAAAATCAAAAAAATAAACATCTCCTATTTTGGCCTCATCAACATCTACACAGTCAAAAATAAAGACTTTGTCATATTCTGTAATTATAGGTATAAGCCTTTGGGCAAGTGTACCTCCGTCAATTACATCAACTTGATGGGGTCCGACAAAATCATACTTTTCATCAATATAATTAGCTAAATGTACACCTATTCCTTCATCACCAAACAATATATTTCCTATTCCTAAAATTAAAATTTTCATTATTTTACCTTTGATTTATTAAGATATATAGTAGGTAGAAAATAGCAAGCTATTCACTACTTACTATATATGTATGAAAAGAAAAGAAGGAATTAGTGTTCTTCTCCTTCTTTTTCCCATTTCATACCACTGAAAATGGCATCCATTGAACCGTTTTTTCCGAATACTGCATTAAATACAGCCATATAAATGTGTACAAAAACAATAAGGATAATTAACCACATAAAAATGTGATGCCAAAGTCTAACATATGCTAATCCGCCGAAAAATGTTTCAACCCATTTTGCAAATGGATAGAAAAATGCACCCATCCCATTATGATAAACTTCAGCATATAATGCCAAACCAGTGATTATAATACCATAAAAGAATACATAAAGTGCAAAATATGCCCAAAATTGTAACGGATTATAAACACCTTTAGTATGAGGGTGTTTAGAAATTAATAAATAATATCCAACTTGTTGAAGGGCTAATTTTATGTTAAACGCATCTTTTAATGAAGCTCTTTCATATTTTCCTTCTCTAAAGAAAAGAAAAAAGAATGTTTTATATAAAACAGCACCAATCATAGCAAAACCGAAAATTATGTGAAATTCTCTAAAGTATCCTTGTGTAAATCTGGTTGGATCTATTGACACATTAGCATAAGTCACAAAAGGGTTTGCAATATAAAAACCAGTCGCAATTAAAATAAAAATAGAAATTGCTCTTATCCAGTGTTGCCATCTATACCCGGCAGAGAACTCTATCCCGCCGAGATAATTTCCCATTACTTTTAAAAATTTCATTTGTGCCTCCTTAGCATGCACCGTATAGTGGGTCTACTTTAAATTCACCAAGTTTTTTTCCTTTTACGTCCATAACATGAACTGCACAGGCAATACATGGGTCGTAACTGTGAATACTTCTGATTACTTCAAGTGGTTTTGTTGGATCAGCTAATTTCATACCAATTAAGTTAGCCTCATAAGCACCTTTTTTACCGTTTCCGTCAGCCGGACCTGCATTCCAAGTTGATGGAACAACCGCTTGCCAGTTTTCAATTTTACCATTTTTAATTCTACACCAGTGACTTAACATTCCTCTTGGAACATCTCCGATATATCTACCTTTGTATTCTTTGTTAGGATCAATTTTATAAGGTGCTACTGTTGATTTGTCTGATTTTAAGTTTTCAACCAAGTTATTAAATGCTTCTAATCCATAATCTGCAATTACTTTAGTTTGTAGCATTCTTGCTGCTGTTCTTCCAAGAACAGTAAATAATGCTTCTGCTGGAAGACCAGTTTGAGCTAAGAATTCATCAACAACTTTTCTTACTTTTTCATTACCTTTAGCATAATTCACCACCATACATGCAAGTGGTCCAACTTCCATAGGTTCTCTGTCATATCTTGGGGATTTAACCCATGAATATTTACCATTTGGATTAGCTAGCTTAGTATCTACTTCGTTACCTTTACCGTCGATTGATTTACCATCAACATATCCGGTATATTCTGGTACAGTTTCACCATCATAAGGATGTCTAAATCCAGTATCTTTGTACCAGCTGTGAGTTACGTCTTCTTCAATTTTACTTTCATCAATTTCATAGAATTTGCTTAAATCATGATTTTTAATATATCCACATGCATCAAACAACCATTTATTAGCACCAACTTGATGCTCTCTGTATGTTAAGAAGTTGCCAAGATTTGTTTTTTGTGTTACGCTTGGTTCATTTCTGAAAGCTTCAGCAGCCATTGCTAAATCTGCATAATAAGCCCTGTTAGCATAATCAGCCAAAATTTGGAATTTTTGTAAATATTCACCAAGTCTGCTTGGATCTTGTAAATCCATAGTACAAGTCACACCACCTACTGTTAAGCTTTGTGGATGTGGATTTTTACCACCGAAAATTGCCATTGCCTGAGCAGCAATTCTTTGAATTTCAAGTGTTTTTAAATAGTGAGATAATGCAATTAAATTTTGCTCAGGTGTAAATTTCATTGTTTTATGTCCGAAATATGCGTTTTTAAACGGTCCTAAATCACCTTTTTCGGCAAATTTAGCCACTCTTTTTTGAACTTCTCTTAACTCGTCTTCACCTGTTGCGATTGGATTATATCCTTTTGGTACATATTTAAAAGCTTCTTCGCTAGCTTTTTTAGGGTCAGCTTTAAGTGCACTTATAATATCTACCCAGTCAAGCCCGTGTAATTGATAAAAATGAACCATGTGGTCATGGAAAAATAATGCCATATTCATCAAACTTCTAGTAAGTTTTGCATTAAGAGGCGGCTCGATTCCAAGTGCATTTTCAACTGCCATAATACCAGCTTTATAATGTGAATATGTACATACCCCACAGATTCTTTGTGTCATAAATCCAGCATCTCTTGGATCCCTTCCTTTTAAAATAACCTCAATTCCTCTCCATAAAGTTGCTGAAGAATATGCATCTTTAATTACGTTGTTTTCATCTAAAACAACTTCAACTCTTAAATGTCCCTCAATTCTTGTAATCGGATCTATTACTACTCTTTTTGCCATCTGTTACTCCTTAGGATTTTTAATTGCACTGAGTGCTGCATGTGCTACAATTGCCACACCTGCAACTGTTAAAATTGTTGCCCCAACTTTGTCTGCTGTTGCGTCAACACTTGCTGAAGCAAATTTATGATTTGCAAGAGGTTCTTCATAAGGTGCCATTGAATCCCAGAAATCTGGTTCAGAACATCCTATACAACCGTGTCCTGCCTGAACCGGCCAAGATGTGTGTTGGTTAAATCTCTCACGAGAACAGTTGTTAAATGTATAAGGTCCTTTACAACCGACTTTGTATAAACAGAATCCGTTTTCTGCACCGTTGTCACCGAATTGTTCTACAAATTCACCTGCATCAAAATGTCCTCTTCTTTCACATAAGTCATGTATTCTAAGCCCGTATGCGAATTTTGGTCTGTTGAAATTATCAACAGCTGGAAGTGCTCCAAATAGGATAACATATAAAATAGTCCCAACTATGTTTTTTGCACTTGGAGGACAACCTGGAACATTAATTACAGGTTTATTAATTACCTGATAAACTCCTTTTACACCTGTTGGATTTGGTGCTGCTGCCTGAATTCCACCAAAACTACTACAAGTTCCGACACTGATAACTGCAGCAGCTTTTGCAGCAGTTCTTTTTAATTTTTCAAGTCCAGTTTCAGCGTTTGGACCTATTGTTAAAAACTCACCACCATCTTTAGTAGGTACACCACCTTCTACACATAGAACAAATCTACCTGCAAATTTTTCTAAAGCTTCTTCATAATTTTCTTCTGCCTGCCATCCAGCAGCTGCCATGATAGTATCATGATACTGAAGATTGATGAAATTGAAAATAAT
Organism: Lebetimonas natsushimae; assembly: GCF_002335445.1. Classification (NCBI taxonomy): domain Bacteria; kingdom Pseudomonadati; phylum Campylobacterota; class Epsilonproteobacteria; order Nautiliales; family Nautiliaceae; genus Lebetimonas; species Lebetimonas natsushimae. The sequence continues at coordinate 759,898 of NZ_BDME01000001.1, read as the reverse complement.
ATTATCAATAGTAGGAGAGTCGTTTCTTATCAAACTTTCACTACAACCAGTACATTCAGCAAGATGTAGCCAAACAACCGGTAATCTGTCACTAACTTCAGCCGCTTCGGCAATTAACGGAGAAAATTTAGTTGGAAGTCCAAGCATCACAGCCATTGCTGCAGACCATTTTAGAAAATCCCTTCTTGTAAAGCCGTGTTCTTCTAAAACCTGAGCTACACTTTTTTCTCCAATTCCTGGAAGTTTTCTAAGAGATGCTAATCTCTCTTTAATTTTAGCAATAGTTGCTTCATTCATTTTATCCCTCCAATTTTTTTGTTCATCATATTATATACTAAATAAATATTCATTTTCAAGAATTATAAGTAAAATTTATTAAAATTTATTAAAAATTTATTAATTTTTTCAAATTAATGGCTTACACATACCGCACATATATCAAAACATTTAAAAATTGTGTCTAAATATTCTTTTTTTTCACCAATCATTGCAGTCTGAGCAGCTGAAAGATTATTCTTGTCTTGAGAAGAAGAAAGGTTAAATTGAGTTGGAACTATAATATTATAATTTGCTATTTTTTCATTTTTTATTTTAATTTCATGAACAAGGCTTCCCCTCGGGGCTTCTATTGCTGAAATTCCGGTTCCATCATATATTTCTGGCTTAATATATGAAGGTTCACATATATCAATTTCTTTAACCTTTTTTATTAAATATTTTAAAATCAACAATCCTTCATATATCCTTGCGATTATTCTTGTATATATACTATCTTTATATTTATCATAAATTTTTTTTATATTTTGATTTTCTATATTTCTTGCAAGCGGTCCAACTTCAACAAATAAATTGTTATATAAAACATTTTTGCTAAGTGAAGTGTTTTTTTCTTCTTTAACTAAACTTACATCACCGTTTTTTTTAAAAAAAAGATTATTACCAAGAACCAAAAACCTGTTAACACTTTTTCCGATATCTCTAGGTAAATTTTCAAAAAAAACTCTTAAATCATTAGAATTCATATTCAAATCAATAATTTCTTCCTGATATTTTTCATAAATTTTTTGAAGCAAGTCTTTTAATTTTATTATTTCCAAATTGGTTGGATCACATGTCACTCCGCCAGGTATCATATAAGAATTGTGAGGGTACTGACCGGCTATTAAAGCAATGGCTTTTGAAATAAGAGTTGCAAATTTATTTGCTTTAAAAATATATTTTTTATCTTTGATTTGTGTTGGAAAAAGCGTGATATAAAACCATTTTATATGGTTTTCAACTATTTCAAGCCCAACCGTAATGTCCCTTAAAATTTTAGCCTTTTTTGATATTTTGGCGTTTACGGCATTTTCTATTGCTTTAACTGTGGCAAACAGATGAGAGTGCCCACATATTCCACATATTCTTGGGTTTATAACAAGTGCATCCATTATCGGACGGTTTATCAAATAATTTTCAATTCCCCTGTATTGCCAAAATTCAATTTCAACAAAATCTACTTTTTTATCCCCGTATATTTTTAAACTTGCTTCCCCTTCTATTTTATTAACTATTTTCTTTGTTATCTTCATCGTTGCATCCGTCAATTAATTTTTTGGAAAGTCTTTCATTTTTCAAACTTTTTGCCATTCCGCTTATTGTAAGATAAGCCCTTTTACTCACTCCCAAAGGAATTTTTGAAGGGATCCCCATAAAAGTATCGGTTGTAAAAAGCCCGATTTTAGGAAAACCGCTTTCAGTACATCCAAAACATGGTGTGCCGGCCCTCGGCTTGGAACTTACCTCATTCCATAATATCCTGTTACAAGTACTGTGGGTGTAAGGTCCCTGACAGCCCTGTTCGTAAAAAAGACAGCCTTCTTTTGTACCAAAACTCTGGGCATCAATTTTCCATTCAAAATACTCATTTCTGCTGCAGCCGCTATGGGAAGTAAAAGAAAAAATTTCTTTTGGCCTGTTTTGATTATCCAATACAATTTTTTTATTCTTATAAATCATATCGAGTACATAAACCAGCCAGTCGTAATGAACAGGACATCCCGGAATATTAATAATCTTATCTTTACATTTATAAAACATTCCCCTTAAATCTTTATTATACATTAATCCCTCACCGAATATTCCTCCGTATACAGCACATGTCCCTAAAGCTATAACATTTTTTGCCCTGACAATCAGTTTTCTTATTAAATCATTAATATTATACCCAAGTCTTGGAAAATTATTTTTCAAAGCCCCTTCTACTATTAAAATATCACATTCTTGCAGTTTAAAAGCAGGAGAATCAATAAGAGGATGATATAAGAAATTAAACTTTTTATAAATTTCTTTCAGATATGGATAATTAAGAAATGAATGACTGCATCCATTGCAACCTACCGCATCAATCCATATAATATCAAGCTTTGAGCGCATTGTAAATATTTTCACTTACACTTTCTATATATTCTTTTAAAGGTTTAGGAAGTATACCTTCTTTACTTAAAAACACAAGTCCCCCCAGATATCCCATAAAAAGACCAAATGCCGAAAAAAAGTCCTGGTTTTTAAGTTCTTTTCTTCTTACACCCTCTTCAAGGAAAATCATTATTTCAGTTACAAACGCACTAACACATAGCATTCCCTCACACCCATTAGCAAAAATTTCTTTATTGGAAAGATAAACCCTCATAAAATAATCCACAAGTTCTGGTTCATCTTCCGCCATATTAAAATACAACTCAACTATTTTTTTTATTTTTTCTTTGGCATGAATATTCATTTCATTAATTTCTTTTAATTTTTCACCGAATCTATTTGAAGAATATAATAAAAGCTCTTTTGCAAGAGATTCTTTTGAGGGAAAATAATTATACATATTACCAACACTCATTCCCATTTCTTTGGCAATATCAGCTATTGTAGTATTATAAAACCCTTGTTTTGCAAAAAGTTTTAAAGCAGTTTTCATTATTTGTGTTTTTTTATTCTCCTTCACTTTTTAGCCTTTTTTCATAATTATATTATAATTTTAAAAAAAAGGTATAAAATGCATGAATATTCTATTGTAGATTCCTTGCTTCAACTTGCGGATGAACATGCAAGAAAAAATAATGCAAAAAAAGTTACAAAACTGGAAATAAAAGTCGGGGTGCTAAGCGGAGTGGAGCCGGATTTACTACAAACGGCATTTGAAACTTTTAAAGAAGGCACTATCTGTGAAGAAGCTGAATTTATTATGAAAATACAGCCGGTAGTTGTGCGGTGCAGGGATTGTGGATTTGAAACGGAACTCAAAAAAGATGAATACCGTTGTCCCAAATGTAACAGCGGTAATTTGGAAATAATTGACGGGGAAGATATGTATTTAATGAGCCTGGAACTTGAAACAGATTAATGTAACAAATTGTTACATATCTTAAAATAAGACAAAATATATCTTTTTTATTTCAATTCCTTTTGTTATACTCCTTAAAAAAAGGAGAAAATATGCCAGTAACAACAAAATTAAAAGGAAATGATGTATCACTTTACGGAAATCAGGTAAATGTTGGAGATAACGCTCCTGTTGTAACTTTGCCAAACAGTGCACTTGAAGAAATTACAATCGGTGGAGCACAGGGAAAAGCCCAATTAATCATTGCAGTCCCAAGTCTTGATACACCGGTTTGTGCAACTGAAACAAGAAAATTTAATGAACAGGCAGCAGCTGTTGAGGGAGCAGCAGTATGTGTAGTTAGTATGGATTTGCCTTTTGCAGCAAAAAGATTTTGCTCTACTGAGGGAATTGAAAACGTTCAAGTTTTAAGTGATTTCAGAGATAAATGTTTCTCAGTTAATTATGGAACTTTAATTGCGGAAGGTCCACTCAGGGGACTTAGTGCAAGAGCAGTTTTTGTAGTGAACAAAGAAGGAAAAATTACTTATAAAGAATTAGTTCCTGAAATTACAGCAGAGCCAGACTACGAAACAGCTCTTAATGCATTAAAAGAAGCGGCTAAATAGTCTTATAAAGCCCTTCTTTTTTTATATATTCAATTAAATCTTCATAAGTTTTATTAATTTTTAATGTATTAGCATCCCCAATTACAATAAGCTTTCGCTTAGGTCTTGTGATTGCAACATTTAGCCTTCTTATATCATTTAAAAACCCGATTTCTTCATTTTCGTTAGCCCTGACAAGACTAACAATTATTATCTCTTTTTCTCGCCCCTGAAATCCGTCAACCGATTTTACCTCAACTGCGCTTTTTAAAATTTTTTTTATATATTCTTCATGGTCTTTATATGGAGTAATCACTCCGATATGTTCCTCTTTTGCGCCGTTTTCGATTAATTTATCAACTAAATTTTTAACATACTCGGCTTCAAGAGGATTATATTTTGAAAAACTGCCGCTTTTAGTCTTTTCCAAAAATTTACCAATTGTATCTATAAATACAACCGGTGTATATCCCCCGTATATCTCATTTTCTTTTATATCCAAATCTTTAATTGTAATGTTTTTTATTTTTTCATACGTTTTTACCTTACACTCATAAAACTCACAGCTTGGAAAGTTGTTTATTTTTTCATTCATTCTATACTGAATTCCAAGAGTGTGATAAATGTTATCATAAAGAGCCGTAAACCTTTCAAAAAGTGAAACCATAAGTTTTTTTTCATTGCTTAAAATTGTAGGCGGCAGCTGTTTATGGTCCCCTGCAAAAACAGCCTGTTTTCCTTTTATTAAAGGAATTAAAGTTGACGGTTCCATCGCCTGGGCTGCTTCGTCAATAAAAACCACATCAAATTCTCTGTTTTCCAAAAATTCCCCGCCGGCTCCTGAATTTGTAGAGAACACTGCATCGGCATTATCTAAAATATCATTCATAATATTTTCAATTTTTCTGTTTTTTTCTTCATATAGTTTATTTATATTTTTTTGAATTTTAAGCCACTCGGCCATCTCTTTTATCCATTCAGCCTTAACTCCTCTTTTTCCCTTACCTTCTTTTGCCAAGCTTAAAATTTCCTCATCACTCATTCCCCTTCTTCTGCCGGGGGTCGGTTTTTTACATCTTTTATCCTGCAGATATTTCAAATCATCTATTTTTTTTATAATTTTTTCAACATCTTTATATCTTTTATCTCTTCTGATTTTTACATCCAAAGAAAACTTCATAAGTTTTGATTCAATTTTTGCAGGATGCCCGATTCTTATAATATTAAAATCAACTAATTTTTCCATAATATTATCCACTGCGACATTACTGTCAGCTGTAACTAAAATTTTTTTACCGATATGTTTTTTTATAACCTCAGCCAAAGTAGTAGTTTTACCTGTACCCGGAGGACCATGGATTAAAAATACTTCTGAATTTATACATTTTCTAAGCGCTTCATTTTGAGATTCGTTTAAATTTTCACTATTTATAATAACTTCAATTACTTCTGGATTTTTCTTACCTAATAATATATCAACCCCATTTTTCATTTTCCATTTTCCATTTTCCATTTCATCTAACGCTTTTAACATTCTTTTAAAAGTAATATCATTTGCAAATAAATCAAGCCTGTAAAGCTTACTTCTAAAAATAGGATCTTTTGAATAAACTTCAATAAAATTTTTACCGACCATACTCACCGTTGCTTCAACTGCAAATTTTAAAGGGTCACCTTTGCTGACTAATACAATATCCCCCACTTTTATTTGATGTTCAGGCATATTGTTTCTGTTAAATCTATAAATTTTAAAATCTAAAAATTCGCCGATATATTTCATTTTTAATCCAAGAACAGCCCTGCCTTTTTTTTGCCTCTCCTGAGGTGAGAGTCTTTTTATCTCATTTAAATGAAATTCTTTTTCTGCATTTCTCTCTTTTTCAATAAGAGAGCTAAAATAATTTTTATATTCTTCTAAATTTTTAAAACTGTATTTCATAAAACTCCTTTTTTATTAAAAGAATATTTTTCTATAACTATTCAAAATTCATAAAAGTGATAGACACTTACAAAATAATATATAATAAAATACTCAATGCTAATGCATTTATACCATAAAAAGCCCATTTTCTGTAATAAGCAATTAAACTTAAAAATAAAAAAACAGTTAAAGTAAAATCATGTATCTTAACATAATAATATTTCTCTCCTAAATTTAAATACCATTTTATCAAATTATCAAACAAATCTCCAATTCCTATAAAATGAACAAAAATACTTACCGGATAAAAAACAGAAAACAGAATATTGACAATTGGGGACAAAAGCTGATAATAATTAAAATTATAAAAGAAAAAATGCCCAATCACAAACATCATCATATACATATAAAAACTTAAAATCAGAGTATTTACAAAATTTATTTTAAAATATTTAATAAACAGAAAAATATAATAAACACCTATAAAACTCAGAAAATATCCTATACTGAAAACCTTTTCAAAAAAAATCAGCAAGCTTGCCAAAAAAGTAAAAAAAAGTATTTTCAACGGCTCTTTTTCCAGATAAACCAGACTTATAAAAATAACTATCTCCATTATAAAAGCCCTCACAAGAGAAGGGGGAAAATTAGTAAAATATAAATATAAAAATTCTACAAAAAAAACTACTATTCCCAAATCAAAAAACCTGTTTCTAAACGGGAAAAATCGTTGTTGAAAAAATTTATAAAAAGGAGATAAAATTAAAAATAAAATTCCGCTTAAAACCCCCAAATGAAGCCCACTAAGTGCAAAAAGATGAGAAATTCCAAGAGTACTCAGTTTTTGTCTTGTATCATAATCAATAGATCTTCCAAAATACAAAGCTTTATAAAGATTAGTAATTTTTTTATCTTTATGCTGAAATTCAATATATTTTTCTAAAAAACTGACATCTTTTAATTTTAAATCAAAACTAGGTGCAAAAAATCCAAAAAGATAGTCTTTAAAAGAAATATTTTTGGTAAAAATTTTAATACTTATATTTTCATTAAGTAAATTTTTTAAATTAGACCTGTTTATTGTATAAAATGAAAAATTTCTAGATTTTATTTTTAACACATAATAATTTTTCTTTTTATATTGATTTGAAACATATCCTTCAATTTTAAATATTTTATGAGAAATAAAATTTTTATAAAAAATAAAAGAAAAAAATCCCCTTAAAATTAATAAAAAACTAAATATTAGGAATATCGATAGTGGCTTCCGTATGTTCAATTTCAGTTACCTCACTAACCTTATCTGTAAATAAGGTATATTTTTTATGGAATAACATTTCAACAGTACCTGTCGGTCCGTTTCTTTGTTTTCCGATAATTATTTCCGCATCTTCAACTTCTTTTTCCTTAAAATCAATTTCAACCGCTTTACCCTTTTCAAGTGCCTCTTTTTGTTTTTGTTTAGCCTCTAGGGCTTTATACACATCATCCCGGTAAATAAACATAATTATATCCGCATCCTGTTCAATTGCTCCTGATTCTCTAAGATCGCTCAACATTGGCCGTTTGTTAGGCCTGCTTTCAAGCGCCCTGTTTAACTGGGACAGGGCAATTATCGGAATTTGAAGTTCCCTGGCTAGTAGTTTTAAACTTCTGCTTATTTCCGCAATTGCCAGATGTCTTTCTCTAATGTCAGAAGTAATAAGCTGCAGATAATCTATTATAGCCAAAGAAATGTTCGGATTTTGGGCTTTTAGTTTTCTGAGTTTTGCCCTTATTGTATGAATGTTTACACTGCCTTCATCATCTACAAACAGAGGTTTATCACTTAAATAATCACTGATTTCGGTAAGTTTGGTCCACTCTTCATCATTTAAATTACCCCTTCTTAAATCCTGAAGAGGTATTTTACTGGCCGCACTTATCATTCTAAGCATAAGCTGTTCTGCCGGCATTTCAAGAGAAAATATTGCAACTCCCTTATCCTGTTTTAAAACATTAAAGGCAAGATTAAGGGCAAAAGCCGTTTTACCCATAGAAGGCCTAGCAGCAATAATTATCAAATCCCCCTCATTGAAACCGCTTGTCATTCTGTTAAGTTCCACAAAACCTGTATCAAGACCTGTCACTATTTTATTCTGTTTTGAAACCTGTTTTTTAATATAATCAATAGTTTCATTTATTATTTTATTTGAATCTTTAAAATCGCCTGAAAGATTAGAGGTCGCAATTGTAAAAAGTTTACTTTGAATCTCTTCTACTTCTTCAATTGCCCTTTTATCTTCTTCCAAAACTGTTTTTTTAATTTCAGTTGCTAAATGAATAAGCTCCCTTTTTACCGATAAATCTTTTATCTCTTTTGCATATATTTCAACTGCTTCAATCGGAGCAGTACCTAAAATTTCCAAAAAAGCCTCTTCATCAAATTTTTTCTTTTTAACAAGTAAATCCCTTAAAAATATTTCATCAATTGGCATATCTTTATGATAGAGATCTTCCATTGTCTCAAAAAGGTACTGGTGAAAAGGAAGGTAAAAATCTTTCGGCTTAAGTATAGCCGCCACATCTTCATAAACTTTTCCGTCAAATATTATTGCGCTTAGAATTCCTCTTTCGATATCTAAATTATATAAATTCAAATCTTCTCCTTATGTTATAATTTTAAAAAAGGATATATATGATTATCAAAATAACTTTTCCTTTTAAAGATTCGCCAAATACTATTGAACTAAAAGAAATTGTTATTGAAACTGATGACAACGATTTAATTACCCAACTTAAATCAACAAATAATCCTATTGAAATTGGTATTATTTTATCTGAAAATGAAAGAAAATACAAAAAAATAGATTCAGAAAAAAAAGAAGATTTGCATATAGAAATTGCAGAAGTTTTAACTTCTCCCGCACTTAGAAAAAAATTTAATTTCTAATATGTTCATTTATAGCTTTGATAGCTTCTCTTATATCCTGAGATTCTAACAAAACTTTAAGTTTTGTTCTTGTTTTTTTTGGTAAATTTCTGATTATTTGTTTCATTTCAGTTTCATCTTTTGCATTTTTAAGATTTTTTAGAGCTTCATCTCCTAAAATTTTTTCCAATTTTTCTTTTGTAACTTTATTTGGCTTCAAAATTAATAATAAAAATATAACCGCCAATGAAACACTTAATAATGCTACTATGTATATCATTGTAGTAGCGCTCATTTATTCTCCTTAACATATTTGTTTATTTCTTCCAAAAATTTTGAAAGTAACTCTTTTTCTTTGTATTTTCCTATAATTTCACCTTTTTTTAAAATAAGTCCATATCCTTTTCCACATGCAATTGCTAAATCCGCTTCTTTAGCCTCCCCTAATGCATTTACTACACAACCCATAACAGACAGATTAAGAGGTACTTTTATATCTTTTGTGGCTTTTTCTACAGCCTCTACAATAGGAGGTAAATCAACTTCTATTCTTCCACATGTGGGACAGGAAATTATATTAACACCTTTAATTAAACCTAAATCCTGCAAAATTGCCTTTGCAACTTTTATCTCCTCCTCAAGTTCGCCCGTAATTGAAACCCTTAAAGTATCCCCTATCCCATCAAGAAGCAAAGCTCCAAATGCCGCTGCACTTTTTATAGTTGCATGAAACTTTGTCCCAGCTTCCGTAACTCCCAAATGAAAAGGATAATCAACAAGAGGTCTCAATTTTCTGTAGGCTTCAACGGTTCTTAACACATCACTAGCTTTAAGTGAAACTTTTATATCAAAAAAATCCAAGTCTTCTAAAAATTTAATATGCCAAAGGGCGCTTTCAACCATTGCCTTCGGGGTCTGTCCGTATTTATTTTCCAGATGATCTTCCAAACTTCCGGCATTTACACCAATTCTAATGGGCAGATTTCTTTCTTTACAAGCTTTTACTATTTCTCTAACCCTTTCTTTTCCACCAATATTTCCCGGGTTAATTCTAAGCGCATCAACATATTTAGCAGCTTCCAAACCTAATTTATAATTAAAATGAATATCAGCGATAACAGGAAGAGGCGATTTTTCAACAATAGTTTTTAAAGCTTTTGCATCCTCATCATCCAAAACAGCCACCCTAACCAAATCAGCACCCGCAAAATAAAGCCTGTTAATCTGCTCAAGAGTAGAATTTATATCTTTTGTTTTTGAATAGGTCATAGATTGAACGGAAATTGGGGCATCCCCTCCTATTTCCACATTTCTTATTTTAATTTTTCTTGTAGGATATCTTTTAATCATTGCTTTCCTTTACAAAATGGTAAATATATTCAATATTTCCTTCTTTTCCTTTAATACTTGATTCTTCATTTCTAATAAGCTTCCAGTTTAAATTTTTACAATTTTTTTCAAAATTTTTTCTTGCTTTTTCTATTGCTATTTTATCTAAAACCACACCTTTTTTATCTCTTTTAATATTAATTCCAACCTCGAATTGCGGTTTAAAAAGTAATATAATATCTTTTTTAGCGAATTTATCAATTTTTTTAATCAATTTGTTTAAAGATATAAAACTAACGTCACTTACAATTACATCAAATTTTTCTTTATATTCAAAATTTCTAAAATCAGTATTTTCATAAGACTCAATTTTGGGATTGTTTTTTAATTTTTCTGCCAGCTGATTTGTCCCAACATCAACGGCAACAACTTTTTCAGCCCCTTTTTCAAGGCTAACTTCACTAAAACCTCCTGTACTTGCTCCGATATCCAAAACTGTTTTTCCGTTAAAATTTATGTTAAATTTTTCTAAATAATTTTTAAGTTTACACGCTGCTCTGCTAACATAAATTTTTTTTTCTAAAATTTCAATTTTATCATCTTCATTTACCTCGAAGGAAGTTTTATTAACTATTTTTCCGTTTACTTTTATTTTATTATTTTTTATAAGCTCACTTGCTTTGTTTCTTGAAGTTACATATCCTTTCAAAACCAAAAATTTATCTATCCTCACTTAAAACCTTTTTGACAATTATATTAAATTTGTTATAATTTTTAAAACCAAAAAAGGAGATATCATGGGATTTAGTGGATTTATAGCATTAGCACTTTGTGTAATAGCTACAGGAGCTATTCTTTATATAGCAATTGATGCAACAAAAAAAGCTAAATAAGCAAATCTCTTAAAGATTCTACCGGTTTTTTACCGGTATATAAAATTTTATATACTTCTGTGGCAATTGGAGTATAAATATTATTCTTTTGTGACAATTTATAAATTGCTTCTGTGGTATATACACCTTCTGCAACCTCACCTAGTTCATTTAATATATCATCTAAAACTTTGCCTTTGGCTAAATTTATTCCAACCCTGTAATTCCTGCTCATTGTGGAATTTGCTGTTAAAAACAAATCCCCCGCTCCAGCCACATCCAAAAAAGTATCTTTTTTTGCTCCGAAAAATTCTCCGAATCTGTCTATTTCAACAAGTCCCCTGCTAATTAATGCGGCTTTTGCATTGGCTCCTAAATTAAGACCTTCACATATTCCGGCTGCAATTGCTATTACATTCTTATACGCCCCGGCCACTTCAATACCCTCAACATCATCATCTATATAAATTTTTATAAATTTTGGGAAAAAAGTTTTAAATTTTTTTGCCAACTCCATATTTTTGGAAGCAATTACAAGAGCTGTCGGTTTATTTTCTTTTACCTCTTTTGCAAATGAAGGGCCTGAAAGAAAAGCAAGATCATTAATGCTTACATATTCCTCGAATATTTCATTTAAAAATTTTAATTCATCTTTATCAATACCCTTACTTGCAACTAGAACTTTTTTATCTTTTAAATTATACTTTTTTAAAAAATTTTTTATAGCCTGAGCTGCTATTGCAATAACAATATATTCACTTTCCAAAGCCTTTTCAATATCAACAAACCCTTCAATGTTTCTTCTTCTTCGAGAAGTAATAACAATCTCACCTTCTACTTTTTGCTTTATGGCATGATATAAAGCGCTTCCCCAACTGCCAGCTCCAATAATAGATATCATTGCATTCCTTTAAATATTTCTAAATCGTTTTTAAATCTTTCAATTTCGTCTATATCTCCGACTACCACTAATACATCTTTATGATTTAAAATATGATTTATACCTTTTGTAACAAAAATAACTTCATCACTTATTTGTTTATCAACAATTCCTATAATTAACAAATTATAAATACCCTGTATTTCCTTATAAACATCTTTAATAGCTTTACCTTCTAAAAAAGAATTTTCAGGTATTACAATTTCAGAAAAAGAAAGTTTATTGTCGGAAAAAATAATTTCTTCGATAACTTTAAGAGTTAAAGGTTTCTTAAGTATTGTCATAATTCTGTTCGCAATGATTTCATAAGGATTCAATATTTTATCCGCTCCTGCTAATTTATATTTGTATTCATTTTCTTTACTTGAAACTTTTGCTACAATATTTAGTTTAGGAAAAATTTCTCTTAAAGACAAAACCAAAAACAGATTTTTTTCCTCATCTTTCAAAGCACAGATTGCATAACTTATCTCTTCAATTTTATTTAACTCCTCATCTGTAATTTCTTTTAGCAAAAGAACATCAAAAAATTTTTCTTTAGCTTTTTTTTCCTCATTTTCATCAAAAACAATTATTATTACATTTTGTTTTTTTAAAGTTGAAGCAATTTTTTCCCCAAATTTGTTAAATCCAAAAATAGCTATTTTCATATACTACTCTTTTCAATTTGATATTTAAAATAGTTTATACTTACACTGTATCCCATAATAACAATAATATCCCCAGCTTCCAGTTTCAGATCAAATGGAGGATTGAAATAAAAATGCCCTTTAGATAAAGAAAAGGTTTTTTGAAGCATTTCAGATTCTTTTGATTTTAATACCCCAAAAAGTAATATTTTATATTTGTCAAAATCGATTTCACCAATTAATTTACCGTCTAAAATAGAATTTTCAATTACTTTTATCTCATCAATAATTGCATTTTTCTTTTCACTTAAAATAGCATCAATTACTGCAAATGTAATTGGACTTCCAATATAAACACCTGCAAGAAGAGCCGTCGCCTTGGTGGGGACAATAACATAATTGGCTCCTACTTTTTCCAATTTTGAAATATTTTTTTCCTCATGAGCCAATGCAATAATTTCAGCATTTTTTGAAAAACTTCTTAAAGTAAGGGTTATAAAGGTATTCGTAATGTCAGAATTAGTTAATACAAAAATTTTTGTTATTTTATTAAAATTGATTTTTTTCAAAAAAACTTTTTGTGTAATATCCCCCTTAACAGCTTCGTATCCTCTTATCGTTGCATCATTTACCCTGTTTTCATCTGTATCCACAATTAAAAAATCTCTTTTTTCTTTTTTTAATTTTTCGGCCAATATTTCAGCCTCGTCCGAAAATCCGCAAATTAAATAAAATTCATTATAATGGTCAACTTCCCTAAATACTTTTTCTGTTTTAACCTCATATAATTTTTCTGTAAATGCACTTGCTATAATTGACGTTGTAAATGAGATAATTCCCACACCAACAATAATTAAAAACATTGTTAATGTTCTTCCTTCCTGGGTAACAGGAGAAATATCCCCATAACCGACGGTGGAAATTGTAATTAAAGCCCAATAATAAGCATCAAAAAGGTTTTTTATATTTGGGTTGATATGAGCTTCAAAAACATATATAATCGAACCTCCTATAAACACAATAAAAACAACGGCAATTAATACTATGAATAATTCAAATTTTTTCTCTTTTAAAACACTTAGAAAAATATTTAGATTATTGGTATATCTTAAAATTTTAAAAAGTCTGAAAATTATAAAAATTCTAAAAATTCTTAAACTTCTAAATGCAGGTAAAATAGCTAAAAAATCAATTATTGCAAAAGGGGTGGTCATATATTCAAGTTTTGTTTTTACTATTTTAAAAATCACCCCTTTTAAATCAAATCCTCTTTCCAAAAAACTCGATATTTCATATTCCTCTAAAATAATTTTATGTATATCGTTATATACCCACACCCTTAGAATATATTCAATTACAAAAATTGTAGTAACTACATAAAAATCAAATTTTTCCAAAAAAGGATTTATATTATGCTTAACATCATATAGTAATATTGCAACACTGATACTTACTAAAATAAGCATAAATATGTCAAATATTTTATTAGGCATATAAGTAGGGTCGTTAAGAAGTCTGTCTGTTTTTCTTTTAAATTTTATATATTTTTCGTTTCCATCCAAATAAAAAGCAAAAGCCACAAGGGCTTTTACAAGTTTTGATTCTCTTTTCAAGAAAGCTTACTTTTAAGGAGTTTATTTACAACCTGTGGATTTGCTTTTCCACGGCTTGCTTTCATAACCTGTCCCACAAAAAATCCAAAAAGTTTTTCTTTTCCGGCTTTATATTCAGCTACTTTATCTTCATTCGCAGCTAAAACCTCATCCACGATTTTTTCAATCGCCCCCTCATCGCTTATTTGTTTTAGTCCTAATTTCTCAATAGCCGCATCAACTTCAATGTCTTCTTCCATTAAAAGGTCTAATACTTTTTTACCTCCGGCTCCGCTAATTACAGCCTCTTTTTCCCTTATTGCAATAAGTGCAAGTTTTTCAGCTGATACAGGAGAATTTTCAATTGAAATATTTTGTTTGTTTAGTCTTCCTAAAAGTTCAATTGCAAGCCATCTGTTTGCCGCATTTGGTTCAACGCCAAGAGAAACCATTTTTTCAAAAAATTCAGCCAATGCAGGCTCGCTTGTTAAAACTCCAGCATCATATTCTTTGAGTTTATATTCTTTTATGTATCTTTCTTTTTTTTCATCAGGAAGTTCAGGAATTTCAATATCAAAAAATTCTTCAGGAACATCAAGCGGAAGTAAATCCGGATCCGGAAAATATCTGTAATCAGCACTCTCTTCTTTTCCCCTCATACTTCTGGTTTCACCAGTTTTACTGTCAAAAAGTCTTGTTTCCTGCACCACTTCTTTATCATATTCATCATATTCGTATGCTTCAATATGCCTCTGAATCTCATATTCGATTGCCTGCTTAATAAATCTGAATGAATTTATGTTTTTAATTTCAACCCTTGTACCGAATTCTTTTTGTCCCATAGGTCTTACTGAAACATTTGCATCACACCTGAAACTTCCCTCCTGCATATTTGCATCACTGATTCCGAGATATTTTACAATTGCATGAAGTTTTTTAAGATATGCAATCGCTTCATCGCTGCTTCTCATATCAGGTTCACTTACAATCTCAAGCAAAGGGGTTCCGGCTCTATTGAGATCAACTTTTGAATATTCTCCCTCATGCATATTTTTTCCTGCATCTTCTTCCAAATGGGCTCTCGTAATTCCTATTCTTTTTGTTTTTCCGTCAACTTCTATGAATAATTCACCGTGTTCAACAATTGGGATTTCGAACTGGCTTATTTGATAACCTTTTGGCAAATCCGGATAAAAGTAATTTTTTCTCGCAAAAATACTTCTTTTATTTATTGTAGCATTTACAGCTTTACCAAACATGACCGCTTTTCTTACTGCTTCTTTGTTAAGAACAGGTAAAGCCCCTGGTAATCCTAAACACACAGGACATGTATTAGTATTTGGAGTGTCTCCAAAACTTGTAGCACAGCTACAGAATATTTTTGTTTTTGTATTAAGTTGTACGTGTACTTCAAGCCCTATTACTACTTCATATTTCATTTATTCTCCTTATTCTACTACAAATTTATATTTATTTTTATGAAGTGCTCTTTTTATTGCCTCTTGATGTTCAAGCCCTCTTGTTTCAAGTGCGATTGTCACATTTGCATCACCTATTGCCAAATTCAAATCAGTCCTGTCATAACCGATTTGAACTATGTTCGCTTTTTGTTCCGTTAATATTTCTGTAAGTCTCATAAGTGAACCCGGTTTATCAACAAGAGTTACAATTAATTTCATTTTTCTGTGAGATTTTAATAGACCTTTTTCAATAATTAAATTAATCATTGTAACATCAATATTTCCACCGCTTAAAACAACACCCACTTTTTTAGGGGCAGAAAATTTTATTTTGTGATGCAAAAGAGCTGCAACACCTACTGCCCCCGCCCCTTCAACAACAACTTTTTGTCTTTCCATTAAAAATAATATAGCATTTGCTATCTCTTCATCATCAACCTCAACTATATCATCAACTGTTTCTTTTATGATTTCATAAGTTATAGGCGAAGTGTCTCTTACAGCTATACCGTCTGCGATTGTTTTTACAAATGCGCTGTCTTGTACAGAACCGCTGAGAAAACTAAGTCTCATAGCAGGAGCTCCGGCAGCCGTAACTCCAATAACCTTTATTTTGGGATTAATCTGTTTTGCGGCTGAGGCAATACCACTGATTAATCCGCCTCCCCCAATCGGCACAATTATATAATCCAAATCAGGAACTCTCTCAAGCATCTCAAGTGCAATAGTCCCCTGCCCGGCCATTACATCAAAATCAGCAAAAGGATGAATAAATTCATACCCTTTTTCTTTGGCCAATTTTACAGCATATTCATACGCTTCATCATAATTGTTTCCTGCAAGTACAACTTCTCCGCCATATTCTTTAACACCACTTACTTTTGTTAAAGGGGTAGCTTCTGGCATAACTATGATTGATGGAATATTAAAATAATTTGCGCTGAATGCAACACCTTGGGCATGATTACCGGCACTTGCCGCAATAACTCCTTTTTTTCTTTTTTCTTCCGGAAGGGAAGCAATTTTATTAAAAGCACCTCTTAACTTAAAAGCACCTGTAATTTGTAAATTTTCTTTTTTTAAATATATTTCATTCCCCACTTTTTGAGAAAGAGTGGGGGCATAAGCAAACGGTGTTTTGTAAATTACCTTATTTACCCTTGTTTTAGCTTCTTTTATTTTTTCTAAATTTATCATAACAAACCTTCTTTCTCACATCTGATATGTTCTACCATTATGCATTTATCTTCTACATAAAAAATTCCTGCATTTTCTGCTATCTCTTTTGATTTATTGTTCTTTATGCTTTCCTGTAAAAACACACATTTAATTCCAGGTAATTTTACAGCTTTTTCTACAATAGGTGGAGTATCCTCACTTTTTCTGAAAATATCAACAATATCCACTTCAAAATCTATTTCGTCTAAACTTCTATATACTTTTTCTCCCAAAATTTCATCTTCCCTCGGATAAACAGGAATAATTTTATATCCTTTATCCTGCATATACTTTGCTACCTGATTTGAAGCCCTGTGAGGTTTTGGAGAAAGACCCACAACGACTATTGTTTTAGTATTTTTAAGTAATTTACATATATTTTTATCGGCTTTTTTTGCTGAAGGTAACTCGCAAGATGACATTTTTTACCTTTTTTGACAAAATTATATCAAAAATTACCATAAATACTTGATTTTTAGTAAAAAAAAAGAGTAAAATTTTTTGTACATTAAATTAAGGAGGAAAAAATGAAAAAATCAGAACTTATCGCAGCGGTAGCAGAGAAAACAGGTCTTAGCAAAAAAGATTCTCAAGCAGCAATTGATGCAACAATTGAAGCTATTGAAGAAGCATTGAAAGCAGGTAAAAAAGTTAGTTTTATAGGATTTGGTAGTTTTGAAGTTGTAACAAGAGCACCGAGAGTTGCAAGAGTTCCGGGAACAGGTAAAGAAGTACAAATCCCTGAAACTAAATCAGTAAAATTCAAAGTAGGTAAAAAATTAAAAGAATTACTTAACAAATAATTCTTTTTTTTCTTTTTTTTTGCTATAATTTCATTCCACAACAAGCCGGCGTGGCGGAACTGGTAGACGCGTCGGACTCAAAATCCGATGAGCTCTGCTCATGTGGGTTCGAGTCCCACCGCCGGTACCAATTAGAAATCTTCAAAACTGCTTAAATTTGAATTTTTTATAAATAATGTCTTTTGTTATTCCACAAAAATAGCTTATTTTTATATGCTATAATATTCATAATGTATAATAATATAATGAGAAATTTGAAAGTCTTGTTGTAAAGAAAATATTTTGCTTTAAAAATATCTGATAATCTGATTTTTTCAAACAAAAAAAACAGAGTTATTGTATATGTAATTCAAAAGGATTTATAATATTATTTATAAATAACACATTAACTCAACAACATAATATTTTGAATAACGTCAATACGATTTTAATGCTTGATAAATATTATAATTATTTTACTTAAATAAAACCTTTCAAAGGAAAAAAATGAAAAAATTAATTATTTCTTTTAGCTTATTGATTACATTATTTTCAATGGATTTAAATAAATATGGTATTGTTCTTTCTTCAACAAATATGGAATTTGTAATGAAAAAAATTTTTAAAAAATTTTATCAAAAATATCCAAACGATCATATTTTAGTTCAATATGAATCAACTGGCAAAGCAGTTAAAGACATCTTAAATGGATACCCTTATGATATGTTTCTTTCAGCAGATAAAAAAGGAGCATTAAAAGTATATAATGCACACAAAGCTGTTACAAAACCTAAACTTTATACAAAAGGTTCGCTAATCATATTTTTTAAAAATTTAAATGATAAAAATTATAATTTCTTAAAAAATAAAAAAATTAAAAAAATTTTAATTGGAAACAAACAGCAAACAGTTTATGGTAATAGAACTATTGAAGTTTTAAAAAATTTACATTTATATGAAAAAATAAAAAACAAAATAGAATACAAAAAAAACATTGCAGAAGTCGTTGATGATGTAATCTGGTCAAAAAACAAAGTAGCATTTATTCCAAAATCTGCAATTAATTTGTTACCATCTAAATATAATAAAAAAGGAATAAATTGGATAGAAATTAATCCAAAATTATATTCTCCAATTAATCAGTATTTCGTTATTTCAAAAAAAGGTTTAAAAAAGAAGTCAGTCAGAGATTTTGCACATTTTCTACTTTCAAAAGAGGGTCAAAAAATTTTAACATCTAACGGTTATTTACCAATTAAATAAGTTCTTCAATCAATTTTTCTCTTAAATTTTCATCTAATTCTTTTTGTTCATATGAAATAGTTATTATAGTATCATTTACAATATTTTTTAATTTTTTTTCATCTATTGAAATTTTATTTTTACATAACACAACAAAATCGTCACCCTCTTTTCTAAAAACAACGCCTGATGAAAAAACTTTACGTAATTCTCTAGCAATTCTTGCTAGTTCTTTATCCCCATTTTTCCATCCATATTTTTTATTGTACTCTCCGAAATTGTGCAAATATATAAAAACTATATATTTATAATTAAAAAATTCATCATTATTTTTAGATAATACAAATTCCAAATATTTTTGATTATAACAGCCCGTAAGTGAATCTTTAAAAAAATATACAAATCTTTCTAATTCAAGTTTTGTTTTAGGAACCTGAGAAACATTTTTAATTTTTACATTTTTCAATGCTTTCTGTGCTGCTTCCGCAACTTTAGGATGAAATTGCTCTCCGGCTAATTCCTTAATTTCTTTCAGAGCTGTATTAATATCTTTTCTTCCCTTATAAATCCTGTTAGTTGTCATTGCATCAAATGCATCCGCAACTGCTAAAATTGCTGATAAAATAGGAATTTCATCTCCTTTTAAGCCCTCTGTATAACCTTTACCGTCATATCTTTCATGATGATATTTAATAATTTCAGCTATATCTTTATATATTTCTATTTTTTTCAAAAATTCATAACCTATTGTAACATGTTCTTTAATCAATTCAAATTCAATTTTATCTAATTTTCCAGGTTTTAAAAGAATAGAATCCGGTGTTACAATTTTTCCAATATCATGCAGCATACCTGCCCTGTATAAAAGATCTAAGGTATTTTTATCATATCCCATTTCTTTAGCAATCATTACAGAATATTCAGCAACTCTTTTAGAATGACCTGCGGTATATGTATCGCGCTGTTCCACTAAATCAACAAGTCCATAAATAACTTCTTCATATATTTCCATTTTATCTAAAATAGATTTTCTAAGTTTTTTATACCATATAAAAATAAATATGTTCCCCACTAACCATAATAAAATTAATTCTAAAATATAACTTTTATCTAATAAAACATATTTTCTAAATATAGGTTTTGCATCAATTGTAACAGAAATTGCTCCTCTTATATCCCCAACTCTATATCCCTGAAAAGCATGACACTTTAAACAACTTTTTTCTACTTTAAATGGAACCATATATCTTAAATAATCGTGATTTTTAAATTCATAATAGGGCTTTTCATTTTTAATAACAATCTTTAAAGCCTTTTTTTCCCATTCATCCGGTTTGTTATTAGGATTTAATAAAATATTGCTAGTAATTTTGTCTTTATATTTTGAAGATGATGTTGATAATAATTGTCTTAATGCGTAAGCAGGATTCATAAGTGTTAAATGTTGACCATCAAACGTTTCCACATCCCTGTTTTTTAAATGGGCTAAATAAGGATTTGGAGGAGTGTTTTTATCGATAGGCACATAAACTCCACCATGTGAAGCAACCCAGTGCCTAAAATTTATATCATCCTGTGTTTTTACTTTAGCTTGTGACAATGCTTCATTTCTAGCGTAAATATAACTCTTGTATATATCAAAAAAAATAAAAAATGTAATAACAAAAGTCCAAAATATAATAAGATATATTACTAATTTTTTTATAGTTTTTATTTCTTTAAACAATTTTTCCCTTTTAATAATTATACTAAAAATTAGTTCAAAATTTATATATTTATTTTTGTCTTATAATGGCTAATATTAACAATACCCCCAAAACAAAAGCAAAAATAAACCCTCCAAGTCCCAGGACAGATATGTGCCCGATTAAAGGAGGCACATAAAAAGAAAGCAACATTGAAGAACCTATTAAAATTGAGGCGATTATAATGGCTAAAGACAGTTCATTGAAAGAATTTTTAGTAGTTTTTTCCATTTCCTCCAATCCCACATGTTCAAATTCAATTTTTAACTCACCATTTTTGAGTTTATCTATTATTTCATTGATATTAGAAGGTGTTTTATTAAAAAATTCAATGATTGATAAATTTAATTCATGGGATTTTTTAATAAAACTTAAAATGGAAAATTCTTTTTTGTATACTTTAAGAATAAAAGGTTTAATCTCCTCCACTGCATTAAAATCTGGATAAAGTTTTTTTCCGACCCCTTCCATTGTAACTATAGACTTAACAAACAGATAATTATCTTCTTTTAAATAAACATTGTTTCTACTCATACTGACAAGCAGATCTTCTATTAATTTTTTTATTTCTATATTTTTCAAAGATGAATAAAAATATGTAGAGATTATATCCGCAACCTCTTTTTTAAAAGAAGAAACATCTGTATTTTTAGAAACTTTAGATAGTTTAAGAATATATTCGGCAGCCTTTTCCTCCTCATTTTTTATAACATAAAAAACAAGTTCAATAATATATCTTCTGTCTTCCTCACTAAGCCGCCCCATTATTCCAAAATCTAAAAAAACTATCTTTCCATCATAAACCATTAAATTACCCGGATGCGGATCCGCATGAAAAAATCTATGGATGAAAATCTGCTCACATATTAAATCAAAACCTTTTTTTGCGATTTCTTTTGGGTCATATCCGTTTTTTTTCAATTTATCAATATCAGAAATTTTTATACCGTCAATATATTCCAAAACCAGCAGTTTTTTAGAAACAAAATAAAGTTTTGGTATTTTAATACTAGGATTGTTCTTAAAATTTGCGGAAAATCTTTTCAAATTAAGGGCTTCTATATTAAAATCAAGTTCTTTTTTAATTGATTTTGCAAATTCTTCTACAATTTTTATACTGTCTATTCCGTAAACTAGTAATTTTTCCCTTACTATTTTCGCAAGTCTTAGAAGTATGTTTATATCAGCATAAATTTTTTCCTCTATTTCAGGCTTTAATACTTTAACAGCTACGATTTCTCCGGTTTTCAATTTGGCTTTATATACCTGCCCTATGGATGCACTGGCCAAAAGTGTAAAATCACCTTCAAAATATTCATCAAAATTTTTTTCCAATTCTTCTTCAATAACACTCTTTATTTCATCAAAAGGGACAGGAGTTACATTATCCTGAAGTTTTTCAAATTCTTTTGCCAGTTCAATAGGAATCAAATCAGGGCGGAGAGAAAGAATCTGGGCCAATTTTATAAACGTTGGACCAAGTTCTTCTATTACTTTTCTTATTCTTTCATTTCTTGATAATTTAGGTTTGTTTTTTTTAAAAGGAACCGGAATTCCCAAACTTTCAACTAAATCCCCGAATCCGTTTTTTGCCAATATAAATATAATATCTTTTGTGCGTTTAAGTTCATAAATACTATTTTTGAACATTTAATTTTTCAATTTTTTCTTCTATTCTTTTTATATCCTCTTTTGTAGCAACACCTAATTCATCAAGCTGTTTTTTAACTTCGTCTTTTATCATTTTTCTGATTTCTTCTAGCTTTTCTTCAGATTCTTTTTTCATCTCATTTATCAGTTCTTCTGCTTCTTTTTCTGTAAGTTCTCCTCTCTTTTTAGCCTCTTCAATTAATTCCTGCATTTTTTCTTTTGCCAAAAAAATACTACCAACACCTATTTTTACCAAATCTTCTAATTTCATTTCCCACTCCTTTTTTTATTATTATATAAAAATTTTTCCACTTTGGGTAAAATTACATACTGACAATAAGGATTATCTGGATTTTTTGCAAAAAAATTTTGATGATATTCTTCTGCCGGGTAAAATTTTTCAAATTTTTCAAGTTCTGTTACTACATTAATACCTTTATTTTTAAGCTCATATATTTTTCTTTTTGCAATCTCTTTTGATTTTTATCCATACAAAGAATAATTGAACGGTACTAGGTGCCTATATCGTTACCCCGTTTATTAAGCTGAGTTGAATAGTATATTTCAAAAAATACATCAAATAAATCTTCATAACTTATATTATTTTCATCATAATCAATCATTACAACCTCTGCATCTCCTATAACACCGCTGCAGACCTGTTCATAAGTTGGATTAGCTTCTCTTCCTTCTGAATATCTGCAAATTACATTTTTTATACCCTCAACTTTTCCAAAAACTGCATCCAAACATCAAAAACACCCGCCTCCAAATACAGCTTTAGCCATTTATATCTTTTATAATTTTTTCTGCAATACTTTCTTCGTCAACACCCAAATATTTTTCAACTTCTTTTACATCACCGTGAGGAATAAAAATATCTGGATATTCAAAGCTCTTAATTTCAACTTCCAAATTCTCTTTATTTGCAAAATCACTAAGCATTTCAGCTATTCCGCCTTCTTTAGCATTATCACTTATTACATACCATTTTTTCGCTTTAAGATTTCTTAATAAATTTTCATCAAAAGGTTTTACAAATCTTAAATCAACAATACCACTCTCAATCCCTTTTTCTTTTAATAAATTATATACTTTATAAGCTTTCCCAACGCCGTTTCCATATCCAATCAACATAATATTTTTACTTTCTATTAAAATTTCGCCTTTTCCAAGCTCAAAAGCATTAGCTTCAAAAGTTCCGCTGTCAAGCTCAAACGAACCCCTTGGATATCTGAATGCACAAGGCCCTTTGTCAAACTTATACGCAAATTCAACAGCCTTTTTTAATGTTTCAAAATCCCTTGGGGCAAAAAGGGTCATATTGGGAAGTATTCTTAAATATCCCACATCAAAAACACCCTGATGTGTTTCACCGTCAGCCCCTACTATCCCGGCCCTGTCAATTGCAAACCTCACAGGATAATTGTCAAGACATATATCGTGAATGATCTGATCATATCCTCTTTGTAAAAATGTGGAATAAATTGCCACAAAAGGGATAAATCCCTCTTTTGCCAGAGGCGCCATGGATGTTACCGCATGCTGTTCGGCAATCCCGACATCCCAAAACCTTTCAGGAAATGCATTCATCAAATCTTTCATTCCGGTTCCGCTTGGCATTGCTGCAGTAACCCCGACAACTTTTTCATCTTTTTTGGCTATTTCAAGCAAGCTCTCGGCAAATACTTTAGTCGCCGAAAGAGAACTTTTTTTAAGAGATTTGCCTGTCTTTACATCAAATGGTCCAACTCCATGCCAGTGCTCGTAATACCCTTCAGCCTGTTTATAACCTTTACCTTTTATAGTTTTTGCATGAACTACAACCGGTTTTTTAAGTTCTTTTGCTATTTTTAAAGTTTCTATAATTTCTTCAATATTATGCCCGTCAATCGGTCCAATATACTCCAGTCCCATTTCTTCAAAAAATATACCGTTTACACTGAAAAATTCTTCCATTTTTTTTGCTGTAAATTTTACATCTTCCGGCATAAAATCAAGCAGTTTTTTAAATTTATCCTTAAAATTCTGATAAGGTTTTTTTGCTTTTAACTTTGTTAAATATTTACTTACAGCACCAATCGGTCTTCCGATACTCATTTCATTGTCATTCAAAATAATTACAACGGGAAGTTTAAGGTCCCCTAGTTCATTCATTGCTTCATATACCATACCGGCACCCATAGCGCCATCACCTATTAAAACAACAGGTATTCTGTCTTCTTTTTTCAACTTAATCGCTTTTGCCGCACCAACCGCAACCGATATTGAAGTAGAAGAATGGCCCGCAGAAAAATAATCATATTTACTCTCTTTTGGTTTTGTATATCCGCTGATACCGCCAAACTGTCTTAGCGTTTCAAATTCTTCCCATCTGCCGGTTAAAAGTTTATGCGCATATGCCTGATGCGACACATCAAAAATAAAAGGATCTTTTTCTACATCAAACACATAATGCATCCCTATAATTAAATCGACGGCTCCAAGAGTTGAGCTTAAATGTCCTCCTTTTTTTGATACAACATCAAGGATTCTTTTTCTAATTTTATTTGCTAAATTATTCAACTCTTCAATATTCATTTTTTTAACATCAATTTTCACTATTTCTCTCCTCTAAAATTGCTTCTTTTATTGCTTTAAACCTACTTATAATTTCTGCATCAATATTTCCAACATCGCTTATTATAACAACCCCACCTTCTTTTACGGCAGGATCTTCTAAAATTTCCACATTTTTTAAATCTTTACTTTTGAGAAACTGTGCATCTTTAGGATTTACTTTTATTTTTATTTTTGTAGCCTCTTTGATTTCATCCATTAAAGATTTTGCAAGATTATATGCTATTTCTTTAGAATTTTCACTAACTTCTTTTTGAATTACCTCTTTTGCAATATCCAAAGCCACAGAAATTAATTCTTTTTCTATAGAAATTATTTTCTCTTCGAATGTTTCATTTATTTTATCAATTTTTTCTATTGAATCTTCCAACAATTTAATCTTTTCTCCCAACAATGATTCAATTTCTTTCTTACCCTCTTCCAAGCCTTTTTTATAACCTTCTTCATAAGCTTTCTGTTTTTCAGTTTCAATCTGCTTTTTACATTCATTCAGTTGATTATTAAAATTATTTTCGATATTAATAATATTATTGCTTAATTCTTCTATTTTATTTAAAAGTCTTTCAATTAATTCATCATTTTGATTTGAAACACTGCTTTGAGACACTTTATCCTGCGATTCGTTTACTGTTTCATTTTTTTGGGATTCTTGAAAAGAAACTTTTTGAAAATCGGTATCATCTAATTCTTTAAACTTATAAGATTTGACAACATGCGTATCGGAATTGTCTTTTGAAATAATTTTACTCAATTACCTCCTCCTCAGCGCCAACAGCTATTTTTCCTTCTTCAGCAAGTTTTTGGACAACCTCAACTACTTGTCTCTGAGCAGCTTCAACGTCTTTAACCTTTACAGGCCCTAAAAACTGCATTTCTTCTTCAAATGCCGCAGCCGCTCTTTGGGACATATTTGATAAAAATTTTTGCTTAAGTTCTTCAGGCGCACCTTTTAGGGCTATCATCAATGTCTGTTTATCCACTTCTTTCAATATTTCTCTTATGGCAGTATTATCAAGTTTAATAATGTCTTCAAATGTGAACATTTTTTCTTTTATTTTTTCAGCAAGGTCTGCATTTATCTGTTCAATATATTTTAGTGTTTCTTTTGCAGCCTTTTGGCCGAGTCTGTTGAATATTTCGGCTACAAACCTTACACCTCCGATTTCTACTTTATATCCTGTTAATGATTCTAATTTAGTTTCAAGTATTGCGCTGACTTTTTTAATAATCTGTGGTGAAATATCACCTAAATTACTCATCCTAATTAACACCTCAGCCCTCAATTCATCTGGAAAATAACTAAGCGTCTCAGCTGCACTGGTTGGATCCATATGGGCCAAAATAAGTGCAATTGTCTGAGGATGTTCGTTAATAATAAAATCTGCAAGTTGTTGGGGTTTAACTTTCTGTAAAAATCCAAAATTCTGTTCACTTTGAAGTGATTTGGCTAGCTTATCTAAAACTTTTTTAGCTTCTTCTGGACCTAATGCTTTATAAAGTATTTCTTTTGCATATTCCAATCCGCCGCTTGCAATATATTGGTTAGACTGGAAGATAACATAAAATTCTTCCAATACGGCAGCTGCTATAGCCTTATCTATAGTTTTTGCAGTTGCAATATATTTACTGATTTCTGTAATTGCGTCAACGTCCATATATGAAAAAATCTGAGCTGTTAAATCTTCACCTAACTGAATTAATAAAATTGCAATTTTTTCAGGCATTGATAATTCATCCAGTACAGCCTGCTGCTGAGGTGATAAAGCCATCTAAAGTCCTTTTTCAATTTCTTCTTTTAATAAATTTTCTAATACTTTTGCAACCTCCTGAGGTTTTTCCTCCACCATTTTAGTAATTCTCTCAAGCAGTACTTCATATTTTAATTCCTCTTCATTTACACTCGAACTAATTCCTAACTGGGTTTCAACTTTTTCTTTTAATTCTTTTATTTTATCATATGTGTCTTCTTCCTCTTCTTCTATTTCCAATACTTTTTTTGGCTTTTCAACTTTTTCTTCAGGTTTCACTTCAAGCATTTTTCTGGAAAAAGGAACAATTACTTTTTTATAAAAAATAAACAGTACTATAGCTAAAATTAAATATTTTATAATATTGCCAAACGCTCCTAAATATAATTCAATATTTCCCATAACTGTTTCCACTGTAGATTTATTGCTATTATTTACATTATTAAATTGAAAACTGCTTACACTTACACTGTCTCCTCTTTTAGAGTCAAATCCTATTACATTTTTTACTAAATTGGTAATATTTGCTATTTCAATTTTATCTAACGGCACAAAAACAATTTTACCATTTTTATCTTTTTTATAATGTCCGTCTACAACAACCGCCGCTGTAACCCTTTTGATTTTTGCAAGAGGAGCGATTGTATCTTTTATCGTTGTTGAAATTTCATAATTTGTAGTAGTTTCACTTTTTGAATATTTATTTTTTATCTGATTAGATTTTAACCCCTGAACCGGTCCAATATTACTTACTGCCCCTGGCACCCCGCCTACTTTTTTATCCCCATATCCTGTTTTTTCCTCTTCCAAAGTCTGTTCGCTTCTCACAACATTATCAGGAGAATAAATTGTGGCATGTGATTTCACTTTAGAAAAATCAATGTCTAAATTAACCTTTGCAACAACTTTATCGCTTCCGCCAACAACCGGAGCCAATATTGATACAATTTTATTCTCAAGCTCTTTTTCCAGTCTTTTTTTATAAATCATTTCTGTTTTTAAAAGTTCATTATTGGCGGTTAATTCATCATTTTCACCAAGCAAATTTCCATATTGGTCAATTATTTTTACATTTTCTGGTTTAAGTTTTGGTACAGCTGCAGCAACAAGATATTTTATTCCTTTGATCTGCTTCGGGGTCAAAATCATATTTGGTTTTAATTTAATCATTACTGAAGCTGTCGGAGGAATTTGCTTCGAAACAAAGACACTTTCTTTTGGCAAAGCAATATTTACTTTTGCCTCTTCCACAGCATCAATAGATTCAATTGTATTTGCCAGTTCACCTTCCAACGCCCTTAAATATTTAATTTTCTCTTCAAACGCTGTGGCTCCAAAACTGTTTTTATCAAATAGTTCAAATCCAATATTTCCTGATTTTGGAAGACCCTGGGCTGCGATATCGATTCTTAATTTTTGAACTTTATTTTTTGGAACCTCAATAACTCCGTCCTGGGGAATAATATAAGAAATTTGTTTTTTGTCTAAATACTGGGCTATAAGAGCTGCATCTTTAGGTTTTAAATTTTCAAACAAAACAGCATAATTATTATATTTTTTAGCAGACGCAGAATTATAAACTATTAAAAAAGAGATTAACAGTATTACAATTGCAATACTTACGCCTATAACGATTTTTTGTTTTTTGTTTAAATTATTACTAAAAGCAATTATCTGTTTAAACAATTCTTCAAAACTCAATTAATCAAACCTTTTAATATTGTAAATAATTTTTCATTTTCCTCTTTTTTACCTATTGTAATTCTTAATGCATCAAATCCGTAACTCGCCATATCTCTTACAATTATACCTTTTTTTAACAAATTTTGTGCAATTAAAGTGGAATTTTTTATATATAAAACAATAAAATTGGTATAACTTTCTATATATTTTAAATTATGTTCTTTTGCAAATTTTTCATATTTTTTCATTTCTTCAAAATTTTTTTCAATTCCTATTTTTACAAATTCTTCATCTTTTAATGCTTCAATTGCCGCTTTTAGTGAAAGAGTGGTAATATTAAAAGGAGGTCTCAACTTGTGAAGATTTTTTATAATAAACTCATTAGCAATCCCATAACCGACCCTCATTCCCCCGAGTCCGTACGCTTTAGAAAATGTCCCGGTATATAAAACGTTTTGGTACTTTAAAACGTCTTTTGGTTTAATCTCTTTATTTTTATCTTTAAAACTTGCGAACTCCTGATATGCCCCGTCTATTATAATTAAAGTTTCTTCATCTATTTTTTCAATAAATTCATATACATCTTTTGCATCTAAACATTCACCTAAAGGATTATTGGGTATGCATAAAAATATAATTTCAGGCTTTTCTTGTTTATAAATTTCATAAAATTCATCTAAATTATGCATACTTGATGGGGTTTTTAAAATCTTAGCACCAAACTGTTTCGAATAAATTTCATACATTGCAAATGTAATTCTCGCCATTAAAACTTTTTTTGGCATTACTGCATGAATTGCAAATTCCAAAACTTGGTCACTTCCAGCCCCAATTATTATATTTGAGTCTTTAATATCAAATTTTTTAGCAAGCCCCTCTTTTAATTCATAAAAACTGTCATCAGGATACCTGTGCATAAGATTTGCTGTTTGTTTGACAGCCTGAATTGCTTTTGGAGGAGGACCGTATGGATTTTCATTACTTGCAAGTTTTATTATATCTTTTGGTTCTATTCCATATTCTCTAACAACTAGCTCAATAGGTTTTCCAGCTTCGTATATTTTTAAATCTGCTAAATTTTCAAACATTATATTCTCCTTAATTTTCCATTATCCATTATACAGTCTCAGCCAATTTAGCATTCTTTAATATAACTTCCAAGCCAAATCATGTTTTCTTCTTTAATCACTTCGGAAACTTTTTTATCGTCTATATGTCCTTCAAAATCAATATAAAACCAGGTATTAAACGTATCATCTTTGTTTGGTCTGCTTTCAATTTTCAAAAGATTTATATTTCTGTCTTTAAATTTTTTAAGCAAATCAAAAAGAGCACCGGTTTTATGTGGGGTTTTAGCTATTACACTTGTTTTATCATTTCCGCTTTTTTGGGTTTTAAAATCACTAATTATTATAAATCTTGTCCTGTTTGCCAAATTGTCTTCTATTTTTTCAAAAAGTAAAGGCACATTATAAAGCTTTGCCGCTATCTTTGAACATATTGCCCCAGACAATTCATCTTTGCTTGCAAGTTTTGCAGCCTTTGCCGTAGATTCGGTTGGAATAAATTCTATATCAAGTAACCCATGGGTTTCAAGAAAATTAAGACATTGATTATAACCCTGAGGGTGTGAATAAATTCTTTTGATTTTTGAGAGGTCGTCCTGAAGCGAAGCAAAAGAATGATGTATATCAAGACATATTTCTGATACAATTTTAACATCATATTTTTTTAAACTGTCAAGCGTAATACCCACTACGCCTTCTGTATTGTTTTCAATAGGTATCACCCCGTATTTTGCTTCTTTATTATGTACCGCTTTAAACACCGCCTCAATATTAAGAAGCGGAAGATATCTGGCATTCGCTCCGAATTTATGCTCAGCCGCCTGATGCGTATAAGTACCCACCGGTCCCAAAAAAGCCACTCTTTCCTGTCTCTCAAGTGTTCTGCTTATTGCAAAAATTTCTAAAAATATAGCTTCGATATGTTCTTTTTGTAAAATCCCGTTTTCCCTTTTACTAAGTCCGCATAATCGCTCAATTATTGCCTTTTCCCTCTCAGGTCTGTAAATTGGAGTGTTAGAAGAATTTTTAATCTCCCCCACTTTTTTTACAATTTTCATTCTTTTATTTAGTAATTTCAAAATTTCATTGTCAATGGCATCAATCTCTTTTCTTAGTTTATTTAAATCCAAAACTCTTTCCTTTTTAAATATTCTCCTATATTTTCAGCTACAAAATCTACATTTTTATTTACTTCGCGAATACTTTTTATTTTTCCGCTTAAAACCAAAGCCGTTTTCATACCAAGTTTAGCAGCCGGAATCAAATCACCGATTAAATCATCACTAATTATGGTAATTTTATCATAATTTAAATTAATTTTTTTTCTAGCCGCTTCAAAAAATTCAAAAGAAGGCTTTCCTACAACTTTATATTCCCTGTTTGTAGCATAATGTAGCATTTCTAAAATAGCACCAAGCCCGGGATAACGCTTATTATTTTTATGATAGAGTGAAGTTTTATGCATACCTATTAAATTAGCCCCGTTAAGCAAATATTCAATAATATCAGCAATTTCATCAGGAGGAAATATTTTAATTCCCAACACTACGTTGTCTGGATTTTTAAAATCAACTTTATATTTTTTTGACATAATTTCTACAAATTTTTCATTTCCAAAAGGGGCAATACTTCCTTTTATATATCTGTCAGCAACCATTAACGGATCTAAATAATATTTAAAATTAAAACCTAAACCTGCAAGATAATTTTTAAAATCTTCTTTTTTTGTATTGTTGGTTATTAAAACAAAAGGATAATCGTTTTTGTTTAAGTAATTTATAAATTCAATCGCCCCTGGAAGAGGAAAAAATTTTTTATCGTCTATTAATGTCCCCTGGACATCAATAAAAAAAGCCTTCATTTTATTCTTTCAAATAATCTATTTCACAGGCTATTAAATCTTCAAATGTTTCTCTTCTTCTTATAAGTCTGTCTTTTTCATCCATCACTGCAATCTCTGCAGCCCTTGGACGCGTATTATAATTACTGCTCATTGTAAATCCGTAAGCACCTGCTGAATGGATTACAACCAAATCTCCTGGATTTGTTTTTGGCAGATCTACATTTTTAGCAAAAAAATCACCGCTTTCACATACCGGTCCAACTAAATTGGCTTTGCTCATTTCTTTATTGTCGGTTAAAACTTCTACTTTGTGATACGCATTATAAAGGCTTGGTCTTATCAAATCATTCATAGCCCCATCTACAATTACAAATCTCTTGTCTCCGTTTTCTTTTTCGTATAATACCTTTGTCAAAAACCATCCGCCGTTTCCGACCAAAAATCTGCCCGGTTCGCAAATTATTGTCACATCAAGACCGCTTAGAGTTGACAAAATAGCCTGAGCGTAATCATAAGGTTCAATTAATTTTTCATCTTTATATCTGATTCCAAGCCCCCCGCCTACATCGAAAAATTTAATATCAATATTTACAGCTTTTAAACTTCTAACCAGATCTGCAACTATCTGGCTTGCTTCTTTTATGGGTTCTAATTCGGTCAGCTGACTTCCTATATGAAAATGAATACCTATAGGATTTAAAAACTCACTCTTTTTGGCATAAAGATATAATTTTTTTGCTGTTTCTATATCAACTCCGAATTTGTTTTCATGAAGCCCTGTTGAAATATATGGATGTGTTTTAGGGTCTATATTCGGATTTACCCTGATGCTGATTCTTGCAACTTTACCTAATTGTTTTGCAATTTCCTCAATTCTTTTAAGCTCCGCTTCACTTTCAATATTCAGCATTAAAATATCACTTTTTAGAGCTTCTTTAATTTCATCATCTCTTTTTCCAACTCCGCTAAAAATTATCTTATATTTATCGACTCCTGCTAATAACGCCCTTTTTACCTCTCCTATACTTACACAATCAGCACCGCTTCCAAGTTTTGCAAAATGATTTATCACACTCAAATTTGAATTAGCTTTAACCGCATATGCAATAATACTTTTTCTGGCTTTAAAAGATTTTTTTAATTTATTAAATTGCTCTGTAAAATGATTAAAATCATATACATATAATGGTGTATCATACTTAGCCGCCAATTCTTTAAAATTCATAAATTCTCCTTTTTTATTACATAAAAATCTAATATAACAATAAAAAGTAATGGAAGAAATAAAACAAAAGGAGACAATACTCCCTGTTTGACAAATTTATAAATCAATAAATTAATTCCCCATATAAAAATTACAAAAAAAATTGATTTTATCATAAATACTGAAATATTTGAAATTCTCTGATGTATAGGGGAAATGTACATAAAATAAATTAACAACAAAATAATACTCAACGGTGTAAGTATTTTATAAAGTAAAACCGCAATTATTTTATTTAATTTAATATCCTTAAAAATTTTAATTGCAAGCAAGGCATCTTTAATGGATAATGAATCTAATCTTTTAAGGTTAGATAAAACCAGTGGCTCAAAATTTTTTAAAACCGATAAATTATGTAATTTCTTTACATTCATTTTATCATTATTTATAGTTATTATAGTTACATCTGTACCATTCCAGACATTATTCTGATAAATGGCTTCTTTAATATTGATAATTTTTTTTAACTCCATATTATTTAAAACAAAAATTTTTAAACCTATAGCTTTTTTTAAAAGAGGTTTTAATTCTTTAATATATACAATGTTATTTTTATGTTTTAAAAAGAGATTTTCCTTTTTTATTTTTTTACTAGAAATTATATTTTTTGCTTTTTGATTTAAATATACATAATTTGTATTGTCCAATACTAAAAATAATAAATAAACAATAAATGCTAAAAATAAAAATGGAAATAATATTTTTCTTTTTGAAAATCCGAGAGAATAAAAAGAAACCATATAGTTATATTTAATCAAATAATAAATACTGTATAAAAAAGAAAAAATTAATGCTAAAGGATAAAAATTTTCAAAAGAATACCCTAAAACATACACAGAATATAAGATTTGTAAATTAGAAGAATTCGGAAGTTTTGAAAAGTTAGCTATTATGTCTATTAATAAATATAAAAAAGACAAACTAAACAAAAAAATAAAAAAATTTTTAATATATTTTTTTAATAAATATACAAAATACATTAACAAGATTTCCTTGAATATTTTGAAGCGGCTTTATCTATTTCAAAAACTGCTTTTTTTATTATCGGAAAAGTGGTTTTTACACATTCTAATTCATCCTTAGAAAAATCACTTAATACATAATTTACCACTTCTTCTTTTCTCTCAGGTCTGCCAATTCCGATTCTTATTCTATAATAATCATTTCCGATATATTTGTCAATAGACTTAAGTCCGTTATGACCGCCGCTGCTGCCTCCTCTTTTAAATTTAAGGGCGCCTAGTTTTAGATCCAAATCGTCATGGATCACTATTATATTTTCATTGTCTATTTTATAAAAATTTTTAACAAGTATTACACTTTCTCCGCTTAAATTCATATATGTTGAAGGTTTTAAAAATAAGAAATCTTTAAAACTGAAAAGTTCGCCTTTATAATTACCTGATTTACTCGCATTAAATTCATCTACTAAATAATCAACTGCCATAAAACCTACATTATGACGGTTTAACGCATATTTTTTACCCGGATTTCCAAGCCCTACAATTAGTTTTTTCACCGTTTACTTTTCACTTTAAAATAAAAAAGGGGAAATTATTTAGCTTTAATTACCCCTACTACTGGAATTGAAGGATTTAAGTAGCATTCAACACCTTCTGGCATCTTTATATCTCTAATTAGAATATTGTCACCAACATCTAGATTGCTTACATCAAGTTCAAAATAATCTGGTAGATTTTCCGGTGCAGCTTTCACTTTAATTCTTCTTCTGTGATAAATCAATACACCTTTGTTTTTAAGACCAATAGGAGTTCCTTTTACTTTAATAGGAACATGATAATATGATTTTACACCGTCTTGTGCAACTAATAAATCCACATGTAAAAGTTCTCCTGTTACCGGGTGTTTTTGATATTCCTGAACAA
Organism: Lebetimonas natsushimae; assembly: GCF_002335445.1. Lineage (NCBI taxonomy): Bacteria > Pseudomonadati > Campylobacterota > Epsilonproteobacteria > Nautiliales > Nautiliaceae > Lebetimonas > Lebetimonas natsushimae. The sequence continues at coordinate 725,534 of NZ_BDME01000001.1, read as the reverse complement.
CAACTTTTAATTCTTTATCCCCAAGTTTTACAGGAAAAATTAAATGTTCTTTATTTTTCATATATTTAATAAAATCACCCATTTTGAATGCAGCGTTTATGTTTTCAAGACCTTTTCCATAAACGTTTGCAATCAGATAACCATCCCTCCTGAGTTTTTTAGTGTCTTTTTTTGAGGTACTCTCTCTGATAATTCCTTGTAACATGTTTACTCCTTAAATTTATTGAGGTGAAATTATATCAAAAATTTTTTAATTATCAATTTTTAAACCGATTTTTTCATCACTTATTACCTCAATACCTTTGTCAAGTTTAGCTTTTTTAAGTTTAAGAATAAAATCATCCCTGCTTGTAGCGTATTCAAGAGCAGTTTTTTCATCCACTCTTCCCTCAAGTACCAAATCAACTAAATGCTGATCAAAACTTTGAGTACCATATATTTTTTTACCTTCTTCAATAGTATCTCTGATCTCTTCATCCCTATCCTGAAAAATGAGTTCTCTGATTCTTGGTGTTTTAATTAATATTTCCATTGCAGCTGTTCTTTTTCCGTCCACTGTAGGCACTAACCTTTGAGAAATAACTCCTTCCAGCACACTTCCAAGAGTCATTCTAATTCTATGCTGTTCACTCGGCGGAAATACACCTATAATTCTGTTTATTGTTTCTTTTGCATCCAATGTATGTAATGTTGAATAAACAAGATGACCTGTCTCGGCTGCATGCAAGGCAATTTCAATTGTTTCCAAATCCCTCATCTCCCCGACTAAAATAATATCAGGGTCTTCTCTTAAAGCTGCCCTAAGCGCGTTTGAAAAACTTAAAGTGTCTTCCCCCAAACTTCTTTGGTTTATTAAACATTTTTTATCTTTATGAACAAACTCAACCGGGTCCTCAATTGTAATAATATGTTTTGCTTTTTTATTATTTATTTCATCTATCATAGCTGCAAGTGTTGTTGATTTACCGCTACCTGTTACACCGGTTACCAAAACCAGCCCTCTTTCTATTTCTGTAAATTTTTTTATAACGGGAGGCAATTTTAAATCTTCTATTGTCGGTATATTAACGGGAATTGTTCTAAATACTATGCTTGGACCGTCAATTTGAAAAAAAGCATTCCCCCTAAAACGGTAATTCTCATCCAGCTTATAATTAAAATCTATTTCTTTTTTCTTAACCATCTCATCAAATCTACTTCTTAAAATTTCTTTAAGCAATTCTATTACACTTTCTCTAGTTAATTTCGGACTTTCAATCGGTACAAGTTTTCCCTGTATTCTTACTCTAATACCGTCCCCAGCCTTTATATGTAAATCGCTTCCTTCTTTTTGTACTAAAAAATTTAAATATTTTACAAGTTGTTCTCTAGTCATTTTATTCCTTTATTGATAAAAGCATATCATTAAATGCTTTCTCAAATGCTTTTACCCCTTCTTCAAACAATTCCTGATAAACTTTTTGCATATTTATTCTAGCAGGAGTTAAAAAACTGAAAAATGCGTCTATGTGTTTTGTCTGAAAGTGAAAACTCTCTTCCAGTTCCTTATCTTTAATTGCTTCAATTACGTCAAGAGGCAAGGTCAATACACTATTTGGCAAATATAAATTCTGAACATAATAATCTTTTGGTAGATAATCCTGTTTTACACCCGTTGAGGCAAAAAGGGCTTTTATGTTTTCACTTTTTTCATCTTCTATCAAATTGTATATTTTTATGGCATTAAAAAACCCGACTCTGTCTTTTGCCAAATTCTGCATGCCAAGTTGAGGATTTAATTTTCTGTCAAACCTGCTTACAAAAATTGAAATTACCCCCTTTACATTGCCTTTATCTATTGCCTCAAAAGCCCTCAACGCCTGATTAGGAGAAAAAACCAAAGTTGCATTTATATTTATCCCTTTTTTGGCAAGTTCCTCCATTGCTTTATATCCAGCCTCATTTGCCGGAATTTTTATCATTACATTTTCCCTCTCGATTTTATCATAAAGCCTTAGTGCCTCGTCAATAGTCCCTTTTGTGTCGTTAATAAGACGTGGGTCCACTTCAATACTTGCAAACCCGTCATTTCCTTTTTCATAATTTTCTTTTAAAACATCACAAGCTTTTTGTATATCTTTTACAGCATTTTCTTCATAAATTTCTTTAGGCGTTTTATCTTTTAATCTTGCAACATCTTCTTTATAGACATCTTTTTTAAGGGCGTTTGCAAAAATTGCGGGATTACTTGTAAGACCGTTTACCATTCCACTCTCAACCATATCTTTAAATTCATTATCTAAAAATTCCCTGTCTAAATAATCAACCCAAATACTTGTCATGCTTGCTCCTTAAATAAATTCCAGAATTTTTGTCAAATCTTTTTCTTCTATTATAATATTAGCCTCTTTTTTTAAAACTTCCTTTGCACAAAAAGCAACTTTTGTTTTAGCATATTTAAACATACTCAAATCATTAGCGCCATCACCTACCGCCATTGTTTCTTCTGATGTAATTCCTAAAATTTCCTGAATTCTTTTCAACATATCACCCTTAGAATGGGAAAACATCATCTCCCCGCCGACAAGACCCGTCAAAATACCATTTTTTGAATGCAACGTGTTACTAAAATCGGCGTCAAATCCCAAAATTTTTTTTGCATAACTTGTAGCATTTCTAAATCCGCCGCTAAAAACGACTACTTTGACTCCGTCTTTTTTTAAAGCTTTAATAGTTTCCTCAGCTCCCGGCATATAAGGCAGATTATGACAAATTTCATTAACTTTTTTAACTTCCAGCCCTTCAAGCAGTTTTACCCTCATTATAAGAGATTCAAAAAAATCAAGTTCACCTCTCATTGCCATTTCTGTAATTGCAGACACTTTATTTTTAAGTCCAAGAGGTTCGGCTAAAAAATCTATTGTTTCACCATCCATAAGCGTTGAATCAAAATCAAAAACAGCTAATTTCATACATTCCCTTTTTTTAATTTATAAAATTTTATCAAAATATCTATATTTTTTTTAAAATTATGCTAAAATTTTGCAAAAAGGATTTATTATGGGAATTGGTACTTGGCAAATAATTGTAATCTTGGTAATCGTATTACTACTTTTCGGGGGCAAAAAAATACCTGAACTTGCCCAGGGTCTTGGAAAGGGTATTAAAAACTTTAAAGATGCCGTAAAAGAAGGAGAAGAAGAAACCAGTAAAAATGTTGAAAAAGTTGAAAAAATAGAAGAAAATAAAAACGTTACAGATGCGACAGTTGAAAAAACTGAAAAAAAAGATGTAAATGCTTGATGAATTAAGACCGCATATTGCGGAACTTAGAAGTAGACTGATAAAAATTGTAGTTATATTTTTTATTCTATTCATAATTGCGTTTTTGTTTTGGAAACAAATTTTTGCCTTTTTGGCAAAACCCGCAACAGATGTTTTGCATACTTCTCAAAATTCGGAAATGATTTTTACAAATCTTGTAGAACCATTTATGACTGCTGTAAAAGTGTCACTTTATACGGCACTTTTTGCATCCCTGCCTGTGATTTTATATCAGTTATGGAAATTTATTGCTCCAGGTCTATATGAAAATGAAAAAAAATTAGTACTGCCTTTTGTAGTATTTGGAACTTTGATGTTTTATATAGGTGCGGCATTTGCATATTTTGTTGTATTTCCGATAGGATTTAAGGTTTTAATCAATTTTGGCGGTCAAAATTTCGTGGCAATGCTTAAAATCAGCGAATATGTGAGTGTATCATTAAAAATAATGATAGGTTTTGGTATCGCATTTGAATTACCGGTACTTTCGTATTTTTTAGCAAAACTGGGACTTATTACAGACAAAACCCTTAAAGATTTCTTCCGATACGCTGTAGTTATTATCTTTATTGTTGCAGCAGTTTTAACTCCTCCTGATTTATTTTCACAGCTTGCTATGGCAACTCCACTTCTTGTTTTATACGGTCTTTCTATATGGATTGCAAAGGTTATAAATCCATATAAAGAAGAAAACTAACTCTTTTTTTTCTTCTAAAAACCTTTTAATTTAAACCTTTAGTGATATTGACTAAAATAAAATGATTTGTTATAATTATAAAAAATAAAAAAGAGGAGGCGCAGAAATGGTAATTAAAAAAGAAGCAGCAAAGATAATATTAGAGTTATTAAATTCAGACACAAAAACAATTAAAACAGAAGCACTTAACAATGAAGCAGTCGAAGAATTGACTTTAAGCGGAATTATAAGATTTCCAATGCCGGCTGTTGCGGAATTTACTTATGGAGGGGAAATTATTGCCAACGTTTTAAACAGGGTAAAAGACAAAATCCAATCAATAGATGAATGGAAAGATGAATTTAAATGGGTCAGCAGCGAAGTTATTGCAATGATTGATGCAGCTGCAAAAAATAAAAATAAAACTACTAAAATTACAAATACGGAACTTGAAAAAAGAGGATTTGCTAAAAACGGCGAACTTACTCAGGAAGCACTTGATTTATATGAAGCGTATAAAATAATAAGTCCAGAATTAGTAATAGATGCTAAATTGGCAGATTACATCAGAAAATCTCCAATGGGACCAACCGATGCACATTATTTAGCAATTGAAGGAAATAACAAAGATTTACTAGAAGCAATGAGATTAATTGCATATTCAATTCCTGTGGGAGAATATTTTACTTTTACAGAACTAGGTCAGGCTGTAAAAGAAACATTAACTTACGGAGGTTGGGCAAATGAAGGAAGTGTTCTTGATTTGTCAATTTTAGAAGATATTGCAAAGGTGGCTGACGGAGAAGAAATTGAATTAGACTCTTTGGCCAACCTCGAAACTCTTGGATATGTAACAAATGTAGATGAACTAACAAAAGCTGGGGAAAAAGCTCTTGATGTTTATAGAATCTATAGAGATAAAACAGACAAACCTCTAAAAACATTTGCTATTGAACAAGAAGAAATTGAAACTCTAAAAACCATTCAAAAAATCTGGGATGAGAAAGTACCTAACAATCCGGAAGAAACACCTACATTTGAAGAAATTAGAGCAGAATTAATAGAAAGAAAAATTAAAGAATATAAAAAACTTATTGAAAAATATGGCAGAAGACTTGATGAAATGCCTAAGAAAAAACAAGAAATTGCTAAAAAATTCTCTGATTTAGAAGATAAGAAAAAATGGTTTGATGATAATTTTAATTTAAGAGAATATCTGTATTCACTTGAAGCTTTTGGATTAATTACCGAAGGTGTGGATGAAAAAGGAAAAGCAGTATATTTTGTAACAGAAGACGGCAAAAAAGTAATTGAAGACCAAAAAGACGAAAGAGCAATTCACAGCTGGTCTGTAAAAACACTTGCTATTTCAAATAAAGTTTTCTCAGCACCAAACAGAGAATGGGTAGAAGAAGCTAGAAAAGAGAGAATTTTAGGAACATATGAGCCAACTAAATCAGGGCTTATGTATGAAGAAATTGCAACTCATAAAAAATTACCATTTATGACAAGATATGAAATGGATATTTTTAAAATGATTCCGGATACTGGAATTTCATGTGAGGATATTTTGGCAGGAAAAGATGAAGAAGAAAGAACAAGAATATTTGAAGCAGTTGACAAACTTGAATCAAAAGGGTTTTTAGAAGTATTGCCTGATGGGCACATTGTTGAAACAGAATACGGAAAAATGATGGATGAGGCTATGAGTGGAGTTCCAGAAGGTTTTGGGGCACCAATCAATCCAACAATTTATAGAGTTGTAAAAGCTATCGCAGAAACTGGTAGTATGTATGTAAAAGAGAAAAAAGTTAGAATCCTCCCTGAAAATATAAAAGAAGCTGTTAAAAAATCTGGCCTCAGCAAAGAAAGTTTCGATAAAGCTTATATTGCAGCCAGAGAAGCTAAATATTTGGGAAGAAACAGCGTAAATGAGGCAGGACTTCTTATGCTTAAAGCTGTAGAAATTCTAAACTCTTAAGTCTCTTCTTCCCAATGTAATTCAATTCCTTTTGAAGTAGTCACAAATCCGGTAATTCTGATTTTACCTTCATGTACCATTTTATGATGCTTTTTACAAAGTGGTATAAGATTATATTTATGATGAATTGGAATATGCCCTACAAACCCGTCTTTTGCGTTTTCCTGAGGGATAATATGATGGACATCATCAACAGGCTTTCCACATATTGCACAGGTTGTAACTATTAAATTTTTATTATATCTGCTTTTTTTCTTTTTAATTAACAGTTCAAATTCAGTATATTCTTTATTTAATTTTTTTCTTATACTTTCAGCAGTTTCCAAAAACTCCTTATCCATATAAATAGATTTTGCAAATTCTAAACCATATACACTACTTCCACTTCCATCTTTTAATTTCCTATCATAAATAAGTTTTTCTCCGTCAAAATGAACTTCAAGATGTTTAGCAACTACATTCGGCAGAAATTTAATTTCATCTAAATCCATTAATTGATGAAGATGTGTGGCAAAAAGAAAATTTATTTTCCTTTTAGCAAGTTTCACTACTGCACTTGCTACAATACTAAGGGCTGAGAGGGTTTCAGTTCCATGAGCTATTTCATCCCCTAAAACAACAGAATTACTTGTAGCTCTGTTAAAAATATTTTTAAGTTCAAGCATTTCAACGGCAAATGTTGAGAGCCCTTTTGAAAGATTATCTTTTGCTTCAATCCTTGTAAAAATGCCGTCAACCGGTTTATACTCCATTTCAGCCGGAACAAAAAATCCACTCTGAGCCAAAAAGAGAGCAATTCCGACACTTTTCATAAGTGAGCTTTTACCAGAACTGTTTATTCCATATAAAAGCATTCCGTCATATTCATTAAAATCAATATTATTTGGTACATATATCCCGTTTTCCTGGTTAATTTCTATTAACGGATGACGTAAATCTTTAAAGACTGCTCTTTTATTGGAAATTTTAGGTTTAAAATAATTAAATTTTTTAGCAATTTTTGCACTGCTCACAGCCACATCAATTTTGGCAATTTCATTTGATAGATTATTTAAAATATCAAATTCCCGATTCATTTCATTTAAAGTTTTTAAATACAGCTTAAAAGTTTTTTTAATAATTTTATTTTCAAGTGCCAAAATTTTATCACTGATTTCATCTATAATTTCTCCTGTAATCTTTACACTGTTTGTTAAATTTTTTATTTTCAAATCTTTAAAAAACAGTGTTTTATTATCAATTTCTAAAAAACTGTTTAAAAATTTATCTTTAATTAAATTAAATCTGTTTTTTGTAAGAGATAAATAAAACCCCTCTTTTTCCAATTTATTGATTTCTACCTTTACATCCCCTAAGCTTTCTATATTTTCTTTTAATTTTAAAAGTTGATTAACATAATATTTTTTTTCATTATTAAGCTCATCTAATTCTTTATCAACCCCGTCTTTAAAAAAACTTTCTTTAATATCTTCAAGTTTTACATTTACCTTTTCCAAATCAAATTGACGCTCTATATAATTTAAATAATTATCAATCTTAGTTGTTCTTTTTTTAAGTTTTAAATATATATCACTGCAAGATTTCAAAGAACTTACCAAAAAATTAAGTTCAAAAGGATGAAGACGTTTTAATTTTATTTTTCTGTCGATTTTTTCCAAATCATAAATATTTTTGAGCAGTTCTTCAAATTCGTGATATCTGTTTAGCATAAAACTTACAGCTTTATATCTTTTATTAAGCTCTTCTTCGTCTTTTATAGGATTATAAAGTCTTTCTTTTATTAACCTTTTCCCCATTGGAGTTTTTGTTTTATCTATAAGTTTTAAAACTTTATCAATTTCAAGCTGTTTTATAGGATTGTTACCTAGATATACAAAATTTTCATCTTCTATTAAAACCGGCAGTTGAATATGTTTAATAAGTTCATTATTATGGGCTATTACAAATTCAAGTAAAATTCCAAGAGCTTCTGTAATTAGAGGGTATTTTTCCAAATTCATGATTTCAATGGGGCTTAGAAGAGAATTAATATTGTAAACATTTTTAAAAATTTCATTTTGGTAATTTATATTCATTCTTGCTCTGTTGATAATTATATTTTTTCCGCTAAGTTCCAGATAATTTACTATTTCATCGCAGTCAACATTTTTAAGAGTTAAAATAATTTCATTTGATCTATAGGTCTGCAAAAGTCTAAATAATTCATCCAAGGCAAAACTTGGGTCATCTTTTGTGGAGTAATTTTCATAAATATAACTTTTTCCCGTATTTACATCAATATTTGCAAACCCCACATGATAAGCTGAATATTTTTCTATAATTATTGAAGTTACATAATTTTCGTATGTTTTAGAATATTCAAGATTAACCCCCGGGGATATTATTTCTGATAGATATCTTTTTACATTTGGAGGAGTACCTTTTTGTTTTATGAGAATTAGCGTGTATTTATTTTCATCAATCAGTTTTTCAAGATACCTATCAAGTGCATGATTGGGAAATCCGGCCATTAAAGGATTTTTTTTATCAATTTCGGGAATGGATTTGTTTTTTTTGGTAAGCTGAATATTTAAAACATTTGCAATTTCTCTAGCTTTCCCTATACCTTCAGCCTCATATGTTTCAAAAAACGTCCCTACCTCCATTAAAACAACAGCGTTTGGATAAATTTCATCATAATATTTTTGGAGTTCAAAATAAATTTCAGTTAAAAGTCTCCCTTTGGAATTAAGGAGTTTATTAATATCCATTATTGCCTTTTTTTATATATAATTATATCAAAAAGGCACAATATGAAAAAGATAATATTTATTGCAATTTTTATTAATTTCAGTTTTGCTTTTAACTGGAACACAATAGTTGGAATTTTCAAAAAAACTGTTAACACTCTTTCGTATACAATTGAAGCTTCAGGGGTTAATCCGAGGGTATATGAATTTGACACTCAGGGTTACCCGAGAATGCACTGTGTTGTAATTTTTAGAGACAATACAAATACATCGCCGGCTATGCAGTGTGTCGAAACAAGACCCGAATATATAAAAATGAATGAAAAATTAGAAAAATGATTTTAAAAATAACACTTACACTTTTTTTAATAATGGATCCATTCGGGAATTTACCGGTATTAATATCCTTATTAAAACAGTATGATAAAAAAACAAAACTTAAAATTCTTATAAGAGAATTATTAATATCTCTATTCTTAATTTTCATTTTTATTCTTTTTGGCAAAAAAATTTTAGAGTTTTTTGGACTCAGCGAAGCATCAGTATCAATTGCAGGAGGAATAATTTTATTTTTAATAGCAATAAAAATGATTTTTTCCTCAAATGAAACGGAATTTACGGATAAAAACGATTTACTGATAGTTCCGATTGCCATTCCAATGATAGCGGGGCCGTCACTGCTTGCAGTGCTTTTATTATTATCAAATAATTATGATTTTAATATTTTATTCATTGCATCAATTATTGCCTGGACTTTAACCTCACTTATAATACTTTTTTTCACTTATTTAGCTGAATTTATACCGTATAAATTTTTTAACGCTGCAGAAAAATTAATGGGAATGTTATTAATTGCTCTTTCAGTTCAAATGTTTCTTGATGGAATAACTAACTATTTTCATCTAAAATAATTTCTACTCCCCTTATATTTCCTGCCAGATCTTTAAAAAATTCAAAATTATTAATATTTTGTTCTTTTAAAAATTTTGTTAATAATAATTGTTGATTATAGCCAATTTCCAAAACCAAAGCTTTAAAATTCATTTTTTTTGCTTTTAAAATAATTTTTTTAACTATATCAAGCCCGTCAACTCCCCCGTAAAACGCTTCGTCCGGCTCGTAGTCATTTGGCTTTTTATGAGTAATTTCTACATAAGGGGGATTTGCAATCAAAACATCGGCACATTCATTAAATAAATCGCATTTTTTAAATTCAGCCTCTACATTATGCAGCTTTGCATTCTTTTTGGCAACTTCAAGGGCAATTTCATTTATATCAGTAGCTATTACTGTAGCATTTGTGTGTTTTGCAATTTCAATTGCAATTACCCCGCTTCCTGTGCAACAGTCTATTACCTTTAATTTTCCATTTTCAATTTTCAATTTATTAATTAATTTTATCGCCCTTTCAACCACAACCTCAGTATCATCTCTTGGAATTAAAACGCCCTCTTTTATGAAAAATTTATCTCCGTAAAAATAAACTTCATTAAAAATATATTCAATAGGATATCCGCTTTCTACTTTCTCATATATTTCAAAAAACTCTTTTGGGATCTTTTTATCATCATTTAAAAAAAGCCAGACTTTATCTTTATTTAGTATTTTTTCTAAAATATAATCTCCATTTTTTAATTTCAAAGCATCTTTAATTTTCAATTTTTATCCCATCATCTGCTATAAGTTTTACTACCTCAAATTCACCGCCAATATTTCTGAATTTATAAATATCAATTCCCTCTACATCCACAAGAGGCAAATCAGGCGTTACATAAATCACCCCTAGTCCTCTTTCGTTTACATATTCTTTAAGCAGTTTTTGATTTTTGGTAGAAAGTACACTGACCTCGTCTAAGATCAAAAATAAATCCGCTTTTTCTTTTATAAACAGTTCAAGCAAACTTACGGCAATTGCAATTTTTAGGAGAATACTACCACCGGTAGAACTTTCATTTTTAATGACTTTCAGGGTGTTTTCTTTTTCATTTTCAATAAATTTGACATTAATATCAACAACATCTATTAATGAAAAACTCTCTTTATTTATCTCTTTTTTAATTGTATTAAATGCTTCTTCAATTTTTTTGAGTTTTCTTTCACTCATAATATTATCAAAAAACAACGATTCTTCCGCTAAAAATTCTAATAATTCATCAATATCTTTTTTTATATTCTCAAAAATTTTTAAAACACTTTTTTTATTTTCTTCCAATTCAATTTTTATATTTCTGATTATTCCAAAATTTACTTTTGAGAGATTCTGATTGATTCTTCTTACCTGATTTATAAAATCTTCCTTACTTCTTTCAAAATTATCAAGTCTTTTTTCAAGAAGTCCTCCTAAAAGGTTTTTAAGTTCTTTTAATCTCGTTTTATTCAATACTTCAAATTTTTTATTTTTAAATAAATAAAGCTCGTCCACTTTTTCAAGCTCGTCTTTGATTAAGTCTGAGAGTTTTTCTATATTAAAATTGACTTCTAGTCCGGTTATTGCAAATCTATTAAGCGCAGTTTTAATTTTACTTGCAACTTCTTTAAAACTGAGTTTCTTATCCCTAAATTCGCCATCTTTTAATTTATATTCATCAACCAAATTGCTTAAATATTCATTAGTTTCTATTTTTTCATCACTTAAATTTAAGCCGGATACTTTTTTTAATCCCTCTTTTATTATTTCAAGTTTTTTATTCAATTCATTTATATTTATTTCAGTTTTGTTTATTTTATTATTTAATTTTTTATATAGTTTTTCATAAGTTTGATTAATTCTCTGTTTGTAAGTCTCAAATTTTCCTATATTTTCTTTAATAACAGGCAATTTTTCAATAAATTCTTTTTTTTCATTATATTCTCTTAAGAAATATTCAGCTTTTTCTATTTCTTTTAGTTTATTTTTTAAATTTTCTATCTCTTTTTGGAGTTCAATTATTCTTTCATCTTTTGAAATTTTTTCTTTTTTTTGAGTAAGCTCATTAATTTTTTCATTTTTCAACTTCTCTTTTTCTTTGTATTCTTTTTTTAATATCTCTTTTTTTTCAATAAATTCTTTTTCTTTTTGTTTTAAAAGTTCTTTTTTAATATTTTCTAACTCTTTTTTATTTCTTTTTATCTCTCTTCGGATATTTTCAATTTTATCTCTCAAATCTTTAATAACAGCTTCAGTTTTTGAAATATTTATTTTTATAAGTTTTTCTTCTTCATTTTTTTTATTTTTTAATTTTTCTAAATCTTTTTGTAATTTTTTATTTAATTCATTTTTTTCATTTTCAAGAAGTTCTATTTTTTCTTCAATCTCTTTTATTTTTTCATTATTAACCTCAATTTGCGAAGTAATTTCAATTTCTTTTGATTCATAATCTTTTTTTAAGATATTTATTTTTTGAATTTTTTCTTCATTTAAAGCAGTCTTTAGATCATTAAGCTTTTCTATTTCTTCTTCGGCTTCTTTCATTGTGGGAATAGATTTCAAAACAGCTTTATTTAATTCAATTCCAAAAATTCTTTCACTTACAACTTTTGGTTTTAGCTCGTTTATATCCATATTAAGCAGATTCTCATCAATTACAGGGTAAAGTTCTTCTTCCCAGTTTTCCACATTTTGAGCTAAAAATTCTTTAAACGAATTTGGTTTTGTTTTTAAAATATTTTGATAAAAGGTTATTTTTTTATCAATTTCACTTAATTCTTTTTTATAATAAATTTCTGTCTTTTCAATATTTTCATTTAATTCATCTTTTAATTTTTTAAGAATTCTTTTTAATTTATAATTTTCATCTTCTAAATTTTCTTTTTCTCTTTTTAAATTTTTAATTTCGTTATTTAACTCATTAAATCTGTTTTCAAATTCTTTTTTTAAATCATTTTCAATTTCCCTGTACTTAAATGAAACATCGTTTAGCTCTTTTTGATAAACATTTCTTTTTTCTACAAAATTTTCAGTTTCTTTTTCCAATTTTTCTATATTTTCTATTAATTCTTTTTCTCTTTTTATAAATTCTTCATTTTTTTCTTCTATTTTTTGCTGATACATTTCTTCCAAATTTCTTTTGAGTCTTATTTCCTCTGCTTTTATCTCTTCTTTTAAAATTCTTATTTCTCTTTTAAGTCTATTAATAGCTTCTTCTATTTCATCTACCTGGGATTTTATACCTTTCATTAACTCATTTAAAGAGGTTTTAAATATAATCAGCTTTGAATTAATCTCCTCTTTTTTATTTACTTTATTTTCAACTTTTTGAAGTTTTTCTAAAGAAAATTTTTCTTTTAATTTATTAATCTCCTCTAGTTGAGAGTTTAATTTTAATATCTCTTTATCAAAACAGTTTATATAATTTTTTATTTTTTTATCCAAAAGTCCGATTATTTTATTTAGATTTCTTTTTCTTTTTTCTAGTAAACCTATTTTTTCAATTATTTTATCTACTTCTTTTTCTTCAATCTCTTTTTTATATGAAATTTTTTTAATTAAATCATTTATTTCTTCCTGGAGCTTTATTAAATCATTTTTTAGCAAGTACAATTTTTCAATATTACTTTCTTGCAATTTAAAAGATTTATAAAAAATAAAATATTGCCTGAAATTATTAACTCTTTCTAAAAAATCCTCATATTCAATCTCACCGGCTTCTATTCTATCAAGTGTAGTAAAAATAGTCTCTTTTATACTTTTAGCATCAAATACGGCTTTATTTACATTAAATATTTTATTATAAAGGTTTATAAACGTATTATAATTTTTAATTGAAGTCAGTTTAAAATCAAGATGCCTTCTATCAAGTCCATAAATAATTTTTTTAAATTCATCGTTAGTTTGAGGCATATAACTTCCAGCCTCTTTTGCATAATTTATCACTTCTTCAAGAGGGACTATTTCATCACCTTTTAAAACACGGTTTATATCAAATTTTTGATGGCTGAACCTTTTTTTAATCTCACCTCTTCTTTTATACATCAATACAAAATAATCATCAAATTCATACACAATAAAAGAATTGTCATATTTGAAATAAAAATCTTTAAAACTCTCTTTATTTGGGTCAATTCCCAAAGCTTTCATATCTGAATTGTAATAATAATGAATTGCCCTGATTGCCGTGGTTTTACCGCTTCCGTTATCTCCTACAAAAAATACATTTTTCTTTTTTAAATCAATCTCGGCAAAATTAAAATTAGCCGCATTAAAAAAATATATTTTATTCATCACCTACCTCGCTTATAGAATTTACAATATCAAGATAATAATTAATTGAATTTAAAACCACATATTCATCAGTACTTTTTGATTCAAGCACAAAATTTTTCTCCAACATATTAAAAAGTTTATCTGTGATTTCCATTAAATCATTTTTATCAAAAAGCGCTTTTATAATTTTTTCATCCTTTTTAGAATCAAATCTTTTTATAAATTCACTTTTTTTAATTTTATGCCCTTTATCTAAATGAATGAATACTTTTTTTAACTGGGCAATTGCCAAAATTATCTGCTTATGAGAATTAAAAAATTTTTCTTCTTCAGTAGAATTTAACTCTTTTGATAAATAAAAATATCCGTTTTCCCCCACCAGATAAAATCCAAGTTTTGATACCAATGAATTAAAATTATGAAAATTTTCTTCATCTAGCAGATATGCAGCTACTTCTTTATATTTAGACGAATTGGTAGAAACAATTATTCCTTTGCTTAAAACATCAAACACTATGCTTTCCATTTAACAATCCTTACATTATATTCATTATACCCTTTTTTATATTCAATTTCCCTGTCATAATGGTTAAGTATATAAACAAAAACCCTTACACTTTCATTAATAAGCTCCCTGTCAATCCTTGGCAGATATTCAATAATACTTTTGAATATATCATCGCTGCCTTTTATATATTCAAGCAGCTGCTTTAAATTGATAAGTTCTATTACCTCTTTTATATCTTTTTTGACTTTTGATTTTTTTACTTTTTTTTCTTTTGTAAATTTTCCTATAACTTTAACTGCCTTTTCATAATCCATATATGCACTGTCAGGAAAGACCTCTATTTTTTGTTTATTTACAAATTTTTTGGTTGTAAGGAAATTATCAATTTTAACATCTTCATTTAATATCATATTGGCAATTTTAAAAAGTTTTTGATTAAATCTTCTTTTTTTCTCAGTCTGGGTTATAAATTCTCTGAGTCTTTTAAGGTATGAATCAATATTTTGATTCAAAGCGGTAATATCAACCAAAATATCTTTTATTAAATTTTCAAACTCTTGAAATTTCAAAAACTCTTCAAACAGATTATAAATAGTTTCATTTTTTTGCATAATTTCTTCAATATCAAGTAAAATTTTTTTAGCTTCATTTATTAAAAAATCAAGATTGGACTCTTCATCTTTTTCAAAATTTTCAATTAAAGCCAAAACCCTTTTATCCCTGTTTTTCATTCCCTGATAAATTTTTGTGACAAGTGAAATTATCAAATCATAAAGCACCGAAGTTTTTTTAAACTGATATTCATTTTTATATTCAAGGAGTTTCCTAAACTCTTTTTCAAAATCTTCTGCAATATAGCTTAAATCCGCACGGCTAAGCAGGGTGTCTACAAAATTTAAATAAATTTCATTAATATAATAAAATCCCCCGATTTTATTAAAAAGGCCAATTTCTACAAGAGGCTCTGGAACTGAGAGGAGTTTTTTCTGTTTATAGGCTAAATCAATTATTTTTCTGTGTTTACATATTAAATTAAGCAGTTCAATATGTTTCATTTTCGCCTTTTTTGAGCGAAATTATACCTAAATATACACTATAAGCAGAGCTAAATGCCCACTGAAAATTATACCCTCCAAGCTCACCCGTTATATCAACAACTTCACCTGCAAAATAAAGTCCTTTTTGAAATTTACTTTCTAAAAAAACACTTAGCTCATTTGTATTAACCCCGCCTTTTGTAACCTCGGCCCTCTCTAATCCAAAAGTTCCTGCCGGTGCAAATTCATAACTATTCAATAACCTTAATTTTTCTTTTTCTGAGGGTTTTAGCTCTTTTATTTTTTTATCTTTGAGATTTTGTGAAATTAAAAACTCTTTAACAAATCTTTTTGGAAGAGGAAGCTGGGTTGAGATTTGTTTATTTGGATTTTTAAAATAAGAAAAAACATCTTTTTTTAAAAAATTAATTATAATCTTTCCTTTATCCCACCATAAAGACGCATTAAGTATTGCCGGTCCTGTTATACCTTTGTGGGAAAAAAGAATATTTTGCTTAAATTTTTTATCACCTACACTAACCTCAGCCCCAAAACCAACCCCGCTTAAATTTTTAAACCAGCTTTCACTCCTTTGAACAGTAAACCTTACAAGTGACGGGCGAGGAGGTATAATTGAATGAGAAAAACTCTCAGCTATCCTATACCCAATATCACTGGCTCCCAGTTTTCTAAAACTAATTCCGCCGGTAGCCACGACCACGTTTTTTGCATAAAAAATTTTTTTATCGGTTACAACTTTAAATTTATCATTTTCAAACTTGACTTCAACAATTTTAGCTTTATATATATTCTTTACATTTCTTTTAAAAAAACTCACTAAAACTTCAGAACTTTTAAAAAAATATTGATTCTTTTTAGCTTCAATTACTTCTAAATTATTATTTTTAAGCCAATTTAACAAATTTTTATTTGAAAATCTGTTTAATGTTTTTTTTACTAACTCTTTATCGCCTCTGTAATTATTTTCGCTTACAATTTTATTTGTGATATTACACTTTCCGCCGCCACTAACTTTTATTTTAGCCCCGATTTCCTTATTATGTTCAATTATTAAATAATTTTTTCTTAGCAGACTCCCTAAAAAAAGCCCGCTGGCACCTCCCCCTAAAATAATTGTATTAAATAAATTCGACATTTCTTATATCTATAAAAGAACCGCTTTCAAATTTATCAAGATTATCAAAAAGTTTAACAAGCCTTTCAACTCCTATTTCTAATTCAACCCTGCTTTTATCAACTCTTACAACTGAGCTGAATTTTCCCCTGTCAGCCGAAATTACTTTTCTTACCATATCAGTATCAATTACTCCGGGAGCCACTGCAAAAATTGGAGTATTAATCTCCTTTGAATAAATACTTACCATCATATTAACCGCACATTTACTAAGGGCATATCCTCCCCAGCCCGGATTTCCGTTTACAGCTGCTCCGCTGCTCATTATTACAATTTTCTTTACTTTGCCATCTAATAAATCAACTAAAACTTTATTACT
Organism: Lebetimonas natsushimae; assembly: GCF_002335445.1. NCBI lineage: Bacteria > Pseudomonadati > Campylobacterota > Epsilonproteobacteria > Nautiliales > Nautiliaceae > Lebetimonas > Lebetimonas natsushimae. The sequence continues at coordinate 708,604 of NZ_BDME01000001.1, read as the reverse complement.
CCAGACATTTACCATAAAAATATCCTGTAATTCTTTTACGCTCCATTCTTTAAGTAACTTAATCTCCCCTAAAATTCCGGCATTTAGGACTGCCAAATCAAAATTTATATCAAATGAATCAATTGCTTTATATAAATTTTCAATATTTGTTAAATCAATCTTATAAAAAGGAATATCAAAAGGGCAGCTTCTTCCTATCCCATAAACTTCATCACCCCTATTTAAATATTCTTCCACAAGCCCTGCCCCAATTCCCCTACTTATTCCTGTTATCAGTACTTTCATTTTTAACCTTTTCTAATTTTTCAAGTCTCTCTAGAATTGGTGGATGTGAATAATAAATAAACGAATAAAGTCTGCTTACATGTGGAAAATGTTTATTTTCATTTACAAGTTTTTTAAGAGCGCTTGCTAAAGCTTTGCTACTTACAAGCTCACTTCCCATTTCATCTGCCTCAAATTCATTGTGACGGCTTATTAAATTCACAAATGGTTGAAATATAAACATAATCATATCCATAAAAAGCAGTGCCAATATAATGATATTCACTCCGGTTTTTGGGATATGAAGTTCTTTAAAAAGGCTATCTGGCAAATTTCCAAAAATTGCAAAAACAATAAAAAGCATAACACCTACAACAGCGATATTTTTTAAAATATCTTTATGTTTAAAATGTCCGAGTTCATGCCCGAGTACTGCCAAAATTTCATTCTTATTAAGTTTTTTAAGTAATGTATCAAATAATACAACCCTTTTACTTTTCCCAAGTCCCGCAAAATAAGCATTGAGCCTTGTATCTCTTTTACTTGCATCCATTACAAAAATACCATTTGATTTAAACCCAACTTTTCCCATCAACTTTTCGATATCATTTTTAAGCTCTTCATCTTTGAGAGGCTCAAATTTATTAAACATACTTGCGAATATCGGATATAGAATATTTATTAAAATTACCATTGTAAAAGTAAAAATAAACCCTATAATCCACCAGTTTTTGAAATGTTCTATAAAATAGATAAGTCCTGCAAAAAATGCTCCTCCTAAAACCAAAAATAATATAATTTTTTTAATTTCGTCTACAAAAAACAGTTTCCAGGGCGCTACATTAAATCCAAATTTTTTATCTATCTGTTTTTCCCAGATATTAATTGGAAGAGTCAAAACATAATTAATTGCAAAAAACATCAATAATATTTCCAGTTCGCTGAGCATTGTTCCCTTATACAACAGAAAATTAATAATAAAAAGACCTCCACTCATCCATAATACAACCAAAAACATACTGATTAATGCATTAAAAATATTTAAAGTGTGTTTGTATATTGCATAAAAAGCGGCATTTTTATAATCCTCAACATCCATAAATGAAACAATTTCGGGAAAAACTTTTTTAATATAAAAAACTTCCCTGATTTCCAAAACAATTTTTATAAAAATATAAAGCCCGTAAAGACCTATTAAAACATTAACCAACTTCACTCCTTATTTTTTAATTCTTTACCAATTTTCAATTCTCCATTATCCATTTTTCATTTTCACTTTACATTTTTAATTTTTAATTTCAGTTCCAATCCCCTCACTTGTAAGGAGTTCCAGCAAAATTGAATGCTCCACTCGTCCGTCAATAATATGTGCTTTTTCCACACCTTTTTCAACTGCTCTAAGCGCTGCATCAACTTTTGGAATCATACCGCCGGCAATTGTACCATCAGCTTTTAAATTGTCAATCTCTTTTTTTGTAAGGGATGACAATAATTTTTTATTTTTATCCAAAACTCCCGGGGTATCTGTTAAAAATATAACCCTTTTAGCCCCTATGCTACTGGCTATTTCACTGGCCGCTGTGTCTGCGTTTATATTATATCCCGGATGAGTTGGAGATTCACCTGCTGCAATCGGTGCAATTACAGGGATTAAATTTTCCAAAAGCAGTTTATTTAAAAACACTCCGTTTACCGAAGTAATTTCCCCGGTATATCCTATTAAAGATTTGGCTTTCATAAAAGACATATCTTTCCCGTTTATCCCAATAGCTTTTGCCCCATGCTGATTTAGCATATTTACAATTTCTTTATTAATCTCCCCACTTAGAACCATTTCTGCAATTTTGATAGATTCTTTAGTAGTTACCCTTACTCCGTCTCTAAATTCTGTTTTTACATTAAGAGCATTTAAAATTTCAGTAATTCTTTTTCCTCCTCCATGAACTATAACAGGTTTAATTCCCACCATATAAAGCATTGTAATGTCAATTGCAAAACTTTCTTTCAATCTTTCATCAATCTGAGCCGCCCCACCGTATTTAATTACAATTGTTTTACCGTAAAATTCTCTTATAAAAGGCAGTGCATCTAAAAGTGTTTCAACTATTTTTATTTTTTTTTGCATTATTTCTCCTTCATTTTCTTATAAGGTATTTTGTCTTTAACCCCCGCTTTTTCAAATCCCTTGAGTCTCAGTCTGCAGCTGTCACATACCCCGCAAGCCTCATCTTCATTTTGATAACAGCTCCAGGTAAGTTCAAGCGGCACGTTGTATTTTATTGCTTCTTTTACAATATCCTCTTTTTTTAAATGAATCAAAGGCGTTTTTATTTCAATTTGTGTTTCAGGCTTTGTACCTTCATTTATTGCATCTTGCATTTTTTTAATAAAATCTTCCCTGCAGTCCGGATATCCGCTGCTGTCTTCTTCAACGACCCCTATAAAAATAGCATTTGCCCCCTCTTTTTCAGCAATTGCAGCTGCAATTGATAGAAAAATCCCGTTTCTAAAAGGCACATATGTAATTGGAATTCCGGGCTTTAGCCCACCAGTTGGAACTTCTAAATTTTCATCAACCAGAGCGCTTGCACCGATTTGTTTAAAAAACGGTATATCAATTATATATCTGTTTTTAATTCCGGCATACTCGCAGATATCATTGAACGATTTTAATTCTCTTTTTTCAGTTCTTTGTCCATAATTGAAATGAACAGGTATTACTTCATAACCCTGATGCAAAGCAATAAAAAGAGTTGTAGTAGAATCCATTCCGCCGCTTAAAATAACTATAGCTTTCACACCTAACCTTTTTGTATAATTTTACTAAAAAAAGGGCTTTAATGATAGATTTTGACAATAGAACCGATTACAACTTTGATTTAAATAAACTGATTCCAATTTATAAATCTCTTACAGATAAAGATATAGAACTTATCCTAACAGATAATAACGAAATTCAAATTCTAAACAAAGAATACAGACAAATAGATAGACCTACTGATGTTTTAAGTTTCCCACTTGAAGATATTCCGGGAATGCCGCTTGGAAGTATTGTAATTTCAATAGACAGGGCAAAAGAGGGAGCTGAGAATTTCGGACATTCAATTGATGAGGAAATAATACTTTTATTTATACACGGTTTATTGCATCTCCTCGGATACGACCATGAAATCGACAATGGAGAAATGAGGGAGAAAGAAGCAGAAATTATTAAAAAATTTAATCTGCCAGAAAGTCTAATTATTAGAAGCTAGAGAAATTTTATAAAGTTTTTTCCTCTCACGGCTGCTTGGAATTTCAAGCTGGTCCCTGTATTTTGAAATTGTACGCCTTACAAGATGTAAATTATATTTATTATTTATAATTTCAGTAATTTTATCATCACTGAGCGGTTTGTTTTTATCTTCATTTTTAATCAGTTGTTTTATCTCTTCTTTTATCTGTCTTGCAGATATTTCTTCGTCCAAACCAAAAGAAAAGAAATTTTTAAGAGGTATAATTCCTTTGTCACACAAAAGATATTTATTAGCGATTGCCCTGCTTATGGTTGAAGGAGCATACCCCAATTCGTCTGCCAAATCTTTTATCTTCATAGGTTTAATAATCCCTCCGGTAAAAAAATCATATTGCAATTCAACAATCATCAAAGCAATTTTTTTAAGAGTCTCTTTTCTCATTTCAAGAGCTTCCACTATACTCCTGGCCTCTTTAAATTTATCTTTTACATATTCGTCATTTAAATTTTCTTTGTTTATATTAACTTCCGGATAATGTTCATCATTAAGTCTGATTTCCAAATTTCCGTCATTATTTAAAACAATTATTTCAGGAATTATCTCCTCGTCTTTAAAAAATTCTCCTGCAGGGATAATATTAAGTTGTTTTATAATTTTTAAAGCCTTTTCATATCCATCTTCACTTACATATCTGTCAATATGTTCTAAATCTTTAACAATAGCTTTTGATAATTTATATATTTTTTCATCCATTTCAATGGTTTCAAGCTGAAAAAGCATAGCTTCTTTCATATCTTTTGCCCCAACTCCAGAAGGCTGCAAATAAACAAATCTTTGTCTTACACTTTCTACTTTCTCTTTACTTACCCCAAGTTTCTCAGCAATTTTTTTTATATCCCCTTCAAAATAACCTTCATTATTTAAATCCTGAATTATTTCATAAGCTATTGCCTTTGATTTTTGAGTCGGAAAAAAATGAGAGTTTTCTATCTGTTTTGTAAGAGATTCATAAAGCGTCTCCCTGGACATAGTAAGGGCTTCTATTTCATTTGTATTTGCATTTTTTAGATTACTGACTGTCACAAATCTTTTATTTTTAACTTCCAAAAAAGGATTGGTTTTTGATATTTCATATATTTCTTCAAATAAATCATCAACACTTGCTTTTAAAAAAGGTAAAAAATTAATAAGTTTGGTTGAAAGTTTGTTTGAAACTTTTGTTTTTAGTTTCATAGACTAAAATCCTCTCCCAAATAACTTTTTCTAACTTCTTTATGGGAAATAATATCTTCAGGCCTTCCCTCTGTTAAAATTTCCCCGTCTTTTAATACATAAGCCCTGTTACATATAGATAATGTTTCCCTTACATTATGGTCTGTAATAATTATACCTATATTTTCTTTTGCCAAAAAAGAAATTAAATGCTTAATATCGTTTACATTTACAGGATCAACCCCAGCAAAAGGCTCATCTAAAAACAAAAATTTGGGTTTTACAACAAGCGCCCTGGCTATTTCAACCCTACGTCTTTCTCCCCCGCTTAGATTAATACCTTTTCTTTTCCTAATTGGTTCTATATTAAATTTTTCAAGCAAATCTTCTACAATTTTATTTTTTTTATCGTTTTTATAATATTCTTCTGCAACAATATATAAATTATCCTCTACACTTAAATCCCTAAAAATAGAACTTTCCTGCGGCAGATAACCAATTCCCAGTCTTGCTTTTTTGTAAAGCGGGAGTTTTGTAATATCATTATTTTCAAAAATAACTTTACCACTATCAGGCTTTAAAAGTCCGCAAATTAAATAAAAAGTAGTAGTTTTCCCAGCCCCGTTTGGACCGAGCAGTCCTACAATTTCCCCTCTTTTTGCTTCAAGACTTACACCTTTTATTATCAAAGTTTTTTTAAATGATTTTTTTAAATCCTTTGCTATAAGTTTTGACATTCATAAAACCTTTTATTTCCGTCTATTTTTATTTTTATTATAAGATAATCAAATCCGTAATTTTCCAAAACGGGAATTAAATCTTCTCCCCATTCTATAAAATGATATCCTTCTTTTTCAAACTCTTCCAAAAGTCCCAAAGCCAAAAATTCACTAATTCCCTTATTATACAAATCATAGTGAAATACTTTATTATCATAAATATTTTGAATGGCAAAGGTTGGGGATGTAGCATCTTGTTTAATTCCCAAACTTTTTACAAATTCCTTAACCAGCGTTGTTTTACCACTTCCAAGTGTCCCGCTTAAAATAATAATATTTTTGCCGGAATTTTTTATACAATCTATAATTTTTTTTAAATCTTCAATACTTTTTACCTCAAATTTTTCACTTTTCATTTTTCACTTTTCACTAAGTTTATTACTGAGCTTTATAATTTTTTCAAGATGTTTTATAGCTTTGCCACTGTCTATCGCTTCAGCGGCAACTTTTATACCTTCTTCAACTGAATTAACTTTTCCATCAACAAAAAGTGCAGCAGCTGCATTTAATAAAACCGCATCTCTTTTAGGCCCTTTAATAACTCCCTCTAAAATTCCTCTTGTGATTTTAGCGTTTTGCTTTGCATCTCCCCCGATTAAATCCTCTTTATTTCCCCTAATCCCAAAGCTCTCAGGCCTGATAGTTAAATCTTCAAGCCTTACCCCGTTATAATAAACGGCTTTAGTCGGTGCAGCAATTGATATTTCATCCATCCCGTCAAGAGAACTTACCACCATTGCTGAATTTATATCCATTAAAGTAAGAGCCGCAGCTATTTTTTCTACAAAATCGGGAGAAAACACCCCCAAAAGATATTTTTTTGCCCCGGCAGGATTTGTAAGAGGACCCAAAATATTAAAAATTGTCCTGTGAGGCAGACTTTTTCTGATAGGCATGATATGTTTCATTGCAGGGTGGTGATTGATTGCAAAAATAAAGGTAAAACCAACCTCTTCTAACATTTTTACCTGATTTTGGGGGCTTAAATTAAGATTTATACCAAGCGCTTCCAACATATCCGCACTTCCGGATTTACTTGTAATGCTTCTGTTTCCGTGTTTCGCCACGAAACTGCCAATAGATGATATTAAAAGAGCTGTGGTTGAAGAGATATTGAAACTGTTTGATTTATCCCCTCCGGTTCCTACTATGTCAATTAATTTTTCCCTCAAATCTTCACTTACAGGAAGTTTAATGGAATGAGCCCGCATCACATCGGCTGCAGCTGCTATTTCACTGGCTTCTTCACCTTTTTTGTACAGTTCAACCAAGAAATTTTTAGCCTCATCCTCGCTCATTTCATTTTTAAAAAGTCTCTCAAATTTCTCTTTTGCCACGTTATAATCCATTTTCACTCCTTCATTATCCATTTTCCATTATCAATTATCCATTAACTAACGAATTTTCCACTTCTAATTCTGTCCGCTTCCATTATTTCAATTTCCCTAGCCCCGCTTACCACTATTCCTTCATCAGGAACATAATTAAGTTCTTTATTTCTATCATCATAATCAACAGCATTTAAAATCACTTTCATAGCGTTAAGTCTTGCAAGATGTTTATTATCACTTCTGATAACAGTCCACGGTGCATAATGGGTATGGGTAGCTTTTAACATTTTATATTTCATTTCAGTAAATTCATCCCATTTATCCTGAGCCTGCAAATCAATTTCGCTAAGTTTCCATTGTCTAAGAGGGTCTCTTCTTCTTTTTTCGAACCTTTTGGCCTGCTCTTCTTTTGAGATTGAAAGATATATTTTTACTAAAATAGTCCCCTCCATTACAAGAGATTTTTCAAACATAGGACATTCCTGCATAAAAATTTCATACTCCTCTTTTGTACAAAATCCAAAAACAGGCTCTACCATAGCCCTGTTATACCAGCTCCTATCAAACAAAACCATTTCCCCACCTCTTGGAAACTGTTCTACATATCTTTGAAAATACCACTGTGTCTTTTGCACATCACTGGGTTTCCCGAGTGCCACAACCCTGTAATGCTTTTCATTCATATATCTGACAATTCTTCTGATTGTCCCGCCTTTTCCCGCAGCATCACGGCCTTCAAATAAAACTATCATTCTTAAATTTTTTTTCTCTAAATATGTCTGCAGTTTAATGAGTTCAGCCTGATAAGGTTTAAGTTCCTGTTCTTGAAGATATTTTTTTAACGCCTTTTTATTAGATCTTTTTAATTCAACATAATCATTAATAAGATCATCCAATCTCATCTTTTTATTACCAACTAACACATACTCAGGATTTCTTATTTCATTTATATTGATTTCTTGCATTTACAACCCCCAGCAATTTTTGATATTATACCAAGTAAAGCTGAAGTTAAAAAGGAGATTTTTTGATAATTGCCATTTACAATATAAAAGGGGGCGTAGGAAAAACAACCACATCTATCAATCTCACATTTACTGCCGCAAAGAATAATAAAGTCTTACTTTGGGATTTGGATATTCAGGGTGCTAGCAGTTATTTTTTCAATAAGAATCCTAAAAAAAGAAAAATTTTTAAAAAATCTATTGAAAAAATAATCAAAAATACAAAATATCCAAATATTGACATAATTCCGGCTGATACTTCACTTGAGAGATATAAAAATTCAATTAAAACAATTTTACAGGATTTAAAAAGTTTATATGACATAATAATAATTGACGCACCGGCGGTATTAAGCCCCCTTACAAAAGATATTGTAAAATATTCCGATATTGTAATAGTACCAGTGTTACCAAATATATTATCGCTTAGAACTTATAATCAACTTTTAAAAGAAAATTTAAATAAAAATATAAAATTATTTGTAAACGGATATGAAAATAAACCTACACATAAAGAAATAATCAAATGCGTTTTAAAACTACCAAAATCACAATACCTAAAAACTTACATTCCAAAAGATGAAAAAATAGAAGCAATGCCGTTTGAGAGAATGAGTGTAGTGGAAAAATATCCCAAAAGTCCTGTAAGCAGGGCTTATGAAAAATTACTAAAAGAAATTATTTAGACCTGTTTACAATTTTATCCGCTATTAATTCCAAATCTTTTATATTATATTTTTCGATGGCTTTTTTAGCCCCGTCAACCAAATTTTTAGCTTCCAATAAACATTTTTCTATAACCATCTCTTCTTGCATTTTTTCTTTTATCCAGTTTTTTTCATCTACACTCAAATCTTTTTTAAAAAGTGATTTTAATTTTTCTCTGTCTTTATTATCCAGTTTTTCAAACAGATAAATATAAGGAAGGGTTGTTTTGCCTTCTTTAAAATCATGCATATTGGGTTTACCGAGTGTTTTTTCATCCTGGGTAATATCCAAAACATCATCAACTATCTGAAAAGCCAAGCCTATATTTTTGCCATAAAGTCCAAAATCATTTTCATCATATCCTTTTGAGAGTGCGGCTGCTCTGCACGCCGCTTCTATTAAAGAAGCGGTTTTTTTATAAATCATCTGCATATATTTGTTTTTATCAAGATTTATATTACTTGATAGTTTTACATCTTCAAGCTCTCCCTGAGAGAGAAGATAAACGGCATTTGAAACAGTTTTTGCTATCTTCTCCCCAAAATCCGTCAGTTCATAAAAAGCTCTTGAATAAATAATATCACCTAGCATAACAGCGGTAAATTCCCCGTATTTTGCATTTATGGATTTTACCCCGCGTCTCATATCTGCTTCGTCAATTACATCATCATGCAAAAGGCTTGCTAAATGTATAGCCTCAACTACAGCTGCAAGTTTCTGGGCATCAGGATTTATAATAGTTATTAATTTTCCCCTAACACCTTTTCCTTTTTGAATATCTTTGTATTCCTCAAAATCTTTAAACATATCATCTAAAATATCAAAATACATTTTATTCCTTTAAATTGGCTCTTACTTTTTTACCGTTAAACAAATATATTGTGAATGTTGCAATTTTACCATTAAAATCATCAAATTTAATATAAAAATAAGGATAATTTTCAGGAATTAAAGCAACAGGCACTTTAAATGCGTCCTGTGAAAACTTTTTTTGAAGTTCCACCTGCCTTGGAAAATTATCATACTTATAAAGCACGGTAATTACATCATTAATAAAAAGAGTCCTTCTCATTTCAAACGGATAAACCCTGTTTAAATAATAAACATCCATTTTAAAAAGCTCATCTTTTTTTAGTTTAACGGTATAAGGAAATCTAATCGGTACTGCAAGAAGCAAAAAAGGCAGGAAAAACAAAAAAAATTTATTCATTTTTTGTAAGAATTTTAGCCATTGTATCTATATATAAATCAGTTTCCGTTTCTTCAAGTTCGTCTAATTTATTAAAAATAATTTCATTTATTTTTTGATCTACCTCATCACCAAAACACTCTTCAGCCAGTATTTCAAGTGCCGCCATTCTTTTAATTAATTCTTCAAGTTCTTCTATTACCAAATTTCTGTTTGCATTAAAAACAATTTCAAAAAATTTGTCTTTTGGTGATTTATTCTCATCAAAAAAATCCATTCTAACTCCTTTTTGGCTTAATTTATCATATTAAATCAATTTTTGCAAATTTTCTTCAATCTCTTTTAATTCCTCTTCATTCAAAACAGATTTCAATTCCTGAATAAAAAGCCCTTTTTCTTTTTTAAAATAAGCCCTTAAAATCTCTTCAAAATCATCAAATTTCAAAAATGCATCCATAGATTTTTCAACGCATTTTGCTTTAATGAAATCAAGCATTCTAAAAAGCATATCCCTGACCAGTTTATTTTCCATAACAAATTTTTTAGCTTTTTCATTTGTTACTGAATAAAACTGCAGATTAAAATGATAATCCAATTCTTTTCTTATTTCTTTAATGAGATCCAAAAGTTCTTCATAAAAAGCATCCGGGTTTTGCATATTAAAATTATCCCTTAAAAATTTCATTTTTTTATAAATTTCTTTAACCTCTTTTTGATGGTCTATTATCGGCTGTAACATAAATTCCCTTTAAATTTGAGTTTCAGAATTATACTATGTTAATTACTGTGTGATATAATTAACCATCAAAAATTATAAGGCAAAAAAATGGATATAGATAAACTAACTTACGGACCAGTTCCTTCAAGAAGACTCGGAAGAAGCCTCGGAATAAACAATATTCCGGCAAAAGTATGTTCATACGCCTGTATTTACTGCCAACTCGGAAACACTTTAAAAATGAGTATTGAAAGAAAATCTTTTTATAATCCGGAAGATATTTATTTAAGCGCAAAAAAAAGAATTTCTTCTTTAAAAGAAAAAAACGAAAAAATCGATTATGTTGCGTTTGTTCCGGATGGAGAATCAACTTTGGATATAAATTTGGCAAAAGAAGCAAATCTTTTAAAAGAATTTAACATTAAACTTGCAATAATAACCAACGGCTCTTTAATGTACAGGGAAGATGTGCAAAACGATTTAATGCAATTTGAGTGGATCAGTTTAAAAGTAGACTCAGCTGTTAAATCTGTCTGGAAAAAGATAGATAGACCTCATGGAAAACTAAATTTTGAAGATATTAAAAAAGGATACATTGATTTTTCAAAAAAATACAAAGGGTTATTAAATACCGAAACAATGCTTGTAAAAAACATAAATGACGATGAAGAATCACTTAAAAAAACAGCCGAATTTATAAAAACTCTAAATCCTAATAAAGCTTATATTTCAATTCCCATCCGACCGCCTGCTGAGAATAATATCCAAATTCCAGATGATGAAGATATAAACAGAGCTTACTTGATTTTTAATAGTTACGGGTTAAATACCGAACTTTTGGTTCAATACGAAGGCAATAATTTTACTTATACAAATGATTTTGAAAAAGATTTGCTTGCTATTACTTCAGTCCATCCTATAAGAGAAGACGCTCTTGAAAAATTTTTACAAAAATCCAATGCTTCATGGAAAGATGTTGAAAACCTTATAAAAAAACAACTAATAAAAAAAACTTTTTATAATAAGCATTACTATTTTTCAAGAATTTTAAAAAAATCTAATTCTTGAAAATTTTATTTCTGTATCGTTAAAATTCAAAAATTCCAAAATAATTTTCTAAAAAAAACAATATTGTTAAATTTGCTATAATTTTTAAAAAAAGGGAAAAGATGAATCAAGCTTATATGATAATTGGAATTGTAGTTTTTGTAATTATACTAATAATTCTGATGTATAATTCACTAATTGCAAGAAAAAATCAAATAGAGAACGTTGAAGGAAGTATAAACGCACTTCTTAAAAAAAGATATAACCTAATTCCAAATTTAGTTGAGAGTGTAAAAGGTTACATGAAACACGAAAAAGAGGTTTTAGAAGAAATTACGCGTCTTAGAAGCGAAGCAATGAAAACTCAAAATTTAGAGCAAAAAGCTGAAATGGAAAATAAAATAAGCTCACTTCTTGATAAGATTTTAGTAAATGTGGAAAATTATCCGGAACTTAAAGCAAATCAAAATTTTTTACAGCTTCAGGACACATTAACAATGATTGAAAGTGAAATTGCAGCTGCAAGAAGGGCATATAACCAGGCTGTAACCGATTATAATAATGCAATAGAAATGTTTCCGACAAATATAATTGCATCAATAATGCATTTAACAAAAAAAGAGGTATTTGAAATTCCTGAAAATCAAAAAGAAAATATAAAAGTTGAATTTTGATAGAAGAATTAAAACTTTTAAAATTCAGATTTTTTTTATTTTTTTCTTTTTTTATAATTTTTAATTTTGCTATGTTTTTGATATTTGAAAAATACAACTTAAATAATATATTTTTCTTTATGGTTATAGGTATTATAGATTTATTTTTAATAATAAATATAATAATAATCAGAAAAAATTTTGATGAATTTTTAGATTACATTTTTAAAAATATTGCAAAAAAACATAAGGCAGTTTATTTTCCAAAAAAAGTTATTGACAAAGCCTATTATTCATTAATTGAAAATACGGATTATGATAAATATGACGGATGGGATTATACAAAAGGAGAAAATTACGAATTTTCTTATGTTGAGACTACGAAAGAAATAGAAGAAAAAGATGATGACGGAAATATTAAAAAAACAGAAAAAACAGTATTTTCAGGAACAATTTATGTATGTAAATTTTTTTACAATGCAAAAAACCGCTATTTATTAACTCCAAATACTTTTCATTTAAGCGATATTTTGCCTATTTTTTATGATGATGAAAGAATTAAACTGGACTATCCCGAATTTGAACAGATTTTTGATGTTTACGGACCAGATCAGATTGAAGGCAGGATGATTTTTAATCATAATTTTATGGATAATTTAATAAAAATTTATAATGATATAGGTCCGTTTAAAATGTTCATTCAAAATAATTTATGTATACTCTCATTTGCAAATATCTCTCCTAAGCCTGTAAACATATTAGATTTTAATAAAAAAAATTTAATAAAAGCAGAAAATTTTTATATTTACTTTTTAGAGCTTCACAAATATTTTGATAATAAAAATTTAATTATCTAATTTCTTTTTTACAAATTCAGTGAATTTTTCAAAAATTTTAGTTTTTATTTTATTTTTGTGATAAACAAGATAAAGATTCCTTTTTAAATATAAATTTTTAACTTCAATTTCAAATAATTCCTTTTTTTTAAGCTCATCTTTTACAGCATATTCGGAAATACATGTAATAGTGTCAGGATTTTTCAAAAGAATCTTTATTTCACTTATAGAATTTGTCTCATAAGAAATAGGCAAATCTATCCCTTTTATTGCATTTAAAAACATCTCTCTCGTCCCGGAACCAGTTTCTCTTAAAATCCATTTTTTATTAAAAAGTTCATCTATAAAATACTTTTTCTTCAAATTATTATCACTGCTTACAATAATTAATTTATCTTCCCCTATTTTTTCTTTGACAATTTCATTTTTCTCAATCTCACTTTCAATGAAACCAAAATCAATTTTCCCATTCATTATTGAATTTACAATATATTCTGAATTTTCATTCTGTTTAACTACTTTTATATCAGGATATTTTTGTTTAAATTCAAAAATTATATTCGGCAATATAAAACTTCCTATCGTTTTACTCGCTAATATTTGCAGCTCCCCCATTAATCTGTTTTCTTTAAACAAATTCCTGGCATCCATCAGTTCTAAATAATTGTTATATGTTTTTGCTTTAAAAATTCTTCCGTATTCATTTAAAACAAGTTTTTTTCCTATCCTATCAAACAGTTTTACCCCCAAATCCTTTTCCAAAGATTTAAGAGCAAGCGAAACCGCTCCCTGAGAGAGATTCAACTTTTTTGCCACAATGCTTGGAGAATTTAATTTACTTAATTTATAAAATATCTGAAGTTCTTTAAGAGTCATTTAAATCCATTAATTTTTTTAATTATTTTAACAAATTTTTTTAATTTTTTAAATTAAAAATTTATAAATATAATGCCACAAAAAAAGGAGAGAATATGTTTAAAAAAGAACAGCTTCCACATACATTAAACGGGATTTTATTTGTTGCTTTGTTTGCAACTGCAGCTTGGTATATTGCAAGTTTTAGTTTTTTTAAAAAATTAGGGTTATCTCCTCTGATTATCGGTATTATAATAGGAGCTTTTTATGCAAACACCCTGAGAGGTCACCTGCCGGAAGAATGGAACCCCGGAATTATATTTTCCACTAAAACCCTTCTTAGGGGTGCTATCATATTTTACGGATTCAGAATTACTTTTCAAAATATAGCAGCAGTAGGAATTCCCGGAATTTTTGCTTCAACAATGATTGTAACTTTTACATTTATTATAGGATATATTATAGGTACTAAAATATTAAAGCTTGACAGGGACACAACAATTTTAACAAGTGCCGGAAGTTCAATATGCGGTGCCGCAGCAGTTTTGGCAACTGAACCGGTTGTAAAGGCGGAAGCTTATAAAAGTGCAATAGCAGTGGCTACTGTAGTAATTTTTGGAACAACAGCTATGTTTTTATACCCGATTCTTTACAAAAGCGGAATTTTAGATTTTACTCCAAAAGAGATGGGAATATATATAGGTTCAACAATCCACGAAGTGGCCCATGTGGTAGGTGCCGGAAGTGCCATTTCAGCTGAAGTTGCAAAAGAGGCTGTTATTGTTAAAATGATAAGGGTTATGCTGATTTCGCCTTTTTTAATCATTTTAGGAATTTTTCTCGCAAAAACAGCAAAAAACAAAATTTCTAATAAAAAAACAAAAATTGCAATTCCCTGGTTTGCCATATGGTTTATTGTAGTAGCCGGATTCAATTCACTAAATTTACTTCCATTAAAAATTGTAAATACAATAAATACACTTGATACATTTGCCCTGACTATGGCAATGACGGCTTTGGGAATGGAGACAAATATAAATAAATTTAAAGGTGTGGGATTAAAACCAATCTATTTAGCGGGAATTTTATTTATCTGGCTTTTAATTGGCGGATATTTTATAACAAAAATCAGTATAAACTTATAAAAGCAACAAAAAAGTTGCTTTTAATTTATTAATGTAAAAAGTGTCTTTTTCCTGTAAAATACATTGCGATGCCGTGTTCATTTGCCGCTTCTATTACTTCATCATCCCTGATACTTCCGCCAGGTTGAATTATTGCTTTAACTCCGACACTTGCGGCATAATCCACGCTGTCTCTAAACGGAAAAAATGCTTCGCTTGCAAGTGATGCCCCTTCAATATTTAGTCCCAATGATTTAGCTTTTTCAACCGCACAACGGGTTGCATCAACCCTGCTTGTCATTCCCATACCGATTGCCACCATTTGAGAATCTTTTACAAATACAACACAGTTTGATTTAGTTAAAGCCGCTATTTTCCAGGCCATTTCCAAATCTCTTTTATCATCAATACATTTTTCAGTTACACATTTAGCATTTGCAACTTCATCATCTTCCACCCTGTCGGCATCTTGGAATACAAATCCGCCCTCAATATGTTTAAAATCCCAAACATCACCTGGAATTTCCAAATGAGGTTTTCCTAAATCAAATAATTTAATTCTTTTTTTCTTCTCAAATACTTTCACCGCTTCATCAGTAATTTTTCCAGCAATTAAAACCTCAACAAAAATTTTATTAATCTCCTCTGCCAACTCTTTATCAACAATTCCGTTAACTGCTACCACTCCCCCGTATGCACTAATCGGGTCACATTCAAGCGCTTTTTGCCAGGTTGTAACTAAATCATCTTTTTTTGCAGCACCGCAAGGATTTGCGTGTTTAATAATACTTATTGCACCTTCTCCAAGAGAAACGGCGATTTTTACAGCCCCGTTTATATCAGTTAAGTTGTTAAAACTCGGCTCACCCTTTAAAATATTTAAATTATTGTAAAAATCTTCAAATTCATATAACGCACCTCTTTGATGAGGATTTTCCCCATAACGGGTATTAAATACTTTTTTCCCTACTATAAATCTTTTATCTCCAAATCCGCCGTTAAATCTTTCATTCATATAATTTGCAATCATACTGTCATATGCTGCAGTATGTTCAAAAGCCTTAATCATAAGTTCACGTCTGAATTCAAGAGTGTTTTTATTGTTTTTAAGTGCGTCAATTACTTTGTCATAATCATTTGGGTCGGTTACAATAATTACATCTTTAAAGTTTTTAGCCGCACTTCTAACCATTGTAGGACCGCCGATATCAATATTTTCAATTATCTCATCAAAATCGTCAGTTCTTTCAATTGTCTCTTTAAATGGATAAAGATTAACGCATACTAAATCAATTCTTTCAATCCCAAGTTTTTTAGCCTCTTCATCATCTATCCCGCTTCTATATAGTATTCCTCCATGCACATAAGGATTTAAAGTTTTAACCCTTCCACCAAAACATTCAGGAAATTTTGTAATTTCACTTATATCAATAACTTTAATTCCATTTTCTTCCAAAACTCTTCTTGTCCCGCCGGTTGAAATTATTTCAAATCCAAGATTTTCAAGGTTTTTTGCAAAATCCACAATTCCAGTTTTATCAGATACGCTGAGTAATGCTCTCATTAACTTCCTTTTTTTTTGAAATTATATCATTATAGAAATTTATTAATTATTTCTTTCATTGTCTTTTCTATTTTTTCCAATGCTTCTTTAGAATTTGCTTCAAATCTTGTAACAAGCACAGGAGTAGTGTTACTGGCTCTCACTAGCCCCCATCCGTTTTCAAAAACAACTCTCACGCCGTCAATATCAATTATTTTTTTTATATTTAGTTTACCTTTATTTTCTTCTAAATATTTTTTAATATTTTCAATGATTCTAAATTTTTTATCTTCTGTTGTTTTTATTTTTATTTCATCTGTATTATAAACTTTTGGCAATTTTTCATATTCTCCCGCAAAATCAAAGCCTTTATCAATAAGTTCCATTATTCTAAACGTTACATAAATTGCATCATCCACCCCGAAGTATCTGTCGTTAAAGAAAATATGCCCGCTGACTTCCGCCGCCATATCACAGTTTTTCTCATAAAGAAGAGTTTTTAGGTTGCTGTGTCCTGTTTTATACATTATGGCTTTTCCAAATTTATCTATTGCATCATAAACAATCTGAGAAGCTTTTACTTCGCTTATAACACAAGGATTTTTCATATTTTTTGCAAAAAAGTAAAGTAAAATATCACCTTTATAGTTATATTTTTTATCCAAAAATGCAATTCTGTCAGCATCCCCGTCATAAGCGAAACCGTAATCCCTTCCGTTTTTAATAGCAACACTCACCCATTTTAAATTCTTTTCAATAGTAGGGTCTGGATGATGGTTTGGAAATGTTCCGTCCGGCTCTTCAAATAAAATTTCGTAATTTTGAATTTTAAGTTTTTCTAAAATATCCTTAAGAACTACCCCGGCAACCCCGTTTCCACAATCAAACACTGCATTTAATTCCATATTTTTAAGATGAGAAAACTGATTTACAATATAATTTACATAATCTTCTTTTAAATTATATTCAATTGCTTCAGTATTATTTTCAATTTCCAAATCAATATTTTTAATAATTTCATCTCCAAGAGAATAAATATCTTTTCCAAAAAAAGGTTTTTTATCAATAGTTATTTTAAATCCGTTGTATTCAGGAGGATTGTGCGAACCGGTTATTTGAACACTTCCACCTACATTTACTTTTCCTTTGCCTTCAAGACATAAAGGCACAAAATTTCCAAAATAATTAACTCCGGTCGGAAGCATTCCAGCATTTATTACTTTTTTACCAGCTTTGTTAAGTCCGCTAACCAGCCAGTCTTTAAGAATTGGAGAGTGAGTCCTTGCATCAAAACTTACCAATACATATTCACCTTTTATTTTTTCCCCTAAAAAATATCCGATTAATTTAACAACTTTTTCGTTTAAATCCTTCTCAAAAATTCCTCTTATGTCATATTCCCTGAAAATATGCCTGATATCCACTGTTTCTCCTTTTTTTAAATTATATTAAAATTTTTTAAGATAAATCACACTGAATGGATATAAATCTAGTGTTATTGAATAATCCCTGCCGCAGCATTCTTTCTTTTGTGTTTTATAAATTTTTCCCCTATCAGACAAAAAGCCTCCGAATTTTTTATTTTGAGAATTTAAAATTTCCTTGTATTCCCCTTCAGGAGCGCCTATTAAATAATTTTCATATTTAGCACCTGAAAAATTACAGATGATTATAATTTTTTCATTTTCATTTTTTCTTATGAATGAAATCACATTTCTTTGATAATCAAGTTCGTTTATCCATTCAAATCCTTCCGAGTTACAGTCAAGCCAAAGCGCTTTTTCTTTTTTATAAATATTATTGAGCTTTTTTACTAAATTCTGAACACCTTTGTGTTTTTCATAATCTAATAAAAACCATTCAATACTTTCTTTATAAGCCCACTCTTTAAACTGGGCAATTTCTCCCCCCATAAATAGAAGCTTTTTACCGGGATGTGCATACATGTAAGCAAAAAGTGTCCTTAAATTTGCAAATTTTTCTTCATAGTTTCCTGGCATTTTACCAATTAACGATTTTTTACCGTGAACCACTTCATCGTGAGAAAGCGGCAGGATATAATTTTCGCTGTACATATATTTAAAAGAAAAAGCAAGCTCGTGGTGATGATACTGCCTGAAAACCGGGTCATACTCAAAATATTTAAGCGTATCGTTCATCCAACCCATATTCCATTTATATCCAAAACCAAGCCCTTCCGGTTTTGTAACAGCCGGATATGCGGTTGATTCTTCAGCTATCATTGTAATGCCGCTTACTTCTTTGAAGCACGCTTTGTTTAAATCTTTTAAAAATTTAATGGCTTCAAGATTTTCCCTGCCTCCATATTTGTTTGGTATCCATTCATCCCTTGCATAATCAAGATAAATCATAGAAGCCACGGCATCAACCCTGATTGCGTCTATATGAAATTCTTTCAGCCAGTAAATTGCCGAGCTTATTAAAAATGACCTCACCTCACCTTTTTCATAATCAAAAATATGGCTTTTCCATTCAGGATGATATCCCTTAAGAGGTGAAGGATGTTCATACAGGGCAGTACCGTCGTAAGTAATAAGCCCGTGCCCGTCAACCGCAAAATGGCTTGGTACCCAGTCAAGTATAACCCCAATATTATTTTGATGCATAATATCAACAAATTTTTTAAATTCCTCCGGTCTTCCATATCTAGCAGTCGGTGCAAAATAACCAACAGCCTGATATCCCCACGACCCGTCAAACGGATATTCGGTAATTGGCATTATTTCTATATGAGTAAAACCCATTTTTTTAATGTATCTACTCAGAGCCTCTGCCAAATCAACATAATTTTCATATTTTTTATTCCAGCTTCCAAGATGAACTTCATAAATGCTAAAAGGCTTATCAAAATTTTGATTTCTTTTTTTAAGCCACAATTCATCAGAAAATCTATAATCATCTTCCCAAATTATACTTGCAGATTTTGGAGGCTTTTCAAAATATCTGGCAAAAGGGTCTATTTTTTCCATCTCCTGATTGTAAGCGCCGATTATAAAATATTTGTATTTATCACCTTTTCTAGCCCCCTCAACAAATCCTTCCCAAAATTCACCGTTTTTAATTAAAGGATTGGCATTTCTGTTCCAATTGTTAAAATCCCCAATTACACTTACACTTTTTGCATGAGGAGCCCAAACCCTGAAAAACACCCCGTTTTTCTTTATAAAACTTCCAAGATGTTTATAAAGATATCTGTGAGTCCCCTCTTTAAAAAGATATAAATCAAACCCTTTCATACCAGCTCTTTATAAATTTTTTCATACTCTTTTGCACTCCTCTCCCAGGAAAATCTTTTTTGCATTCCTCTTTTTTGAATTATCTTATATCCCTCATCTTTATAATAACTATCAACCGCCCATTTTGTCGTATTGATTAACGCCTCACGGGTCGGGTCGTAAAATTTAAACCCTGTTCCATCTTTTGTGAAAGGATTATAATTTTCAACTGTATCATTTAATCCACCTACTGCCCTAACAATTGGAGGTGTTCCGTAACGCAGGGAATACATCTGATTAAGTCCGCACGGTTCAAACATACTTGGCATTAAAAAGATATCGCTTCCGGCTTCTATTAAATGGGCAAGTTCATTGTTGTATCCTACATAAACCCTGAAATTCGCATATCTTGAAGATATATCGCTAAAAAATCCCTCCGCCCACTTTTCGCCACTTCCAAGGAAAACAAAATCGGCATTCAAATGAAGTAACCCCACCATTGATGCGGCAATCAGTTCTATCCCCTTTTGTTTTGCAAAGCGGCTCACAAGTCCTATTAAACATTTTCTTTCGTTTTTTTCCAGTCCCATTCTCTCCTGCAGGATTAGTTTATTTTTTCTCTTTATTTCAATATTTTCAACATCATAATTAAAAGGAATTAACTTATCCGTTTTCGGATTCCATTCATCATAATCAACCCCGTTTAAAATTCCAACAAGTTTATATGAATGGGCTTTTATATGCTCCTGCAGTCCAAATCCAAATTCAGGCGTTTGAA
Source organism: Lebetimonas natsushimae (assembly GCF_002335445.1). Classification (NCBI taxonomy): domain Bacteria; kingdom Pseudomonadati; phylum Campylobacterota; class Epsilonproteobacteria; order Nautiliales; family Nautiliaceae; genus Lebetimonas; species Lebetimonas natsushimae. The sequence goes on along the minus strand of NZ_BDME01000001.1, from coordinate 688,091 downwards.
TCTCTTTTGCATATGTGGGTGATACGGTTGTAATTTTATCTGCAGCCGCAATTCCTCCTTTTAACAGATTTGTAAGTCCCATTGCCTCAAATTCATATAAATTAAAATGACTCCAGTCAATCATCAAATAATTAAACGCATCTTTGCTAAATACCCCCTGATGTTCAAGATTATGGATTGTCAAAACACTTTTTGATTTAGGAAAAAGCCAGTTGTATCTGTATTTAAGTAAGGCTGTACCTGCAGCTGTTTGCCAGTCGTTAAAATGAAAAATATCCACATCAAATTTCAGTGCTAAAGCAAGTTCAAAAACGGCAATTGTAAAAAATATAAATCTTTTATCATTATCCACATAAGAATAACCGTTTTCATCGGCATAAATTCCGCTTCTTCCAAAAAACTCCTCATAATCTATAAAATAAACTTCAACCCTGCTTCCCGGCAGATAACTTTTATAAACCCCCGCCCACAAAGTTCCAAGCCCTCCTATGGGCACTCCTATACTAAATGGAAGTTTTTCTAAATTTGCAGGGTTTATGTTATAGTATCTTGGCATTATAATTTTTACATTATGCCCTAATTTACTTAAAGCCTTAGGCAAAGCCGCGCTTACATCTGCAAGTCCCCCTGTTTTTGCAAATGGTGCAACCTCACTGCTTGCAAACATTATATTCATAACTCTTCCTTTACTAAAATTTCAGCCCCACTAAGCGAAGCATCTTTTAATTTTGTAACTTTTATTTTTAATTTATCAAAATTTGGGATATATTTTTGGTCTATTTCAAACCTGTGATGCAGATAATATCCCCCGCCTAATACTATAATTTGAGGGTTAAACAAAGCAGCCACAGTTCCGACAGCTTTACTTAAAGCCTCTTTATAATCTTCAAATGTCCCAACCTTTTCAACCTTGGAACTTGCAAAAAACTCAAGACAGTCATTTTTCCCGCACCCGCAGACAAACGGAGTTTCTTTATAAGGAATATGTCCAATTTCTCCCGCTAAATTCATATATCCCCTAAGTAGTTTTCCATTTTCAACAATCCCCGCACCAAGCCCTGTACCTGAATATAAAGCCACCAAAAAATCACAGTTATAATATCTGCTCTCAGCCACTGCTGCACAGTTTAAATCATTTTCCAAAATAAACGGGATTTTTATTAATTTTTTTAAATCTATTTCTTTAACCTTAATATTTGGAGAAGATAAAATTTTTCCATCAAATACCTGCCCTGCAAATGAAATTCCAAGCCTCTCAGGTTTAAAAGTTTTTATTAATTTTAAAATTTCATCTATTATATCAATATTTTTTGTCTTTTTAATTTCAAAAACATCACCGAATTTATATCTGAAAAATGTCCCGCCGATATCAATTGCCAAAATCATCAAAAGCCTTTTTTGCCATCTCCGGTGCCACTACGTTTGTATAAATACCTCCAAATTCGCCGCCCGCTATACCAAAAAGTCTTGGTATAAATTCAATATTAAAATTAAACCATTCACCATTTTCCCCTAAAGGTGGAAAATTAAAAATAATATTAAAATCAAATTCGCCAATAATTTTTGGCATAATTTTTAAAAATTCAAACACTTCGGCAAGTTTTTCCTCACTAAAATCAATACCTTTTTTATTAATTATCCTAATTTCAAAAGCAAACTTTGATGCCTTTGGCAAAAGAGCCGTAAATTCATCATTTTCAAAAATCACTAAATCTTCAATTTCCAAATACTTTTTAAATATTGTTTTTCCATTTTCTTCAAAAAATGCCCTGTATCTATCAAATTCTTTTATTTTAAATATAGGTATAATTGGAAGCGCCAAAATCTGGGTATGGGGATGAGATTGGGTGGCACCCGCTTTTATACCTTCATTTTTAAAACAGATAAAATGTTTTAATTTAACATCATTTTTTAAATCATTATATCTAAGTTTTATAGCCTTAAATAAATTTATAAATTCCTTTTTTTCAAATTCAAAAAACTTAATATGCCTGTTTGTATCAATGATAACTTCATGGGCTCCATACGCTCCAGCCTCATATTCTTTAAAATAATAAGGATTTTCAATTGCAAGGCTTCTAAATTTATTTGGTACCACCCTTAAAACCCATTTTCCGTATTCATTAAATCTTAAAATTTCTTTTTCGCTCATATTCTCATTTCCCGGACAAAAAGGACAAATTTTGGGATATTTTGTTTTTATTTCATAAACCATATCGGGCCTATGGAGTCTGTTTGGAGCTATTATTACATATTCATCTCTTAATAAATCATATCTTAAACTATTCAAAACAAATTTCCCCTTTTCCAGGATTTTCTATTACAATGCTTACCCCCTGAATTGTCTCCTGCAGTCCCTTTTCCGTAAGATTATACGTTTTTATTAAATAAACAAAATATCTCGTATTATCAAATTTCAGCCTTAAATCATGAAATTTAAACCCATCTCCTTCAAATTCACCCTCTTTTATTTCATCATAATCATAAAAATGAAAATTAAATTCAAGCAATGCTTCACCTTTTATTTCGTATTCAATTTTTTTATCACTCAATTTAAAAATTTTTGTAATTTTTTCATTTTTAAAAATAATTTTATCATTCTCAAAATTAACATAATATTCTAACTCTAAATAAGAAGTTTCATTTTTTATAAGTTTATCCAAATTCACCTCATCTTTTTTTCTTAAAACAAAAGAATATCTGTAATAATCGTCAAAATAAATTTTTTTATCTATTTTTATATCCATTTCATGAATTGTTTTAACTTCTTTTTTTTCTTTATTTTCAATATCTTGAAGATGGTAAAATTCTTTATATCTTTTAATCGTATTTAAATAATTGATTTTTTCAATTTTATTGTCAAATTCAATAAGCTCACCCCTAGAATTAAAAACAAAAATGGAATTTTCAAAAACTTTTTTTATTTCTTTACTTCCGTCAAAATCAATGTCTTTACATTCATCCATCCCATTATCACACTCAATCAGATATTTATAAGCGTTATCTCTTAGATTTGGAAGATAAAGCCCGCCAAAAATTCCATGCCAGTATACATCATTTGTCTGAAGTTTATAATAACTTTCATTCTTTATACTCTCAAGCATTCTTTTATGAAGATAATTACTTTCTTTATATTTATAAAAAAATCTCTTCCAGATACTTCCTTTTGCAAAGTGACAGTTTTGTTTTTCTTTTTTCAGTTTTATTATATCTTCGGCATCCAGTACCCATTCTGTCATTTCTTCGTATGAGAGATTTTCTATAAAAGCATAGGCAATAGGTTTATTGTTTTTATAAAAATCTCTAAAATGCATAGATTTGTCAATCGTTTTTTCAACAAACTCTTCAAGCCATTTTTCTTTATAAACTCTTTTTTTTGTCTCAGGCCAAAGCCCAAATTTCTCTATATCATCAAACATTACAAGATTATTTTTCAAAAGATTAATTGCAACACCAACTTTTTTAAAAGGGATGGCATAACGGAGCTCTTTAGAAATAGGAAAAAGTGCAATTTTTTTAAACATACCCGTTAAATAATATCCGTTTATTTTTTTATATCCGCTTGCATAAAAATGATAATCATCCACAATTACGTATTCAACACCAACTCTTTTTAAATCACTTACAATTTCATCATCCCATACTCTTTCAGTCAGCCAAAGCCCAGAAGGGGCGGCATTAAAATTTTCTTTTAAAAAATTATTTAATTTTTGTATCTGATAAATTCTGTCCTCACTTGGAATGGAAACCAAAACAGGTTCATAATAGCCGCCTGTAAAAAATTCAATATTACACTTTTTTATACTTTCAAAAACATCTCTGTAATCATTTTTTATTTTTTCCATTATCCAACCGCTTGAATGAAAAGCAAATTTAAATTCGGGATATTTACTTAAAGTTTCAAAAAAAGGACCGTAACACTCATTAACCGCCTTTTCTATAACCCAGTCAAAATTATCCACAGGCTGGTGTAAATGAACTCCAAAAAGCATCATACAAACCAGTTTTTATAAATTTCATTAAGTTCAAGTTTTATTATTTCGCTTGGAAGTATCATCTCAAAATTTTCCCCTTTTAATGTAAATCTTAAAAATTCTCTTCTTTCACCCACAGCCTCCACTATTTCTCCTTTTACATTTTTAAATTCCCTAAATTCATATTTTGAATCATCGATTCTAAGATATAAATTTTTTTCATCTATTGCATAATATATTTTTGGAATATTCCCTGCAAGCGCTCCGAAATTTTCTTTTATCTCCCCTGCTCCTACCCATTCAAAAAAGTTGGTTTTTCCATCAATTCTTGGGGTTAAAATAAATTTTTGCGGAACAAAGTAAGTTTTTTTATGAAAATTTTTAATAACTAAAAATGCTGGAATCTTCTTTTTATGTTTTTTAAAAACATCCATTAAATAATTTCTGAAAATTTCGTCATATATTTCATTTTGAACACTTTCATGTCCTCTTCCATACCACCAAAACCAGTCACTACCTTCAACATACAGATAATTTTCATCATCAGTTATTTCTTTTTTTGATAAAAATAACATCTCCCAAGCCCTGTTTTTCTCCTCGTCTCCCACCCAGGTGTTAAAATCCCCGTTTATCCAGCTTCCGGGAATTATTTTATTCAGTTTTTTTACACTCTCAACCTCATCAAAAAATTTTGTATTTTTACTCTCAAGCATTTCATAAAATTTATGCAAAAACTGATACGGATTCTTATAATATTCCCACGCATTTTCCCCGTCTAAAATAACCGTTATATTACCCGGTCTGTTGTCAATTTCCCTTTTGAAATGATTCACAGCATCATCTACTTCAAAATATTTATAATTAAATCCGATTAAATCGCTCAAATACCTGTCCCTGAAAAACAGTTTAACCCCGTTATATTCATAAGGGGAATAAATATCACTTTCTACTTTTTTTAAAACATCATCCCCGCTGAATGTAATATTGATACCTTCATCCCTAAAAGCATCTATCACTTCTTCACTTATTCCACCCTCTGCCGGCCAGAAAGCTTTAGGATAAAATCCAAAAAATTTTTTATAAATTTCTTTTGCTTTTTTTATATGCATAAAAGCATCATCTTTTAGGGGAAAATAAATTTTTGGCAAAACTACCTTAGGATTCGCCTTTTTTGCATTTTCCATATTAAACAAAAGCGGCAGTATCGGATGGGAAAAAGGGCTTGTCGTAATTTGTATTTTTCCAATATCCTGCAATATTTTATAAAAAGGGATAATCCCTTTTACAAATTCTAAAAGATAAAAAATAAGTTCTTCTTTTTCTTCATAAGTAAAACTCTCTTTATTTAGATAATTTTGTATAAATCTTCTTTTTTTAAGCTCCTCTCCGCACCAGGAGAGAAGATAAAAAACCTCTAAATCATTAAAGTCTTTTTGGGTTAAATTATTTTTGTTAAAAAGAAAATAAAATTTCTTATAAGGCTTTACCATTGTTTCAACATAAACGCTTTTAATAATATTTAAAACATATTCTTTTTCGTTGTTTTCCAAATTTTTTTTTAAAAGCAAAGATAAAAAATAATCTTTATTTTCATCAATTTCATCCAACTGAAGTAAAAGAGAAGGAGTTAAATTAAAACTGACTTTTACATTATATTTACTTGCAATGTTTGCCATATCATAATAATCTTTAATCGCATGCAAAAAAACCCACGGAAGATAAATTTTACTTTTATAATAATAAAAAGGCTGATGCATATGCCAAAGTAAATTCAAGCTATCCATTGTTTTATTAAATCAGTGTATTTTTTTAACATTGTTTTACCAATTTTTTCATTTTCAGCCTGAATATAAATATTTATATGTTCAGTTGTTTCATCCGGAAGCAGTAAAATCCAGTTATTATCTTCTTCATATAATTTTACACCTCCGTTTTTCTTGTATTTTTTAGTCTTTGCTAAATTTAAAAATTCTTTCATCACTTTACCTTTTTTAAACTGAGGGCACTCAATTTTTTCTTTTTTGTAATAAAAAGTAGTTTTTATTTTTGCTATTTCACTCAGTTTTAAATTATGTCTTGTTAAAAGTTCCATAATTTTAAGTAAACTAAAAAGAGCATCCCTATGAGGGGCAAATTCAGTAAACGCAAAATTTCCGTCAATTGTGGCAATTAAATCATATTCATTTATTTGTTTATAATCAAAATTGGAATATCTTCCTCTTTTTATTTCTAAATATTTGAAATATTCGTCCATAAAATCTGGTGCCCACATTGGTAAAAACACTTTATATTTTTTATTATTTTCTTTTGCATCTATGTTCATCAAATTCAAAATTGCTACAAGCCCTTTTATTTTATCAAGCACTTCCCCTTTTTCTGTTACTAAATTAAGCCTCTGACCATGAGGGAAAACCATAGCTCCCATATCAAATTTAAGAGAAGTTACAATTTTTGAGATTTCCTCTTTTGCTTTTTCTTTGTAAGAATAAATATTAAGCAGTCTATTTTCATCGGAATATGCATTTAAAATAATATTTTCTATTTTCATATCATTTAAAATTTTTGGAAAAATCTCTTTTGTAATTCCAAACATTAAATCAACTACTATTTTAAATTCATTATTTTTAATAATATGATGGTCAATTACCTCCTTTATTCTGTTTTCATATTTTTTTATATATTCAAAAATATTTACGTCAAAATCATGAATTTCACCAACTTCATTAAATTCCACTCTTCTAAATTTTTCATTAAAATAATTCTTCTCAAGCGCTTTTGAAATAGAAGAATTTATTCTAAGTCCGTATTCATTAAAAATTATGATCTCTATATTTCCAGGATTATTTAACGCAAGTCTAAAATACACCCCAGCTTTTATATCTTCATTTTCATTAATATTAAATCTTAAAATACTAGGGGGAATCGCTTTTAAATCTACAACATCTATTCCTGTGGAAAGCAAACCTCCTACAAACGCTCTTTTTAACATTCTCGCATTTCTTGTTTCATCTCTTCCAACCATTACTTTTGCACCTTTTGGAAGTAAAGAGCCAAAAGCCTCACCAAGCTTACAGGCCATATCACAGCTTATTTCCGTATTTACCTTTCCTCTTGCAATTCCGTTTTGAAAAATGGCATTTTTATATTTTGTACCAAATACTACATTACTTGTAACAATAGAAGCCGGTTCTATTTCTTTATCAGGCCATATAGTTACATCTTTTTCAATTTTTGTGAGTTTTCCAACCTTTACATTCTCAGCTATTACGCACCCATTCTTAGCCACAACATCATTTTCAATAATAGTATTTTTACAAATGACACTGTAATCAAACACACAGTTTTCACCGATATTTACATTTTCCCAAATTACAGAATCCCTTATTTTAGAGTTCATTCCTATTTTTGTATTTTTTCCGATTGAGCAGTTTTGAAGTTTTACCCCTTTTTCCAAAACAACCCCGTCATCAAGCACCACTTCTCCTATAATTTCCACACTTTTATCAATTTTTGCTTCACCCATCAAATGCAAAACACCATCTATATATCTGATTCTTTTTCCAGGATAATTGTATTTAACTTTTCCATTGAAGATATCAATATGCACATCTCTGTATGCATCGGGATTTCCCACATCTCTCCAATATCCTTTTGCTGTATATCCATAAAGTTTAATTCCTTTTTCCATAAGTTTAGGAAACAGATCTTTTGAAAAATCGAAAGGAGAATTTTTAGGGATAAAATCAAGTATTTCAGGCTCAATCACATAAATACCCGTATTGATTGTATCACTAAAAACTTCTCCCCAGCTAGGTTTCTCTAAAAACTGCTCTATAACTCCTTCTTCATTTACAATAACTATTCCAAACTGGAGCGGATTGTTTACAGTAGTTAGCGTAATAGTCAGTTTTGATTGTTTTTCTTCATGAAAAGCAAAAATTTTTTTTAAATCAAAATCTGTTACCAAATCCCCACTTATTATTAAAAAAGGTTTTTTTAGAAATTCCTCGGCCTTTTTTACAGCCCCGGCTGTCCCATAATCACTATCAGGCAAGACATAATTAATTTTCACACCCCATTTGCTCCCATCACCAAAATGATTCTTAATAACCCCAGGTTTGTAATAAAGCAAAATAACAACTTCCCGCATCCCGACATCAACAAGTTTTTCTAAAATATGCTCCATCATCGGAATATTTGTAATAGGAAGCATAGGTTTTGGAGTTGAATGGGTAAGTGGTTGGATTCTAGTCCCAAATCCCCCTGCCATAATAACCGCTGTATATTCTCTCATTCTTTCTCCCTTATAACTTTAAAATAGAATTTTTTGAATTAAAAGGCGTAGGAACTACCTCACAACTATCATCTGCATACCATTTTCCATCTGCCAAATACCCAAATTCAAAAGTTTGATTAAGAGGAAGAGATTTTCTTATATAAAAACTTCCGTCTTTTTTCTTTTTCATAGGTTCTTTTTCCCAGTTATTCCAACTTCCTTTAATATAAACCTCATTGGCATCACCATTAAAATAAAAACTAACCCATGCTTTATTTTTTTGTTTTTTTATTTGAATCATTTTCCTCTCCTTAAATTTGATGAAATTTTAAGATAGAATTTATTTAAATAATCTTTCATCATTCTTCTTGCACTGAAATTTGGAGTAACTGATTTTATAGCTTCCTTTTTTATCTGAATCCATTTTTTTGGATAATTTAAATCATCCCTGTCATAATAAAGATTGGCAATTCGTTCCAAATTTTCATAAATACTCTGGGCATCTTTTTCATCATCACTGATTTCACCGCCTATTGTAAACCCGTTTTTTCCGTTAAAACCTTCAGGCCACCATCCATCAAGGCTTGAGAGATGAACATTGCCATTAATTTCTGCTTTCATACCGCTTGTCCCGCTTGCCTCGAGTGGAAGCCTCGGATTATTAAGCCAAATATCACTGCCTCTTATCAGATATTTTGCAACTTCTTCGTTATAATCTTCAACAAAGGCTATTCTTCCTCTGCTTTTTGGATCCTCACAGACTTTAAAAATTCTCTGAATTATCTGTTTTCCAGGAGTATCTGCAGGATGTGCTTTTCCGGAAAAAATAATCTGAATAGGACGTCTGGGATTGTGAATTATGGAATAGAGTCTGTCCAAATCTTTTAATATTAAATCAGGTCTTTTATAACCTGTCATTCTTCTGGCAAATGTAACCGTTAAAATATCATTATCAAGCAATGCCCCTTCGGCTATTACAACCAGAGGATCAGCCCCGCTTTCCCACTTTTTCTGAGCTTTTTTATTTATAAAATCAACCATAAGTTTTTTATATTTCTTATGCATTTTCCAAAGTTTTTTATCATCAATATCATCTATAATATCAAAAGCGTTTGCATCATCTTGAATTTCAAGCCAGTTTCCTATCAATTCATCATACATTTTATATAAATCTTCATTTATCCATGTAGGTATATGAACCCCGTTGGTTACATAATCAATTTTTTTATCCGTTTTAATTAAAAAATTTTTCCATATATTTTCTGTAACAATTTTATGCTTTTTAGATACCGCATTAATATTGTCAGATAAATTCATAGCGAGAATTGTCATATTAAATCCATGTGGATCATCAGGATTTATTCCAAAAGAGAAAAATTCATTTAAATCCATTTTAATATTTTTTACATAATCTTTAAAATAATTACCCACATTTTCAAAAGAATACACATCCGTTGCCGCTGCTAGAGGTGTATGGGTTGTAAAAATAGAAGTTGATTTTACTTTTTTTATTGCTTCTTCTTTACTTAATCCCTGATTAATAAAATATCTAATCCTTTCAAACAGTGCAAATGCGGGATGCCCCTCATTTAGATGCAAAATGGAATATTTTATTCCAAGTGTTTCAAGTACCGCATATCCACCAATGCCAAGTACAATTTGCTGGCGAAGTCTTTGTTGCATATCCGGAGTATAAAGATGGGAACTGATACCCCTATCCCAAGGAGAATTTTGTTCAATATCGGTATCGAGCAGATAAAGCTCTATCTTTCCTACATTTACTTTCCAAACAGCAGTGTAAATAGGCGGATCAATAAATGGTACCTGAATTATTAAATGATTCCCATTTTTATCTAACACCCTCTCAATAGGAGCTTCATCTTTATTAATAGGTTGATTTTCACCATGTTGCCACCCGTCACTTCCGATAACCTGCTTGACATAACCGTTTGAATACATAAATCCGATACCAACCATCGGTATATTCATATCGCTTGACTCTTTTAAAACATCCCCTGCTAAGAATCCAAGCCCTCCGCTGTAAATCGGAAGAGAATGGTGAAGCCCAAATTCTGCACAAAAATAGGCTATTTTATATGTATTTTCATCGGTATAAATTTTAGAAGAATTTAAATAATCTTTAAAAAGGGCTGAAACCAAATGATATTCTTTCATAAATTCATGATTATTAATCAAATTTTTATAATCATCATCATTTAAACTATTTAAAAGAGCAATAGGATTATGATTAACATATTCCCATAAAAAAGGGTCAATTATCTTAAAAAGCTCTCTTGCTCTCGGATTCCAGCTCCACCAGAGATTAAGTGCTATTTTTTTTAAATTTTCTAACTCTTTTGGGAAATTTTCAAGCAAAATATTTTTTGTTTTCATTTCTTTTCCTTTTCAAATATTATAACTCATAATATCTTAATATCTACTTAAAATTATCTAAAAGTTAACAATAATTGATATAATTATTTAAAATTACTCAATTGAAGGATTATTCAATGAAATATGAATTATATTTTGAATATGAAAATAAAAAAGCTGAGAAGGAAGCTTATGATAAAGTTTCCAACGAATATGAAAGCGGTGAGATTGGTTATTATCACCTGCCTGAAACTTCTAAAAAATTTAAAAATATTGAATTTAACACAGACTATAATGAAATTGTAATTATAGGAATCGGAGGAAGTTCGCTTGGTTCTAAAGCAATATTTGAAATGACAAAAAACAAATATAAAACCAAAAAAATTATTTTTCTTGAAAATCCGGATCCTATTGATTTATATGCAAAATTTAAACAAATAACCAAGCCTCTCTTTTTTGTAATTTCAAAATCCGGAAAAACCATTGAAACAATTTCCATTTTCAAGAAAGTAATAAAACATTTTAACCTGACAAAAGGGTCAAAAAATTTAAAAGTAATAACTGATTCAAATTCCCCGCTTGAAAAATTTGCAACAGAATGGAACTTAGAAATTTTTAATATTCCAAAAAACGTAGGTGGAAGATTTTCAGTTTTAAGTGCTGTTGGAATGATACCATTAAAAGCTGCGGGTATAGATATATTACAAATTCTAGAAGGGGCAAAAAATTTCAGAGACAGATTTTTTGAAAAAAAAGAAGAACATTTATTAAAAAAAGCAGCTTTTTATGCAAGAAATTACAAAATTTATCCGATAAATGTTTTATTTGCTTATGCTACTATACTTAATGCTTTTAAAGAATGGTATGTTCAGCTTTTTGGAGAATCTCTTGGAAAAAACGGAAAAGAAATAATGCCGGTAGGTCATATAGGTTCAATAGACCAGCACTCTTTCTTACAGCTTTTAATGGAAGGGATGGGACATAAAACAATTACTTTTTTAAAAATAGACAATTTTGAAATTAATTTAAAAATACCAAATATCAATTTGCCTCATCTTGAAGTTACCGATTTTGTAAACGGAAGAACTTTTGAAGAGCTGATAAATAAAGAATGTGAATCTACAAAAGAAGCCCTCCTGGCAAAAGAATATCCTATTGATGAAATCATAATGGATAAACTGACACTTGAAAACATTGGAGAATTGATAATGTACTATGAAATTCTGACAAGTGCAATCGGGGGGCTTTTAGAAATAAATACATATAATCAGCCGGGGGTTGAAATTGGAAAAACAATTCTCAGAAATAAATTTTAAAGATTTGGGACTTATAGAATATAATAAATTTTTATTAATTCAGGAAAAATTAACTCCACTAAATCAAAATTTCTTGTTCTTTGCAACCCATTATCCAGTCTATACAGTCGGAACAAACGCTGCAAAAAATTTTCCTTTTGCCATTCCTGTTAAAAGAGGGGGAAGTATTACTTATTTTGATGAGGGTACTTTAATGGTTTATTTTATTTTTAATGTAAAAAGCCCTCCTCTCTTTTTTAGAAAAGTTAGAAGAATTTTTGATAATTTTTTTAAAAATTTAAATTCTGAAATTTTTTATGATAAAGAAAAACCGGGGTATTATATTGAAAACAGAAAAATTGCCTCTCTTGGCTTTCATTATGAAAAAAATCGTTCAAACCATGGAGTTTCCATTCATATTTCTCCAAACCTTAAAAATTTCAATAAAATAAACCCGTGTAATTTAAAAGGAATTACTGCCACTTCATTTGAAAATGAAGGAATTAATATTTCAATGGAAGAAGCCAAAAAAGAACTAAAAAAAACAATAAAAGAAGTATTTTATGAAACCTAAAGTATTAGCACCGAGTAAAGAAGTAATTTCAGTTACAAAAAATATAATTGATAAATATGGAATTAATACGGTTTGTTATTCTTCAAAATGCCCAAACATCAGCGAATGCTTTGCAAGAGGCACCGCAACATTTATGATTTTAGGAAATGTATGCACAAGAAACTGCAGATTTTGCGGAGTTAACAAAGGAAAACCGTTAAAAATTGATGAAAAAGAACCAATAAAAATAGCAAATGCAGTAAAGGATATGAAACTAAAATATGTGGTAATAACCTCGGTTGACAGAGACGATTTGAAAGATTTCGGAAGCAATCACTGGCGCAGGGTAATTGAAAAAGTAAATGAAATTAATCCAGATACAAAAATAGAAGCACTGACTCCCGATTTTCAGGGGGATATAAATGCTCTTAATTTATTAGTTTCATCTCCCGCATATAAATTAGCTCATAACATTGAAACAGTTAAGAAGCTTCATAAAAGATTGAAACCAAAATCATCCTATGAATTATCTCTAAAAGTTTTAGAATATTATTCAAAATTTAAAATTACAAAATCATCTCTTATTGTAGGATTTGGGGAAAGCTTTAAAGATATTGAAAAAACTCTTATTGATCTAAAAAGCGCAGGTGTGAGTCAAATTACAATCGGTCAATATTTACAGCCCTCGCCCCGTCATTATCCGGTTAAAAAATATTATTCAAAAGAAGAATTTAAAGAATTAGAAAATTTGGCATTAAGTTTGGGATTTAGTGCTGTTGTAAGCGGAGAACTCGTTAGAAGCAGTTATTATGCGGATAAGCTATAAAAAATGTAAAATGTAGAATGAATAATGTAAAATTGATAATAAAAATTATACAAGGAGAAATAATGAATATAGCAATATTAACAAGTGGAGGCGATTCAAGCGGAATGAATAACGCAATAAAAAAATTTGTCGAATATTCATATGAAAAAGGATATACACCGTATTTTATCTACAGGGGACTTGAAGGGTTGATTGATGGAAAGATTAAAAAAGCTACATATAAAGATGTAAGCGGAATTATTTACAGAGGTGGGACTATTATTAAATCTAGCCGTTCAAAAAGATGGTATGATAAAAATTACAGAAAAACCGCTTATGAAAATTTAAAAAAACACAATATTGATGCACTTATCATTTTAGGAGGTGATGGAAGTTTCAGGGCTTTGAAAGTATTTTATAATGAATTTAAAATTCCTTTTATGGGAATCCCGGCAACAATTGATAATGATATAGCATTAAATGAATATTCCATTGGAGTTGATACAGCACTGAATATAATTAGAGAAGCAGTTGATGATATAAGGGATACAGCAAGTTCTTTTAGCAGAGCTTTTGTAATAGAAACAATGGGCAGGGAATGCGGATATTTAGCACTTGTTAGTGCCATTGCAAATGGGGCTGAAATGTGCTTAATCCCGGAGGTTGAATTTAATCTTAAAAATCTTAAAAAAAGATATTTGAAAGAAATTAAAGAAGGAAGGGATTATTTTATAGCAATTGTTGCTGAGGGACTTAAGATAAGTGCTAAAATAAAAGAATGGTTTGATAGTGAAATCGGATTTGAATCAAGACTTACCGTATTGGGACATATACAAAGAGGAGGAGCACCAACAGTAATAGAGAGACTCAGAGCCAGTGAATTTATAGTAAACGCACTTGATAATATAGAAAAAACTCCAAATAAAATTGTTACATACTATGATGATAAATTTGTTTTAAGGGATTTGGAAGAAATTGAAAATTCTACTTACAGACTTGATGAAAAACTTTTAAAACTGGCATATCCTCTAATGGGAAAGGAATAACATGAACTTAATACAAAAATATAAAATTCCAACTCCGAAAGAAAAAAGAATAAAAATCAATGAAACCCTTGGATTTGACATATTTCCCTGCGTTTTAAAAATAGATTTGCCTATTCATAAAAGTGAAGTTGGAGGTGTAATTACAAATATTTTAAATAATGATGAATTAAACAAGGCAAAAGATATTATTTTAGACAATCTTAAAAAACATAATATTGAAGTTAATGAAAACACTAATTTTCTTATTCAAGAAGAAGTTAAAGGAATTGAATTAATTATAGGGGGTAAATTTAATGAAATTTTTGAAGAAGTTTTAATTTTTGGAAAAGGTGGAATTTTAGTTGAAATTGAAAAGGATATAACATACATTGATACAAACGCAAATGAAGAAGAAATAATAAAAGCCATTAAAAAAACAAAAATATCAAAAATTTTCCCGGAATTCAGGGGCAAAAAATATAATTTAAAAGCAGTAATCGATGTAATTAAAAATCTCCAGCTTATGTTTAACAACGAAGAGATTACAGAATTCGATATTAATCCTTTGATTGTAAATGAAAAAGGGGCATATGCAGTTGACATAAGAATTAAAGAAGGCAAAAAAAATAAAAAAATCTTTTATCCCAAAACACATTCAATATTTCAAAATGAAAATATAGCAATATTTGGAGCAACAGATAAAAAAGAAAAAGTGGGGTACGCAATTGCCAAAAATTCCTTAAATTCTAGTGCAAATATTTATTTTGTAAACCCACATTTAAATACACTGTTTAACAAAAAAGTTCATCATTCTATTGATGAACTGCCTCATATAGACACATCCGTAATTGCAATTCCTACCCAGTTTGTCTTAGAGACAGTTGAAAAAATGGCAAAAAAAGGCTGTAAAAATTTTGTAATTATTTCTGCCGGATTTAAAGAAGCGGGAAATATAGAAGGAGAAAAAAAATTAAAAGAATTAGCCCTTAAATATGAGTTAAACATTGTAGGGCCAAACTGTCTCGGAATATATAACGGGGATAAAAATTTAAATCTAACTTTTGCAAAAAGCTCTGTGTTTAAAGGAGATATAGGTATTATTTCACAATCAGGGGCGGTTTTAACCGCAATAATGGATAAAGCGGCAGCTTATAAAATAGGTTTTTCACATATTATTTCCATGGGAAACATGGCGGATTTTAACTTTGCAAATGCCATAAATGAACTTAACAATCAAAAAAGCTGTAAAACAATATCCATTTATGCCGAAGGCATACAATACGGAAAAGAATTTTTAAAGGCTATCAGAAATTCAAAAAAAGAAATTTTTGTCTTTAAAGCTGGAAAAAGCGAAGCTGCAAAAAAAGCGGCATTTTCACACACCGGTAATCTGGCGGGTAATTTTGAAATGTTTAAAATATTAAGTGAAAATGCAGGGGCGATTTTTAAAGATTCAGTTGAAAGCCTGATTTTTTCACCAAAATTTAGTGCAAAAGAAATAATAATTGTTACAAATGCGGGAGGGCCCGGTACAATTCTTACAGATTTAGTATCTCAAAAAGCAAAAATTAAAAAGCTTGACAGTAAAACCTTTGAAAAATTAAACAAAGTTTTACCTCCCACCTGGTCTCATAATAATCCGATTGATATAATAGGTGATGCAACAAGCAAAAGATACAAAGACACCCTTGAAATTGTAAAAGATTTGGCTGATTTAATTTTTATAATTATTACTCCCCAATTTATGACGGATGCCCTTTCTGTTGTAAAAATATTAGACAGTGATAAATATATCCCGATTTTACTCGGAAATGAAAGTTTTACCGAAGCGATTGAATATCTTCAAAAAGAAAATAAATTATTTTTTACTTCTCTTGAAGAAGCGGTGAAAATTTTATAATTATTTAATCCATAACTTATCAAACAACACTTTTGCACATCCCCTTCCCTGCAAATAAACCCCTGCTTTAAAATAGTTATTATATTTTTTCCAAAAACTTACATCAATACCAACTTTTTTCTTACCATTTAAAAAAACATAAAGTTTTGATTCTTTAACTTTAACAACGATATTAAAAAAATTCTCAGGTCTTTTTCCTAAATCGATTTTTAAATATTCTACATTATTTTCATTACTATCTCTTATAATTACCCATAAATGATCTTTCAAACCATTGTATTCTTTCCTCCATATCACTCTTAAAAGTGGCTTATTAGGAGTATTGTCGTAATGAGCATCTGCATGAATCTGTAAAAAAGTAAATTCCTTTTTTTCATTTAAAGGCAAAATTTTCACCCTTACCTTTAAATAGTGATTTTCACTGACTTTAAAATCATTCCTAAATCTAAGCTCGCTTCTTCTGTGTTCATTTTCATTCTTTTCACATATATAAAAAGTCATATAGTTATTATTTTCCAAGTAAAAATATTTATTATAAATTCCTTCAAATTTTCCATAATAAGTAGAATATTCAGAATCAAATTTACTTTTAGGTGCCTGAAGTTTAGAAATGTTTAAAATAAATTTGAATTTATCTAAACAATAAGGTGATTTAGTGGAAAAATTTTTTTCTTGATTAAAAGTGTAAGCAAAGATTATATTAAAAATTAACGAAATTAAAATAATAATTTTTTTCAATTCAATCCTTTTTATTATTTTATCAAAATTAAGAATATATTAAGTTTAAAGAGTTACAATATATAAAACTTTTAAGGGGTGGAAAATGAAAGAAAAACTTCAGCAAATTGGAGAATTATTGGAAGAACTTAAAAATAATAAACCTGAAGAAATTCAAGCTTTTTTAAATTTTCTGCAAAGGGCAGAAAAGGATTCTGCAATAAGCGCTAAAAATAAAGAGCTTATAAATGTTGCCCTTGCAGTTGCAGCGCAGTGTGAATGGTGTATAGCCTTTCATACAAAAAATGCAATACAACTCGGAGCCAGCAAAGATGAAATTTTGGATGCAGGATTTCAGGCTGTATTAATGCACGGGGGCCCTGCGCTTATGTATATGATACCTCTGCTTGATGCAATAAAGGAGTTTAGCAATGAAGGCTAGTGAAGTTAAAACATTTTATTATCTTATGAAACTTGGCCGCAGATTTGAAGAAGCGGCAAAAGAAGAGTATATGAAAGGAAATATTGCTGGATTTTTACATCTTGACATCGGTCAGGAAGCTGTAAGTGTTGGGACAATGCAGGCTTTTGACAAAGGGGACGTTTTTACCCATTACAGAGAGCATGTTTTAGCAATTGCAAGGGGAATGGACCCTAAAGTTATTATGGCTGAGCTTTTTGGCAAAAAAACAGGTATAAGTAAAGGAAAAGGCGGTAGTATGCACCTTTTTGAGCCAAACTTAAGTTTTTACGGTGGTGATGCAATAGTAGGAGGTCAGTTTCCTATGGCTGTGGGATGCGCATATGCCAGAAAACTAGAAGGCGAAAATGCGGGAGTTTTTGCAATAGGAGGAGACGGAGCCACAAACGGGGGCGCTTTTTTTGAAAGCATAAATTTAGCAGCCGCCTGGAAACTTCCTATTATATTTTTTATAGAAAATAATTATTATGCCATAGGAACAAGAATCGGATGGGTCTCTCCTTTTGAAGAACTTTACAACAAGGCAAAAAATTATATGCCAAGTGTAAGAATTAACGGAATGGATGTATTTGAGGTTTATAATGAAGTTATGAAAGCAAAAGAATATATTGAAAACGGGCTTGGTCCGTATTTTATAGAGGCTGAAACATACAGATTTGAGGGACACTCTATGAGTGACAATGGAAAATACAGAAGCGAAGAAGAGATGGAAATTTTCAAAAGAAGGGACCCAATTGAAAATCTTAAAAACAAAGCATTAAAACTTGGTATTGTGGAAAAAGAGTTTTTTGATGAAACAGATAAAAAAATAGAAAAAGAAATAGCTGAAGCTGTGGAATTTGCGGCAAATTCCCCTGAACCGGAAATTGAAGAATTACATACGGATGTATATTGCAAGGAGTGTGAAAATGTTGTATCGTGAGGCGTTAAACAGGGCTATTGATGAAGCAATGGAAAAAGACGAAAGTGTTGTAATTTTAGGCGAAGATGTAGGAAGATACGGGGGAAGCTATAGGGTAAGTGAAGGACTTATAAGCAAATACGGGGAAAAAAGAGTAATAGATACTCCTATTGCAGAACTTAGCATTGTGGGAAACGCAATAGGTATGGCAATAGGAGGATTAAGACCTATTGCAGAAATTATGACAGAAAATTTTTCACTTTTAGCTTTTGACCAGATAATAAATCATGCAAGTAAACTCAGATATATGAGCGGAGGGAAAATAACTCTGCCTCTTACCATCAGAATGGCAGGAGGTGTTTCACGCCAGCTTGCCGCACAGCACAGCGAAAATTATGAAACAATGCTTAGCTCTGTTCCCGGACTTTATGTTTTATGCGCAAGCAACGCGACTTATGCTTATCATGCTTTGAAGTGGGCAATTTTCAGCAACGACCCGGTAATTTTTCTTGAACATGAACTGCTATATCCTGTAGATATGGAATTTAGGGAAGTTAAAGATTTTAATCCTTTTAAGGCGGAAATCGTAAAAGAAGGAAAAGATTTGACAATTGTAACTTATTTTAAAATGAGATACGATGTAATAGAGGCTGAAAAGGAACTTGCAAAAGCCGGAATTGATGCGGAGATTATTGATTTAAATTCACTTCGTCCAATTGATATTGAAACAATTGCCAAGTCCATTAAAAAAACCAAAAAATGCGTAATTGTGGAAGAAGACCATAAAACAGGTGGAATGGGAGCTGAAATAGCTGCTCAAATTATGGAAAATTGTTTTTACGATTTAGACGCTCCAATTCTTAGAATTGCAGGAGAGGATGTACCGATTCCATACAATAGAAAACTAGAACTTGCTTCTATCCCTACTCCGGATAAGATTGTAACAAAAATCCTTAAATGGAAGGCCGAAAATGGAATATAAAGTAACAATGCCAATACTCTCCGATACAATGGATAAAGGTAAAATTATCAAATGGTATGTAAAAGAGGGGGATTTTGTAAAAAAAGGCAATAAACTAGTTGAAGTGGAAAGCGATAAAGCAACAATGGATATTGAAAGTTTTGTAAACGGAAAAGTTAAAAAAATTTTAGCTGGTGTTGGTGAGGAAGTTCCGGTAAAAAGCGTTATTGCCGTAATTGAAACTGAAGCAAAAAATAATGAAAAATTGAAAGTGAAAAGTGAAAAAGACAATGTAAAATTGAAAATGGAGAATGGAAAATTAAAAAATGAAAAATTAAAAAAAGCACCGGAAAAAAAAGAAGAAATAGATATTGACAAATTAATCTCTGAATTGACTTCTTCAACCGAAAAATCAATTTCAGGAAATGCTTCTCCTGCAGCTAAACAAAAAGCTAAAAAATTCAATATCGACATAGAAAAACTACAAAACGAAAATGCTCTTGCTAAACCGGCACACGAAAAAGATATTGACGAATATTTAATAAACCGATATTTTACAAAAAAAGCGGCAAAACTTATTAAAGAATATAATATTGATATAGAAAACTTTAAACTAAACCATAAAATAAGAGAAAACGAAGTTTTAAATTATATAAAAGAAAATAACATTGCTAAAATTACAAAACTTAGCCCCAATCAGTTAGCCGTTGTTAAAAATGTCGAAAATTCCATAACTAAACCAACTTTTTTTATGTTTGATGAAATATCTTTACAAAAAGGAGAATATAAACTAACTGCATATTTAATAAAAGCATTAGCAAATACAATGCAAAAAAATCCATTAACACGAAGTATATTAAAAGAAAATAAACTTTTAACCTACCCTTCTTCTAATATTTCAGTGGCCGTAGCAAGAGATGACGGACTTTTTATGTGCGTTATTAAAAATGCAGAAGATAAAAGCTTAGCCGAAATAAATGATTGGCTAAAAGAAATAAAAACTAAAAGATTAACAATTGAAGATTTGACTGGTTCAACTTTTGGCTTAAGCAATCTTGGAATGTTTAAAGTCAAAAGATTTACTGCACTTATTAATGATAAAGATGCCGGAATTATGGCAGTTGGAAGTTTAATTGACGGAAAAATGAAAGTTACTTTTACATTTGACCACAGAATTATAAATGGGACTCAAGCGGCAAAATTTGTCAATGATTTGAAAGTTGAAATTAAGGAGATACAATGAGAGATGTTATATGCCTTGGTGGAGGGTTGAATTATGCTGCCGCTGTTGTTTTGGCAAAAGCTGGGAAAAAAGTCACTTTAATAGAAAAAGATTTAAATTTTTTAGGGGGAAACTGCCTTCATTTGGGATGTATTCCTTCTAAAAACCTGCTCCATCGTGCCAAAACAGTTTTAGAATCAAGTGAAGATGTATTTACACAAAAAGCAAAAATTAATGTAGATAAACTTTTGAATAAAACATTTGAGAAAATTAAAAAAAATACAAACGGCGTTTTAATGCAGTTAAAAGCGGCAGGAGTTGAGATAATTGAAGGCACAGGATATGTTACGGATGACGGAGTTGAAGTAAACGGGGAAACACTGCAGGCCAAATATATAATAATCGGGACAGGTTCTCATCCGAGAATTCCTGAAGGAATAGAAGTTGACAACAAAAAAATAATAACTTCAAAAGATGTTTTTTCTTTAACTAACTTACCAAAACACATTGCAATTTACGGAAGCGGTCCGATTGGGCTAGAATTTGCGGGATATTTTACCGCACTTGGAAGCAAAGTTGATTTAATTTATAGACATGAACATATTTCAAAAAAAATAGCTTCTGAAATTGTAGAAAAAATGGAAGAGCAGTTAAAATCAATCGGGGTCAATTTAGTTGCCAACACTTCCATAACAAAAGCAACCGTAAACAAAAAAGTGGAAATGGAAACCAATAACGGAAAACTAACTGCAGATATGCTTTTAGTAGCAACTGGAAGAATTCCAAATACATGGGCAATAAAGACTAATAAAATCAAAATTTCAAAAGGAATTGATACGAATGATTATTTTGAAACTTCTATGCAAAACGTTTTTGCAATAGGTGATGTAAATGCAAAATTAATGCTAGCCCACGCCGCAAGAGCCCAGGCTCTTAACGTAGCAAATCAGATTTTAGGCAAAAAAGAAAAACTAAACCTTGATAATATTCCAAAATTTATCTATACAATGCCTCTAAGTTATGCAGCTGCAGGTAAAATGGAAGGTAAAAAAACAATATTTACACTAAACCGTCTTGGAATCAGCGGGGCTGTATTAAACAGCGATAACGGAATGGTAATTTTATATACAGATGAAGAAAACTTTATAAACGGAGCTGAAATTTTTGCTCCAAATGCTGAGGAAATTATCGGAATAATAAGTGCTGCCTTAGCAGGTGAAATGGATAAAGACATATTGCAAAAAGCAGTATTTCCTCATCCGACTTTCTCAGAAGCAATTGACAGAGTGTTAAGGAGGGTAAAATAAAATGGCTATACCGGTTGATGAAGTAAAAAATTTAAGTATTGAAGAAACTCTCAAAAAATTTGAAACCGATTTACAAAAAGGTTTAAATAGCGAAGAAGCTAAAAAAAGACTTCAAAAATACGGTCTTAATGAAATACCTGAGTATAAAGAGCCGCTGTGGCACAGAATATTTAGGAGATTTTGGGGACCGATTCCATGGATGATTGAAATTGCGGCAATTTTAAGTGCACTTGTTCATAAATGGGAAGATTTTACCATTATTATGATAATGCTTTTTGTAAATGCCGGACTTGACTTTTACCAGGAACATAAAGCCTTAAATGCTATTGAGGTATTAAAGAAAAAACTCGCCAGAAAAGCTCTTGTTTTAAGAGATGGAAAATGGCAGGAGATTCTGGCAAAAGAACTGGTTCCAGGGGATATTATAAAAATAAAAATAGGAGATATTATCCCAGCTGATGTAAAATTAGCCGGCGGGGGCGATTATATTTCAGTTGACCAATCCGCCCTAACGGGTGAGAGTCTGCCTGTAAATAAAAAACCCGGAGACGCAGCGTATTCAAACTCAATCGTAAAACAAGGTGAAATGATTGCAATTGTTGTCGGAACAGGACTTAACACATATTTTGGAAAAACAGTAAAACTTGTTGCAAAAGCCCAGGAAAAACAAAGAAGCCATTTCCAACAAATGGTAATAAAAGTCGGAAACTTTTTAATTATTATTACTGTGTTTTTAGTAGCAATTATTATTTTTGCAGGTATCAAAAGAGGAGACCCTATTTTTGATTTACTCGAATTCTCACTCGTTCTAACAGTTGCCGCAATTCCTGTGGCACTTCCAACAGTTTTAACAGTAGTAATGGCGGTAGGAGCTCTTAATCTTGCCAAAAAACAGGCAATTGTTTCAAGACTTGCGGCTATTGAGGAAATGGCCGGAATGGATGTATTGTGTTCGGACAAAACTGGAACTCTTACACAAAATAAAATGACAGTCGGTGATATTTATGCTGAAGATGGGAAAAAACAAGAAGAAGTTATTCTTTATGCAGTTTTGGCCAGTAAAAAAGAAAATAACGACCCTATAGAAAAACCTATTTTTGAATGGGCCGAAAAACATAATCTTCAAATTCCGAAATTTGAACTTATCAAATTTATCCCGTTTGATCCTGTCAGGAAAAGAACCGAGGCGTATATAAAAATAGAAAATAAAGAAATGATAGTCACAAAGGGTGCCCCTCAGGTGATTATAGAAATGTGCAATTTAACTAATTCAGAAAAGCAAAAAGCATACAATAAAGTGGAAGAATTTGCCCAGGACGGATTTAGAACACTGGGAGTCGCATATAAATTAAAAGAAGAAAATGCATTTAATTTTATAGGTCTTATTCCTCTGTTTGACCCGCCTCGGGTTGACAGCAAAGAGGCAATCGAAGAAGCAAAATCAAAAGGCGTGGAAGTTAAAATGGTCACAGGCGACAATGTGGCCGTTGCAAAATACATAGCCAAAATTCTGGGTATTGGCGAAAACATTTATTCAATCAGGGAACTTAAAAACGAAAAAAATGATGAATATGTAATATTAGCTGAAGTTATTTCAAAAGCGCTTTTGAAAACTCTTAATCTAAGTGAAGAAGAAATCAATCAAAAAGTAAAAGAAGTAGTAAAACTAGTTAAAGAAGAAATAGAAAAATCTAAAAAACTGGTAAAAGGTTCAGTTAAAAGACATGAAAGTGAAATTATAAAAATAATAGAAGAAGCAAACGGATTTGCAGAAGTATTTCCAGAAGATAAATATTTTATAGTGGATGAGCTTCAAAAAGCAGACCATATCGTAGGTATGACAGGAGACGGTGTAAATGACGCCCCGGCACTTAGAAAAGCAGATACGGGAATTGCCGTAAGCGGTGCAACAGATGCGGCAAGGGCTGCTGCTGATATTATCCTTATGGCACCCGGACTTAAAGTAATAGTTGATGCAATTAAGGAAGCCAGAATTACATTTGAGAGAATGAAAAGCTATACCGTTTTTAGAATCGCTGAGACTATAAGAATTATTGCATTTATGACTTTGGCTATTGTTGTGTTTAATTTTTATCCCCTTACGGCTTTAATGATTATTATTTTAGCCTTGCTTAATGATATCCCGATTCTCGCAATAGCTTATGACAATACAAAAATAAGAAAAAAACCAGTAAGATGGTTAATGCACGAAATGTTGGTTCTTTCCACATATCTTGGAATTGCGGGTGTGATAAGCAGCTTTTTGATTTTTTATCTTTTAATGGTTTATTTAAAAAATCACCCAAATTCACCGCTTTTTATGCCAATGATACCTGAGTGGGTAAATGTAAATGATCCACAAAGTTATATAAGCTGGGTTCAATCCGTCATTTTCGCAAAACTCACTATTAAAGGTCACGGAACAATTTACAATACCCGTATAGCAGGTCATTTTTATGAAAAACCATATCCAAGTTTAATTCTTTTTGGTGCAACATTTTCAACAAGGGTAATTGGTACAATTATAGCCGTATACGGTTTTGGACTAATGACGCCAATTGGATGGGCATGGGGGATTTTTTCATGGATATATGCGTTAACTTGGTTTATGATAAATGACAATGTAAAATTATTGGTTTTGGCATATTACAGAAAAACAAGACATGAAGAGGTATTATGATCCCACTTGATTTGTTATATTTTCTAATAGTTCTGGTTTTTTCCTTTTTAACCGGACTAGAACTTAAAACATACAGAATTTCAAAGGGAATCCAAAAGCCTCATTTCGGTTCCACCCGAACTTCAACATTTATAGGAATTTTGGGATTTGTGTTTTATAAAATTAATATAAATCTCTATATTTTAGGTTTTTTTTCCATAACATTGCTTTACGCAATCCATTATTATTTTAAAAATCAAAATTTAAGAACTTCAATTCTTTCTTTTTTAATAATTTCCCTTGTTTATTCATATTCTGGTATTTTATTTAAAACAAATAATATATGGATTGTTGCAATTATTTTTGTATCAATTGTGTTTATTTTAAATTATAAATCACATGCAAAAAATATTTTTTCTCAAATTAATCAAACAGAAATAGAAACCTTTGGAAAATTTATTCTTTTAAGTGCAGTAATTTTACCTGTTTTACCTAAAACCCCAATTAAATTCTTGGAGATATCCCCTTTTAAAATCTGGCTAATAGTTGTAATTATTTCATCTATATCTTATTTTAGTTACATTGCCCAGAAATTTCTTTTTAAAAATAAATCATTCTTAATTACAGGAATTTTCGGAGGGCTTTATTCATCTACCGCCACAACCGTTGTTTTGGCAAAAAAAGCTTTCAGCATTAATGCAAACGAAAATATTTTGAATATTATAAATTCATCTATTATTCTTGCAACCTCAATGATGTATATAAGAATTTTGGTAATTGCGTTTATATTTAATCAAACTGTTTTTTATAACTTATTTGTTCCTTTTTTAATATTTTCATTGATTGGTATAATAATTTCACTTTTACTGTATAAATCCGAATCCACAATACAGGCCCCAATTGATGACAGAAACCCTCTTGAACTTGGCACAGCTTTTGTTTTTGCACTTCTTTTTATTTTAATGATTTTAATTACCAAATTTGTAACATTGAATTATGGAAACATCGGACTTAAAATTCTTTCATTTACAGTTGGATTTACGGATATAGACCCGTTTATTTTATCACTTCTTACAGGAAAATTTTCAGTTACAATAAACGAAATCGCAAGTGCAATCATAATTGCTGCAGGAAGTAACAATATTTTAAAAGCTATTTATTCTTATATTTTCAGTAAAAAAATTACTTTAAAAGCCAGTTTATTTTTAATTTTTTTAGGATTTATCAATATAATTTATGGATTAATAATATAGTTTAAGCAAAAGTTAAGAAAAAAAGCGTTACAATAAATAAAACTTTTAAGGAAATGGAAATGAAAAAATATATCCCGGCAGATGTGCCGATAGGTAAAAGAGAGGAATTTTTAAAAAATTTTTTAGAAATCACCAATAATACCGGAAGACTTATGCTTTTTGCGGGCGACCAGAAAATTGAACATTTAAACAATGATTTTTACGGAGATGGCATAGCGGAAGATGACAACAGTCCTGAACATCTTTTTAAAATAGCTGCAAATGCAAAAATAAGCGTATTTGCCACTCAGTTTGGACTTATTACCCGGTATGCAAATCTTTATCCTGATGTTCCATACTTAATAAAATTAAATTCAAAAACAAACATAATTCCTTACTCGGCAAAAGATCCTTACTCGAAACAGATGGTTGATATGAAAGATGTGATTGAATTTAAAAATGATATGGGCATTAATATAAAAGGTGTGGGGTATACTGTATATTTAGGCAGCGAATATGAAAGAGAAATGTTAAGTGAAGCTGCAAAAATAGTTAACGCGGCCCATAAAAATGCAATGATAGCGGTTCTTTGGATGTATCCGAAAGGAAAATTCATAAAAGATGAACACGACCCTCATTTAATAGCAGGAGCTGCAGGAGTTGCAACGTGTCTTGGGGCTGATTTTGCAAAAGTAAAAGTGCCTTTAAAAAACGGAGAATTTAAACCTGAACTGTTAAAAGAAGCCGTGCAGGCTGCAGGAAATACGGGAATATTGTGTGAAGGCGGTAAAAAAATAGATGAAGAGGCTTTCTTAAAAGAATTATACGAACAGATCCATATAGGCGGAGCCAGAGGAAACGGTACAGGCAGAAACATTCATCAAAGAGAATTAAACGAAGCTATAAAAATGGCAAATGCCATTTATGCAATTACATGTGAAAATAAAACGCTTGAAGATGCGCTAAAAATTTTAAGGAGCCAAAAATGAGTAAATTTATAAAATGGTTTAAAGAAATCGGGATAAAAGATGTGGATGAAGTCGGGGGTAAAAATGCAAGTTTAGGTGAAATGTATAATCACTTAACTCCTCTTGGAGTAAATGTTCCAAACGGATTTGCAGTAACCGCTACAGCTTATAAACATTATTTGGATAAAAATAATTTATGGGAATCACTAAAACATTTATTTGAAAATTTTAATCCTGATGATATAGATGAACTTAAAAGAGTTGGAAAAACTGCAAGAGAACTTATAATGAAAGCTGAAATTCCTGAGGATTTAAAAAACGAAATTTTAGATAATTATCATAAACTCCAAGTTGAATACGGTAAAGATGTGAGTTTGGCAGTTAGAAGTTCGGCTACTGCTGAGGATAGCCCGACAGCTTCATTTGCAGGACAAAATGAAACATACTTAAATATTAAAGGTGATGAAAATGTTTTATGGGCTTATAAAATGTGTATCGCTTCTAATTTTACAGACAGAAGTATCAGTTATAAATATACCCATAACTTTAACCCGCTTAAAGTTTATCTCTCAGTTACAATTATGAAAATGGTAAGAAGCGACCTTGGAAGCAGTGGTGTTATGTTTTCACTTGATACAGAAACAGGGTTTAGAGATGTTGTATTTATAAATGCAGCCTGGGGACTTGGGGAAAACGTAGTTCAGGGAACTATTAATCCTGATAGCTTTTTTGTACATAAACCAACTTTTAAAAAAGGATATAGAGCCGTTTTAAAAAGAAAACTTGGCGATAAAGAAAAAATGATGGTCTTCAGTGACACCCTAAATCAGGCCAATCTTGCAGAACAGTTTACAAAAAACCTTAAAACCCCTATTGAAAAAAGAATGAGATTTGCAATATCTGATGAAGATGTTTTAACATTAGCAGACTGGGCTATAAAAATAGAAGAGCACTATTCCGAAGTAAACGGTCATTATACTCCTATGGATATGGAATGGGCAAAAGACGGGATTGATAATAGATTATATATGGTTCAGGCAAGACCTGAGACAGTCCATTCACAAGAAAAAGTTACTGAATTTGAAATTTATAAACTTCTTGAAAAAGGAAAAGTTCTTCTTACAGGAAATGCAGTAGGTGAAAAAATCGGGGCTGGAAAAGTTTGTATTATGCATTCTATGGCCGAAGCTGAAAAATTCAATGAAGGTGATGTACTTGTAGCCCCTACCACTTCTCCAGACTGGGAACCTGTAATGAAAAAAGCAAGCGCAATTGTAACAGAAACAGGAGGTAGGACCTGTCATGCGGCAATTGTAAGTAGGGAACTTGGGAAACCGGCAGTTGTTGGGGCAAAAAATGCCACAAGAATATTAAAAGATGGACAGCCTGTCACTGTCAGCTGTGCCGAGGGGGAAGTTGGAAAGGTTTATGATGGAATATTAAAATATGAAATTGAAAAAATAGATATTTCAAAACTTCCACGTCCTAAAACAAAAATTATGATGAACCTCGGAAATCCAGAACTTGCCTTTTCACTTGCAAAACTCCCTGTTGATGGTATAGGACTTGCCAGAATGGAATTTATTATTACAAATTACATCAAAGCCCACCCTATGGCTATAAAACATCCTGAAATGCTAAGTGAAACTGAAAAGGCATTGATTGATGAGCTTGCTTTTCCGTTTGACGGAGATGCGGAAGACTTTTTTGTAAAAACACTAAGCGAAGGTGCAGCTACTCTTGCAGCCAGCGTATATCCGAAAAAATGTATTGTAAGAATGAGTGATTTTAAATCAAATGAATATGCAAATTTACTTGGTGGAAGACATTTTGAGCCAGTTGAAGATAACCCGATGCTAGGTTTCCGTGGAGCTGCAAGATACACACATCCAAACTATAAAGAAGGATTTGAGCTTGAATGTAAAGCCATGAAAAGAGCTATTGAGAAAATGGGATTTGATAATATTGTCTTAATGATTCCATTTTGCAGAAGAATAGATGAAGCGAAAAGAGTAAAAGAGACTTTAATAGAAAACGGTCTAGGAGATGTTGAGGTTTATATGATGTGTGAAATTCCAAACAATGTAATTTTAATAGATAAATTCCTTGAAATTTATGATGGAATCAGTATTGGTACAAATGACTTAACACAACTTACTCTTGGAGTAGATAGAGACAGTGAAATAGTAGCATTTGATTATGATGAAAGAGATGAAGGTGTAAAAACCATGGTAAAAATGGCTGTTGAAGGTGCTAAAAGAGCTAATAAATATAACGGACTTTGCGGTCAAGCCCCAAGTGATCATCCTGATTTTGCCGAATTTTTGGTTAAAATTGGAATTGAAAGTATGAGCCTAAATCCTGACAGTGTATTAAAAATCATAAAAGATATAGCTGAAATGGAAAACAAATGATAGTACAAAAACAACCTTATGAAGAATCACACGGAGCTGCAAAAGTTGTAACCGGTTCTATGCACCTTCTTGATACAATAAAAAGCAGAGTTTTAATAGATGCAGGAATGTTTCAAGGAAAAGATGAATATAAAAATTTCGAGCCACTCGGATTTAATCCAAAAGAAGTTGATGCCCTATTTCTTACTCATGGACATTTAGACCATGTAGGAAGAATCCCTCTACTTTACAAATATGGATTTGAAGGAAAAGTTTTTGCCCATCCTGCAACATTTGATATTGCAAAGATAGTTTTACTTGATGCTGCGAAACTCCAGGAAGAAGATTATCAGACAAAATTTAAAAAAGCCCAGAGAAAAGGAAAAGAGAATCTAATCAGAAAACCTCTTTACACAGTTGATGATGTAAAAAAAATATTTAAAAAAATGAAAAAAGTAAAAGTTGATTACAACAAACCTTTTAAATTTAAAAATCTAAGAGTTACTTATAAAGATGCCGGACATATATTAGGAAGTGCTTTTATTGAATTTGATTTTGAAGAATTCGGAATTAAAAAAAGAGTGGTTTTCAGTGGAGATGTCGGAAATAAAAATAATAATATTTTACCTCCTCTTCAAAATCCGAGCTTTGCAGATGCTTTATTTATAGAATCAACTTATGGTGACAGACTTCACAAAAGTTTTGAAGAAAGTAAAATCGAATTCAAAAAAGCAATAATCGAAACCCTGATGAACGGTGGAAATGTAATGATTCCGACATTTGCAATTGAAAGAGCCCAGCAGCTTTTATGTATTTTAAAAGAAATGAGTTTGGAAAAATCACTTCCAAAACATGCAAAAGTATTTTTAGATTCCCCAATGGCAAGTAAAGTCACAGCTGTTTACAGAAAGTGGGACAAATTACTAAAAAAAGAATGTCAAAAATATAAAAACCATCCATTTGAATTTAAGCAATTACGACTGGTAAAAGATGTTGAAGAATCAAAAAAAATAAATGATATTGAAAGAGGTGCAGTTATTATTGCCGGAAGCGGAATGTGCAACGGCGGAAGAATTCTTCATCATTTTAAACACAGAATCTGGAATCCTAGAAATGCGGTTATTTTTGTCGGATATCAGGCTGTTGGCACACTTGGAAGAGAAATAATTGACGGGGCAAAATATATAAGAATATTTCACGAAGATATAATTGTAAAAAGTAAAATTTATACAATTAACGGATTTTCAGCACATGCAGACCAAAGGGAATTGTTAGAATGGATGGAAAAATATAAAAAACTTGACAGAGTGTTTTTAATTCACGGAGAATATGACAAGCAGGTAATTTTTAAATCTGTAATATTAAACGAAATGAATAAAAAAGCCCATATTGTAGAAGAAGGGGAAAAAATATATCTATGAAAAATAAAGCTTTTGGGCTTTGGAGTGCGGTATTTTTAGGTATAGGTTCGATGGTTGGAGCTGGTATTTTTATAGTTATAGGAGAAGCAGGAAGCATTGCAGGAAATATTGTATGGCTTTCATTTGTAATAGGCGGAATAATTGCACTTCTTAGCGGTTATTCCCTCGCAAAACTGGCTCTGCGTTATCCATCCCGCGGTGGAATAGTTGAATATTTAGTCCAAGAATATGATGTAAACATATTTTCAGGCGCTATGAGTGTTATGTTTTATTTTGCCCAGCTTATTGCTATTGCAGCTGTTGCTAAAAGTTTTGGGGAATACGGGGCAAGGCTTTTTGGTTATTCATCAACTTTCTCTATTAATTCATTTGCCCTCGGAATTATTGCATTTTTTACAATAATAAATCTGATAGGCGCAAGTGTAGTTGCCAAAAGTGAAAATATAATAGTAATTATTAAACTTTCAGTCCTCGTGATTTTTACTATTTTAGCTTTTTTTACCATAAAGCCAGAATATCTCTCCTTGAAAAATACTCCTCCTCTTATTAATATATTTTTTGCAGTAGGTCTTACTTTTTTTGCATATCAGGGATTTAGTGTAATTACAAATACCGTTGAAGATATGGAAAACCCGAAAAAAAATATGCTAAAAGCAATGCTCTTAGCTGTATTAATAGTAATGGTTTTATATGTGGCAATAAGTATTGCAGTATTAGGAAATTTATCATTAGACAAAGTTATAAAAGCAAAAGATTATGCCCTAGCCCTTGCTGCCAAACCTCTTTTAGGTGAACTTGGATTCAAAATTATGGCAATAACTGCCCTTATTTCCACTGCAAGTGCAATAAACGCTTCTCTATATGCAGCAACCCAGATAAGTTATGATTTGGCAAAAAACGGAGAATTGCCAAAAGAATATGAATATAATGTCTTTCATTCAACCGAAGGACTTTTAATTAGTGTTATTCTAATTATTCCTTTAATTCTGTTTTTAAATTTAACTGAAATTACAACAGTTGCGGCTTTAAGTGTATTAATTATTCAAGGAATTGTCCATTTAGGGCATTTAAAACTTTATCATAGAACTGATGCAAATAAATATTTGATATTTTTAGCATTTTTCTTAATGTTTTTAGTTGTAATACTGACAATTTATTATAATACGAAAAAGGACATCAGTATAGTTTGGTATTTAACAGCTAGCTTTATTTTTGCTTTTGCAATTGAATTTGTTTTAAGAAAAATTACTCACAGAAAAATTACAAAACAAATTCATAATATATATAAGAAGATTTAATGATTTTAGCACTTTCTATTTTTTTAATTACACTCATTTTAATCCTTTGGCAGCCAAAAGGCTTACAAATTGGCACCAGCGCAATAATTGGAGCAACTGCAACTCTTATTTTAGGATTAGTTAATTTTAATGATGTAATTGAAATCATAAAAATAGTCTGGGATGCTACACTTGCTTTTATTGGAATAATAATTCTCTCAACCGTTTTGGAAAAAAACGGATTTTTTGAATATACTGCAATAAAAATAGCAAAACTATCACGCGGAAGCGGAAATTTACTGTTTGTTAATTCTATAATTTTAGGAAGCATTGTTGCAGCTTTTTTTGCAAATGACGGTGCTGCACTGATTCTAACTCCAATACTTCTTTCAAAACTTAAAATGCTTAAACTCAATATAAAAACAATTATTTCATTTTTACTTGCAGGAGGATTTATAAGCGATGCTGCCTCATTACCATTTGAATTTTCAAATCTGACAAATATAATTACTGCTGATTATTTTCATATAGGATTTATTAAATATTTTTCAAATATGGTTTTTCCGTATATTCTAAGTACAATTTCCTCCACTTTTATTCTTTGGATTTTCTTTAAAAAAAATATCCCAAAAAAAATAAATATCAATCTTTTACCGAATGAAAACAGTGTAATAAAAGATAAAAAATTATTTAAAATTTCCTGGTTTTTTTTAGGTTTATTATTAATTAGCTATTTTATAAGTGATATTTATCACATACCTATATCTTTTTTTGCATTTGGCGGAGCAATGATATTTCTTTTAATTTCTCAAAAAATTGTAAATACAAAAGAAATAATTAAAACAGCACCATGGCAGATTATATGGTTTAGTATCGGGCTTTTTATTATAGTTTATGGTCTTAAAAATGAAGGTCTTACCGATTACCTAACCGTAATATTAAAAGAAATTTTACAAATAAACAAAAATTTAGCAATCATTGCAACCGGATTTATTTCAGGAATTTTAAGTGCAGTAATGAACAATTTACCGACAGTTATAATTATGGATATTTCACTTAAAAGTATAGGAAACGAAGCTATGATTTATGCAAATATAATCGGTGCAAATATTGGTCCTAAAATGACACCTTTTGGAAGTCTGTCAACTTTACTATTACTCCACATAGCTAAACAAAAAGGAATTAATATAACTTTTAAAGAATATATAAAATTCGCAATTATAATTACACCTATAGTACTTTTAATAGTACTTTTGACTTTAATTTAAAGGATAATAATGAAAAAAGTTTTAATTATGTGCACAGGAAACAGCTGCAGAAGTATAATTGCAGAAGCTCTTGTAAATGCAAAACTTGAAGGGATTGAAGCCAAAAGTGCAGGCACAAAACCTGCAGGAAAAGTAAATCCAAATGCAAAAAAAGTTTTAAAAGAATATGGAATATGGAATAATAAATATTATTCGAAACATTTAGATGATATAATAAATGAAGACTTTGATTTGGTTGTTACAGTCTGCGACAAGGCAAAAGAAACATGCCCTGTTTTTCCAAAACACGTGCCTAAAATTCATACGGGTTTTGAGGACCCGGACGGAAAAGATTACCGCGAGTTTCAAAAAACATATAAAGAAATAGAAAAGAAACTGCTGCCTAAAATAAGAAAATTTTTTGAAAAAGAAAATTTTTAATATAATTTATGTTAATATTAGATAAAAAGGAAAAAAATGAAAAAAATATTAGCTTTATTAAGTATGACAGGATTACTTTTTGCGGCAAGATATCCAATTATAGTAGAATACAATTATTTGAAAGGATGTATTCAAAATAAAAATATTGAAAATTATTGCATATGCACATTGAATGCAATTGAAAACAGATATACATTAAATGAATTTATTACAGCTTCTCAAGACAAAGAAAAAGCAAAAAAATTAATCGGTTTTGCAGTAAGCAAATGTTTAGATAAACTCAAAAACAATTAAAATTCATCCCATAGGATAAATAATTTCTTCTTGGATTTTTTTTATATCCTTTAAAATTTCCCTGTTTAATTTAATTTCAGCGGCTTTAAGTGAGGGTTCAAGCTGCTCTGATTTTCTAGCGCCTATAATTGTAGATGCAACAAAATCAAAATGTTTTGAATACGCAACTGCCAAAGTAACAGGATGGATATCATATTTTTTTGCAATTTCTAAAAACTTTTCAGTGGCTTTTAATGTTTTTTTATTATAAAATCTTTTTGCATGATTTCTGACCCTACTATTTGGATAATTTAAATAAAACATAAACCTGGCATCTTTTGGCGGATTTGATGTATTGTATTTCCCGCTTAAAATTCCCCCAGCAATCGGGGAATAAGGAAGAAGTGAGACTTGTTCTTTTCTGCATGCATATTCAAGTTCGTCAAAAAACCTGGGATTTAGCACACTGAAATTATTCTGGATACTCTCAAATCTTGAGAGGTTTTCATATTTTGCAACAGTGTTTGCTTTTGTAAGTCCGTAAGCACTGTCATTTGAAGTCCCGATATATCTGACTTTTCCTTCTCTAACCAGCTCATCAAAAGCCCTCATTGTCTCTTCAACAGGAACTACCCTATCCGGCCAGTGCTGCTGGTAAAGATCGATATAATCAGTACCTAGTCTTTTTAAACTGCCTTCAACAGCTTTTTTTATATGAAACCTGTCCATTGCGGTAAGACCATGGCGGATTGGCGGAATATACCATCCGCTTGCAGCACCGGCAACTTTAGAAGCCAATATTATACTATCACGTGGTTTGGTTTTTAACCATTCACCTATTATTTTCTCAGTAACTCCAGCATATTTTTCTTCCGGAGGCACCGGGTATAATTCAGCCGTATCAATAAAATTTATACCGCTATCATATGCTTTGTCTAAAATTTTAAAAGCTTCTTTTTTATCCGTAGTTGAGCCAAACGTCATTGTCCCAAGACACAGAACACTAACCCTAAGACCGCTTCTTCCTATATATCTAAATTCCATAAATTGCCTTAAATTTCATCGGCAAAGTCTATCTCATTTCTCATAATTTTAGGAAAGGTATTAAAATAAATATCTTTAGCTTTATTTAAATTAATTTCTACATTGTTAATTCTAATTTTATCCCCTCCGACAGTGCCGACTTTTTCATATTTAAGCCCTATAGTATCACATAGCTTTTCAAAATTTTCAGCATTCTGAGGTTGAATCTCCACAAAAGCCCTGCTTAAACTCTCACTGAATATATCAATGTCTTTATCAACATTTACATTAATTTCAAGACCTTTATTGCTTACACATGCCCATTTATAAGCAGCAATTGCAAGTCCTCCTGTGCTTATATCCTTTGCACTTTCAATTAAATCACTTTGAAGCACACGCCAGAGTTTAAGCTCTTTTACAAAATCCACTTCCGGATGAGCCCCTGCAACTTTACCGGCAAATACTTTCAAATACAGGCTTCCCCCAAATTCACTTTTAGTCTCACCCAGCAAATAAATAATATTCCCTTCATCTTTAAGTTCACTGCTTCTAAAACTATCCCCTACCCCTACCATTGCAATTTCAGGTGTCGGGTATATACCCTCTCCTTCATTTTCATTATAAAGCGAAACATTTCCACTGACAACTGGTGTATTTAAAGCAGAACAGGCTTCTTTAATACCCTCACACCCTTCTTTAAACTGCCACATAATTTCAGGATTTTCAGGATTTCCGTAATTTAAACAGTCTGTAATGGCAAGAGGAGTGATTTTTTTAACGGCAATGTTCCTTCCGGCCTCCATTACCGCTGCCGCAGCGCCTAGTTTTGGATCGATATAACAAAATCTGGCGTTACAATCTGCACTCATTCCTATATATTTTCCGTTTTCTTTAACCCTTATCACACTTCCATCAGCCCTTTTAGTGTCCACTGTATTTGTCTGTACCATTGAATCATACTGTTCATAAATCCATGCTTTATCTACCACTTCACTCTCAGCCATCAATTTTTCAAATGCTTTTTGCACTTCAACTTCAGGAATTTCAATATCTTTTATAGTTTTAAGGTATTCAGGCTCTTTTACCGGACGGCAAAGTTCAGGAGCTTCTTCTGTAATTGGAGCCACCGGAATATCGGCAACTTTTTCTCCATACCAGAAAAGTTCTACTTTTCCTGTGTTTGTAACTTCTCCAATCACCTCAGCATCAAGATCGTATTTTTTAAATATTTCAATAATTTTATCCTCATAACCTTTTTTAGCACAAATAAGCATTCTCTCCTGAGATTCACTTAGCATAAGCTCATACG
The DNA here is from genome assembly GCF_002335445.1 of Lebetimonas natsushimae. Lineage (NCBI taxonomy): Bacteria > Pseudomonadati > Campylobacterota > Epsilonproteobacteria > Nautiliales > Nautiliaceae > Lebetimonas > Lebetimonas natsushimae. The sequence continues at coordinate 652,058 of NZ_BDME01000001.1, read as the reverse complement.
GATTCATCCCCTCTTCCCTCATCGGCACCTTATCAAGATACATTTTAAGCCCGCTTCCGCTTTTTCCTGCCATTTCAAAACTGCTACTTGTAAGTCCCGCAGCACCCATATCCTGAATTCCCACAATATAATCGGTTTTAAAAAGTTCCAAACACGCTTCCATTAAAAGTTTTTCAGTAAACGGGTCACCTACCTGAACAGTTGGGCGCTGGTCTTCATCTCCTTCTTTAAAACTGTCGCTGCTCATTACAGCCCCTCCAAGTCCGTCACGCCCGGTTTTGCTTCCAACATAGATGACAGGATTACCGATTCCCTCGGCTTTGGCATAAAAAATTTCATCCTGGGAACAGATACCAAGGGCAAAGGCATTTACCAAAATATTTCCCCTGTAGCATTCTTCAAATGAAGTTTCTCCTCCAATTGTAGGCACACCTATACAGTTTCCATATCCGGCGATTCCTGCAACCACACCGCTTAATAGGTGTCTATGAAGCTTGGCAGTATCATCATTTCCTTTAATATGTGCAAATCTGATGGCATTTAAATTTGCAACCGGTCTTGCACCCATTGTGAATATGTCTCTAAGTATTCCGCCAACTCCTGTTGCAGCTCCCTGATATGGTTCTATAAAGCTTGGATGATTGTGTGATTCCATTTTAAATACAGCCGCCATGTTTCCGCCGATATCAATAACACCCGCATTTTCTCCAGGTCCTTGAATTACCCAAGGAGCTTTTGTAGGAAAACCTTTTAAATAACATTTACTTGACTTATAAGAACAGTGTTCACTCCACATTGCACTGAATATCCCAAGCTCAACTAAATTCGGTTCTCTTCCAAGAATTGTTACAATATGCTCATAGTCTTCTTTGGTTAATTTATGCCTTTTTAATAATTCATCAAGTTCGCTTTTATTTATCTCATACATTGTTGGCCTTTTTTAAATGAATTTTAACATAAATAAAGGTATAATTACACAAAAAAAGAGGAGGAGCATATTGGATTATTATGAAATTTTAGGTGTCAGCAGAACAGCCAGTGCCGTTGAAATTAAAAAAGCCTACAGAAAACTTGCGATGAAATACCACCCTGACAGAAACCCGGGAGACAAAGAGGCGGAAGAAAAATTTAAATTAATAAACGAAGCCTATCAGGTTTTAAGCGATGAAGAAAAAAGAGCCGTTTATGACAGATACGGAAAAGAGGGGCTAGAAGGCAGGGGATATAAGACAGATTTTGATTTCAGTGATATATTCGATATGTTTAATGATATTTTCGGCGGAGGATTTGGAGGAAGGGGGGAAGAACCCCTCCCTTATGACATAGACAAAGCCATTGAAGTTACACTTGATTTTGAAGAAGCGGTTTACGGAGTAAGCAAAGAAATTAAAACCACATATTTTTCTATTTGTCCTAAATGTAAAGGAAGCGGGGCTGAAGAAAAAGAAACATGCCCTGTTTGTCACGGACGCGGTCAGGTGATAATGGGAAACGGTTTTATGAGAATTTCACAAACCTGCCCAGAGTGTCAGGGAAAAGGTTATATTATTAAGAAAAAATGTAGTGAGTGTAAAGGCAGGGGATATATTGTAAAAGAAGAGAGTGTTAAAATAGATATTCCTGCCGGCGTAGACAATGGAATGAGAATGAGAATTGCAGGCAGGGGGAATGAAACAAGAGGCGGCTACAGGGGTGATTTATATTTAATTTTTAAAGTAAAAGAATCTAAAATATTTAAAAGAAAAGGAAATAATTTAATTGTTGAAGTCCCTGTATTTTTCACAAGTGCAATTTTAGGAGATTCAGTTAAGATTCCAACTTTATCGGGTGAAAAAGAGATAGAAATAAAACCCGGTACAAAAGATAAAACAAAAATTATATTTAGAGGTGAAGGGATACCGGATCCGAATACAGGATATAAAGGCGATTTAATAGCGATTATTAACATAGTCTATCCAAACAGGCTAACCGATGAACAAAAAGAACTTCTTGAAAAACTTCATAAAAGCTTTGGAAAAGAGGTAAAAGAACACAAAAACATTTTAGAAGAAGCAATAGAAAAAGTTAAAAGCTGGTTTAAAAAATAATGGATAATGTATAATGGAAAATAGAAAATTAAAGATTTTAACTCAATTATCCATTCTACATTTTCAATTTTCCATTAATGCAAAAGCCAGCTTATAATAACCTCTGCTGGATAAAAAAAATAATTGGCAAGAGGTGTAAAAAGAATAATTAACAAAATTATCATCCCGTAAGGTTCAATTTTATTATAAAATTTTGCAACTCCGTATATTTTAAACTGTAGTGAAAGATATTTAAGTGCATTAGCCCCGTCAAGTGGAGGCACCGGAATTAAATTAAATACTCCCAAAACAACATTTACCACAATTAAATAATATAAAAATAAAAACATAAAAGCACCAAACACTGTATGAAAATCAAAAAAACCAATTAACGCAGAAGCTATAAAAGCCAAAACAAAATTATATGTAACACCTGCAATTGAAACATTAAAAGCCCCTATATATCCACCGTTTTCCACAACTTTAAATATATTGACAGGCACAGGTTTTGCCCATCCAAAAATTATCGGATCATTTACACCTGCAAGTTTTTGAGATAAAAAAAGCAGGATTGGAAAAACTATACTTCCAAAAGGGTCAATATGTTTTACAGGATTAAGTGAGAGCCTTCCTTCCCTCCTTGCAGTCTCGTCTCCATAATATCTGGCCACAAGCCCGTGCATTATTTCATGTCCGATAACTGCAATTAAAAAAGCCAAAATTAAAGCAGTATATTTAATAACATATTCCATAATTTTTCACTTTTAACTTTTCATTTTTCATTTGTTTTGCATCCGTAAGTTAAATAAGGCTTTTTACCAACTCTCAGTTCTTTTTCTATTTCATCAACAGTCATTCCGACTCTATGCCATCTTATTGTATAATTTTCATCCCAGCTCATATATATAAACCAAGGTTTTCCAACTATAAGTTTATAAGGCACAGGACCCCAAAACCTGCTGTCGTCACTATGGTCTCTGTTATCTCCCATCATAAAAAACTGCCCCTTAGGCACAATTATAGGCCCGTAATTTATAACTTCTTCTGGAAAGTCAACTTTTGGATCGTGGTGAATTCCCAGATGTTGTTTCATATATGGATTTTTTACCCAGATTTCCCCATTTATTGTCGCAATATCAGCTTTCATTTTTTTTGCAAATTCTTTTGTTTTTTCATCATTGTTTTGAATTCTAATATATAAATCTTTATTTCTGACCATTAATTTATCACCACCAACAGCCACACATCTTTTAACAAAATGCATTTTAGGATTTACAGGATAACGGAAAATTACAATATCCCCCCTTTTAGGTTTAGGCCCGTCAATTAAATGGCCATCTCCCCTGAAATCAGGCAAAAGAGGAATTTCAAGCCAGGGAATATGAGGAATTGGCACTCCATACGCAAATTTTTTGGCAAAAAGCGCATCACCTGGAAGCAAAGTCCTTTTCATACTTCCGCTTGGAATCACAAAAGCCTGTGCCAAAAAGAAAATAATAATTAAAACTATTACAATAGTACCTGTCCATGTATTTGACCAATTATACAGTTTTTTTAGTTTTTCTTTCATTTATTCTCTTTTTGAAGCTTTGCAGCTTTTATTGTATTTTTTAAAAGCATTGCAATAGTCATAGGTCCCACTCCTCCCGGAACCGGAGTAATATACGAAGCTTTTTTGCTTACATTTTCAAAATCAACATCACCAACTATTTTTCCGTCAACTTTATTTATTCCGATATCTACTACAATTGCCCCGTCTTTTACCATATCAGCCGTAATTAAATCAGGTTTTCCAACCCCAACTATTACAACATCGGCTCTTTTCGTATGGGCAGCCAAATCTCTGGTTTCTATATGACAGATATCCACAGTAGCCCAAGCATTTACCAATAACGCCCACATAGGTTTACCGACTATGTTGCTGGCCCCCACAACACAGACATCTTTTCCTTTTAAATCAATATTGTATTCCTTAAATAGTTCCATCACCCCAAGAGGAGTACATGGGGCAAAACTGTCAAGTCCTTCCACCAACCTTCCCATATTGTACGGATGAAATCCGTCAACATCTTTTTGTGGTGCCACGGCTTCAAGCACTTTTGTTGTATCAATATGCTTTGGAAGAGGCAGTTGAATAAGAAGACCGTGAATATTGGGATTTTTATTAATCATTTCAATAGTAGACAAAAGTTCTGTTTCGGTTATACTTTCTGGAAATTCATGAACAACCGAATACATACCTACTTTTTCACATGCATTTTTTTTCATTCTTACATATGTCTGACTTGCCGGGTCTTTACCTACCAAAATAACCGCAAGCCCCGGAACAATTCCCTCTTTTTTTAACTCTTCTACTTCTTTTTTTACTTCTTCTTTTATTTTTTCAGATAATTTTTTACCGTCTAATATTTTCATATCATTCCTTTTTTATGATAAAATGGATGTAAAATTTTATCATAAAGGTCCTTAAATGTTAAATAAGCTGTTATTATTGTTAATAGCTTCTTTCCTTTTAGCTAAAAACAGCTGGTTTATTACTAATCTTGAATATGGAAAAATGCTTTATAACAATCCAAGGGGAATAAGCTGCGCAAAATGTCATGGAATAAAAGGTAAAGGAAAAACAGTAACCCATTACATAAAAAATGGTAAAAAAATTTATATAAAAGCACCGAATATACAAGATATTGACCTTAATAGACTAAAAAAAGCCCTGTTTCACAAATACAAACCCAAAAACCCTATAATGCCTGTTTACAACTATTTAACCGATGAAGAAATTGAGGCGATTTTATTATATTTAAGGAGTAAAAAATGATTTTTGAAAATATTGAAGAATTAGAAGAAATAGTAAAAAACAACGATATAAAAAAAGCTTCAAACCTAATAGGAAATAAAAAATTAAAAACAACCAAAACTAAAAAAAGAAGCGCTTTAATGGTCAGCGGACATAACGTTAAACATTTAAATAAAATAGATGAAATTAAAGCAGATATTGTTATACTTAATTTGGAAGACGGGGTACCCAGAGAAAAAAAAGAAATAGCCAAAATAATGATTGCCGTTTTTTTAAGCAATACTGAATATTTAAACAAAGAAGTAATAATCAGAATCAACCCGTTAGATGAAGGAGGAAAAGAAGAAATTAAATTTCTGGACAGATTCTCTTTTGACGGATTCAGAATACCGAAAATAAAAGATACCGAAGATATTGACGATGTTTCAATTATAACAGATAAAGAAATTCATGCTTCAATTGAAACAAAAGAGGCGTTTTTTAATTTAACCGAATTTACACATCCAAGACTTACAGCTTTTTATATAGGAATTTATGATTTACTTAATTCATTAAATCTGTCTCATTCCATTATTGACCATAATAACCCCCTAATTCACTATATTTTAAGTATTTTTTCTCTTAAATCAAGATATATAGAAAAAACTCCTATTGGATTTGTGTATCAGCAATACAAAGATTTAGACGGATTTACAAAATGGTGCGCTTTACAAAAAAATTTGGGACTTCAGGGGGTCGGATGTATTACTCCAAAACAGGCAGAAATTGCAAATAAAATTTTTAACGATGATTTAGAATTTGCAAAAATAATAGTGGAAAGATTTGAAAGTACTGGTTCTTTTACAATAGACGGGCTTTATGTAGATGAGCCAATTTATAAGAATTATTTAGCATTACTTAATAAATAGTTTTATTTCTACCACTTTTTTTTGCTTGATATAATTTTTCATCCACGGCTTTTAATAAATCTTTCATCTCCATTTTTTCGTTATTATATTCTGCCACACCCACACTTATTGTAACTTTTTTATCAATACCAAAATCATGGTTTTCTATGGCTTTTCTTAATCTTTCAGCTATTTTTATTCCTTTTTCAAGTTTGGTATTCGGACAAAGAATCATAAATTCTTCACCGCCCCATCTTGCTGGGACATCAGTGCTTCTAACTGTTTGTTTTGTAATTCTTGCAATTTCTTTTAAAACCTTATCTCCCACATCGTGACCAAAATTATCATTTATTTTTTTAAAATAATCAACATCAAACATAATTAGACAAAAAGGTGTTTTATATCTTCGGTATTTATTAATTTCATTAACTAATTCTTCATTGAATTTATACCTGTTGTAAAGATTTGTTAATTTATCTTTTATAGCCATTTCTTCCAATTTTTTATTTAATTTTTCTAACTCTTTATTTTTTTTATACAAAGCGTTTTGAGTCAAATTTTCAATATTTTCATATATTTCATTAATTTCCACAAAAGGGGATTTTGTTTTTTTAAACTGTTCATTGTTAATGATTGACTGTATATTATTATGCAGATTATATAAAGAATTAATAATTTCTTTTGTAATAAACATTGTCATAAAAAAGCCTAAAGTAACTGAAAGAAATGAAACTATTAAAAACAACAAAAATATTTTTTTTATAATAGGAGAAAAAATATTTTTTTTATCTATTTCTGATACAATTATCCATCCCAAATTTTGTAATTTATTAAAATAAGCTAATTTTTCTCCCTGGGTATAGTATTCAAAAAAACCGTTTGGTTTATTAAATATTTTTTTATCAATTTTATTTTCTCTAAAAAAATTTTTATTCAAATTAAATTTATTATGGGAAATAATAATTAATCCGTTTTTACTGAGAATAAAATTAAATATATTTAAAAACTTTTTTTCATTTAACTTTTTAATAATTTTATCCATTGATGTATCTATGGAAACAACACCGATTATTTTGCCGTTATTATCAACTAAAGCTTTTGAAACAGAAACCAACCATTCTTTTGTTTTTATTTCCCTGTAGGGAAGCCCCTGAGAAATATTAGGAAAAGATTTAATTGCAGCTTGATACCACGGTCTTATTGTAGGATCAAACCCTGCTGGGGGTATATAATTATTGATAAGAAGCATTTTATTTTTATAACCAGCATATACATAATTGATATCTTTATCAATTTCCTGAAAAACTTTAAAAGTTTCTAAAGCTTTTTTACGAGCTTTTTCATTTAAAAAAGGAGCAAACCTTACTTCCTTTAATCTGCTTAAATATTCAACTTCAATATAAAATTTTTTAAAATAGGCAGTTACATAATTGCTAATATCACTGTTTTCTATTTTTAATAAATTAAATACATTTTTTATTTGATACTGATAAAAAAATAAAGAAATTGATAACCCAAAAAACATTATCATCAGTAAAATTACAATAATTGCTTTTTTAAAAATTTCTTTTTTTAAACTTTTCATTTTAACCTCTGTGAAATATTATTAATAAATTATAACATAAAATTAACATTAATTAATATTTAGTTAAAAATAAAAAAAGAAAGGAAAAAAAATGAGGAAGTTTTAATAACTTTTAAAAACTATCTCCATCCCCTTGCATAATATCCCATAATAGAAGCTTTATCAATCGTGTGGGATTCTATGGCTTCGGCCAAAACCTGAGGGTTGATATTTCTGTCAATTTCAAAACCAGGAACATCCAATGCATAAACGGTAATTATATATCTGTGAGGTTTGCCAGGAGGGGGACACGGTCCTCCGTATCCTATTTCGCCATAATCATTTACAGTCTGAAAACCCAAATTAAAATATTCACTCTCAGGATTTCCGGCATCTTTTGGAAACTTATTTACACTTACAGGAATGTTTACAACCATCCAGTGCCACCAGCCGTGGTCTGTGGGGGCATCCGGATCAAACATTGTAATAGCAAAAGATTTTGTATTTTTTGGAGCATTTTCCCATATAAGCTCAGGTGAAATATTTTCACCTCCACATGCGGGATAAACCTGTTCAATTGAAATTTTTTCATGAAAATCCGGTGAATAGAGAGTTAAAGCATACATAATCACACCTCCTATTAATAATAACAATTTTTTCATACTTTTTTTAAATAACCTCCTTTTATTTTGAAATTTCTTCAATTTTATTAATAACGTTTTTTATTGTATCTTTAATGTTTACATCAATAATATAACAGTTTTGCGTTAAAATATTTTCCAATTTCGATTTAATTTTAAAAAGTCCCGATTCCATTGTCTGAAAAACTAAAATTACAAAAGCATCATCAAATTTAGCAAATAAATCGCTTTTTCTTAAATTACTTTTTATTTCACTAATTTTATTTGCATCAAATCTGCAGACAATAATATTTATTTTTAAATTCTGATATCTTTTATACAACTCTAAAATATTTTTTAAATATTCAATAAAAAAAGATTTGGAATAAATATCATAAAAAGGGTCTTTAATAATATTGCTGTATAATAATTTGATTATTTCTATCAATTTTTCTTTTGGAAGTTCATGAAGTTTATCCATAACACACCTTCATTATTTTCATTCACCCTTGAAATATTTTTTTATTACACCATCAGATATTTTTTTAGGTCTGTGGGTTTCATAATCCACATACACCCATTCAGTTTCTCCAAAACATATTAATTTATCATTTTTATAAATTTCATACTTTCTTTTTGACGTTACTTTCTTAACCTCATCAATCCAGGTTTTTATTATTAATTTATCGTCTTCGAATGCCGGTAATTTATACTCTATATGATGCGATTTGGCAAACCATGTCGCACCTATTTTTTTATAAATTTCAGGGGTAAATCCCAGTTTTGCAGAATGCTCCATAGCTGCATTTATCATCCATTCAAGATATTTCAGATTATTAACATGCCCGTTAAAATCTATATCTTCTTTTGAAACTGTAATTCTTTTTTCAAAAATATCCGGTTTCATATAACCTCTTTTTTATGACACTGATTAAATAAAGTAAAACAATTGCAAATTTTAACTAAATAAAAGCTTAAAAAAAATTTTGTTTGAACAAAGTGAGTTAATACTTCTTAGCTTTTATTTAGCGTTAAAAAATTTACACTCTTGTTGAGTGCATTTAGTCAGTGTCTTTTTTGTTTATATATTATAGCACATTTTGATAAAATTACACTAAAAAAGGAAACTAATGCTTAAACCTTTACTTATTGAAATTGGAGTTGAGGAACTGCCTGCAATTCCACTGCTTAAAGAACTTCCAAATATAGAAAAAAAATGGCTGAATATTTTAGAAGAATATGATTTAGCAACAGATTTTGATTTTTTCTATACGCCAAGAAGACTAACTCTTTGGCATAGGGAATTCCCTACAAAACAGGAAGACAAAACAGAAGAAATCTGGGGGGCGCCAAAAACAATAGCTGAAAAAAATCCAAAGGCGATTGAGGGATTTGCAAAAAAATGCGGGATATCCCCAAATGAAGTAAAATATAAATCAAAAGGAAACCAAGAATTTTTATATTTTAAAAAAGAAATTAAAGGAAAAGAATCAAAAGAACTAATCCCAGAGATGATTGAAAAATGGCTTAAAAGTTTAAATTTCGGCAAAACAATGAAATGGGGAAACTGTGAGGCGGAATTTATCCGCCCAATCAGATGGATTTTAGCAATGATTGAAGATGAAGCAGTTATTTTTAATAAATACTGCGCTACTTCAAGCAATTTCACTTACGGACACAGGCTTTTTAAAGATAAAATTTTTATTGATTTTGCGGGAAAATATTTTTGTGAACTTGATAAAAAAGGGGTTGTTTTATATCAGGATGAGAGAAGAAAAAAAATCCTAAAAGACATTGACAAAATAGAAAAAGAAAATGGTGTTAAAGTTGAAATAGATAAAGATTTACTTGAAGAAATTGTCGCAATTACAGAATACCCAACAGCACTTTTTGGTAAGTTTGACGAAGAATTTTTAGTATTGCCTCCTGAAGTTATTATAACCTCAATGAAGGAACATCAAAGATATTTTCCTGTATTTAAAGACGGGAAATTAACAAATGCATTTGTAGTTGTCAGCAATGCATATACAGATAATTTTTCAAAAATTATCAACGGAAATGAAAGAGTACTAAGGGCCAGACTATCAGATGCCTTATTTTTCTATCAAAACGATTTAAAAAACGGCCTTTCTATTGAGGGATTAAAAGATATAGTGTATATGGATAATTTAGGAAGTCTTTATGATAAAGTTAAAAGAGAAGAAAAAATAGCGGAAATCTTGGCTAATAAATTTAATACAGATAAAGAAAAATTGATTAAAGCCATAAATTTGGCAAAAGCTGACCTCCTCACTGAAATGGTTTATGAATTTACAGAACTTCAGGGAATTATGGGTTATTATTATGCAAAAGCTGCGGGAGTTGATGAAGAAATTGCAACTGCCATAAAAGAACAGTACACTGACACTGCAAGTAATAAAACCTCAGCCCTGCTTAATATAGCAAGAAACCTTGACACTCTTGCAGGACTTTTTAGCATCGGTAAAATTCCAAAAGGAAATAAAGACCCGTTCGGTCTCAGACGTGCGGCAAATCACATAATCAAAGTTTCTCTCGAAAATAAAATACCTCTTGATTTTAAAGAGATTTTAGAAAAAATAAAACCTCTTTATAAAAATTTAAATACAGATCAGCTGCTTGAATTTATTTATGAGAGACTTTATAAATTTTACAATGTTAATCCATCTGTTATCAGGGCAGTCTTAGCCACAGGTGAGAGTAATATCCTTGAAATTGATAAAAAAACAAAATTACTAAATGAAGTAGTAAATTCAAAAGATTTTAAAGACCTTTCAGTTACTTTTAAAAGGGTTGCAAACATTGTAAAAGATTTTGATTTAAATAAAATCAATGTAGATGAATCTCTTTTTGAAAAAGATGAAGAAAAAGAGTTATGGAATGAATTTAATAAAGTAAAAAATTATACAGATTTAGAAAAAAAACTTGATTTTTTAATTTCTCTTAAGCCCCTTATTGATAAATTCTTTGATAATGTAATGGTAAATGTAGAAGATGAAAAAATTAAAAACAACAGAAAAAGCCTGATTGCTTCAATTTACAAAGAATTTCTGGATATTGCAGACATTAAGGAAATAACTATTTAATGGAGAATGAAGAATGCATAATGGAAAATTAATAAAAATAAAAATAAACGGAATGGAAAAAGAAATTCCACAAAACAGTTCCATTTCCGAGCTTCTAAGCTCCCTTAACGTGCTTGATAAAACGATGGCGGTAGCTGTTAACATGAAAATAGTAAAAAAAGACGAATGGGATAATTATAAACTGCAAAACGGTGATAAAGTAGAAGCTCTTAATTTCGTAGGCGGAGGGTAAACCAAAATTGATAATGTAAAATTGAAAATGAAAAATGAAAATTAATCAATAAAGAAAATGAAGTTTATCGTGACTGCTTAAAAAGCAGCACGATAAAAAAATTAGAAGATTGAATATCTGAAATGAACGAATGACAAAATACTTTCTATGTCTTTAACAACTTTTTCCATAATTTTACCCTCTTTTGTGTGAGAAAGCATTCTTGTTAAAAGATATCCGTTCATTAAAGAAATAAAAACCTGACCTTTTGAATCTTCATAAACTGCAATTGAAAGAGGCATTTTTACAGCCATAAATTTTGTATCATCATCACTTAACATTTTACCTGAAAGCTTTGCATTACAGAATTTAATAATTGCAACTTTACCTACATCAGGACCGCCGTATTTTTTAACTTCTTCTTCCTGATTGATTACAGTTACTATATGCCATCCCGGTTGATGGGCTATTCTATTTGCCAATAAATTAACAGTTTTTTCAAAACTGTAAGGACTTTTTATCTGTTTAAAAAATAAATTCTCAGCTGAAATTTTAAAAAACAAAGGTATTAAAAATACCGCTACAACAAATCCTATTATAAATCCACCCAATAAACTTTTTTTATTCATTTTATTCCTCCTCTGGTATACAAATTTTTTGTGCTTTTACAGCCAAATATGTTTTATAAGCCACATAAAATACTACAACTGTAACTAATGCAAGCAATATTACTGAAAACCAATACATTGAATAATTTCTGAAACTGCTATATATTAAAATTGTAGAAATTGTAATTGCTGCAAGTGGGAAAGTATATGCCCACCAAGATATAAAAAACGGCAATTCTGTATAAAGACTTTTTTTCAAAAGCAATAAAAAGAATGTAAACAGTGCAATTAAATACAAAATCATACTGAATGTATCAATGCTTCCAAAACTTATTCTAAAGTAACTAATAAATCCCACAGCAGGCGGTGCTATAAGAATAAAAAATGTAGGAATTAGTTTTTTAGGTAATGGATGGTGGAAAATCATTCTGTATGTAACTATTGTAAATAAAACAATCCAGTAAAAAATACCTATACTGAAAAAGAATAAATTCACATACTCATTTACAATATCAACTCCTGCAATTGGAACCAACACATTACCCACTATCGGAATAAACCATGCAGGATTTATCATTTTTACATCAAACTGGTGTCTTATCCAGAATTTAATTACATTAAATGTAAAAAAGAGATGTAACCATGCTCCAATCCACCAAAAAGTAACACTAATAGGCGGTGCAAAATCCATATATGCAATTGAAATCAGTAAAAAACTGATTGAAATTGCTGCAATAAAAGAACTTTTTACAGGATGATTAACTTCGGCATTAATTGCATCAGGATATTTTACCCATTTAATTACATAAGTAATAAAAATACCAAAAAATGCTATCGTGTCCAGAATTAATAATGTAAAATAAGGCCAATACGGAAAATTCAAAAAATGATATGCTTTTGCATATGCGATAGCAAGACCTGAAAGTCCCATTATAACGGCAAAAAGTTGTACAGGAAAATATTGTAAACTTCTCATTCTTACCTCCTCATAATAAATCAAGCTGAATTATAAGAAATATTAATCAAAAATACAATAATTATAATAAAAAATTATATCTATTCACATTCTTCCTGAAGTTTGTTTATAAAAGAATCGTCATAAGGGTCTGCATGTATATTTATAACCCAGACTTTATTCGGATCTAATTTTCTGATTTTTTCTTCCACATTTTCTATAATGGTATGTGCCAGTTTCAATTTCATATCGGGTGTTAAAACCAAATGTACATCCACAAAATTTCTGTTCCCCGCCCTTCTTGTCCTTAAACAGTGGTAATCAAGTACAAGAGGTTCTTTTTTGATAATGTCTTTAATAGCTTCAACAGTTTTAAAATCAAGCGCTACATCTAAAAGTATTTCAAACCCCTCATTTACAATCTCACTGGCTTCACGGATAATATAAACGCCTATCAAAATTGATAAAATATAATCTATATAAACAAACCCGGTAAATTTTACAATCAAAAGGGAAATTAAAACTGAAATATTAGTAATTAAGTCTGTTTTGTAATGCAAAAGGTCTGATTTAATAACTAAATGGTTTGTCTTTTTAACCACGTAATATAAAAACCCTACCAATAATCCGGTTAAAACAATAGAAAAAATCATTACATATATTGAATCGTCAAGATGTGTTATTGTCTCTTTTTCTATTGCTTTTCTAACCGCCTCATATATAATAAAAAGTCCGCTTAAAATAATTATTGTTCCTTCAAACAAAGCAGCTAAAGCTTCAACTTTTCCTTTTCCGTAATTAAATTTTTCATCTGGCTTGCTTTCACTGACTCTGACTGCAATATTATTAAAAATACTGACCACCATATCCAAAACACTATCTAAGGCACTTGCAATTACAGCCACGCTGCCGCTCATAAACCCAACTATAATTTTTGCAACCGCAAGAGTAAAAGCGGTTAAAGTCGCAACTGTGGTAGCTAGTTTAGGCAAGTGCATTTATATTTCCTTTTAAAATTTCTATTAAAACAGTGGCATAACTCCCTTTTGGTAAAATAAAGCTAAATTCATACCACGCCTTATCTTTAATATATTTTTTATCTATAATTTCCGGGAAAATCCAGGTAATTCTTCTGTCTCCGTTTGCCGGCAAAAGTTCATCATATTTTTCTTCAATTTCCCTTGCCCTGTCTCTCGCCCTCATTGCTTTTTTACCCGGCATTAGCCCTGTAGGTGAAATATCTTTTTTATAAAACCTTTCGGTATCTTCAAAATTCTCAAGATAAAAAAGTCTTCCCATTGGATAATGGCTCATTACATCCCCTGGTAATAATTTAAACGGATGTTTTTGTTTTTTTATAAATTTAATCAGTTCTTTTTCATATCCCAAACTCAAAAGTTCTTTATCACTCAGTTCAAAAAGGTTACTTAACTTTATCCTCTCCATCAGCCATTCATTAAACAGTTTTGACTGATATGCGCTTATTAAAAATTTCTCAAGTCTTCTGTTTTTAACAAATCTCTTTCCTTCTATTATTTCTTTTGCCTGCTGTATATTATCTTCTTTTCCAAATCTCTGATAACCGAAAAAATTAGGAATTCCAAGTTTTTTTATATCAATCAAAACCCTCTCAATTCTTTTGGCATCGCTTGGCAATACTTTTTTAAGCCTTACAAAAAACTTATTTCCCTTTAAATGACCGATTTTAAGTTTATTTCTGTGAAGGTCCTGTTCTAATATTTTTATTTTTTTATCTTCAAAACTGTTTATCTCATCCCTGTAAATTCTAGGCACACTTATCCACTGAATTGTAAGACCGTCTTTGTCTTTAAGTCCGGCATATCCTATTTCATTTCTTTTTATACCTGTTTTTTTACTTAAAATATCAATCATCTGTGGTGTAGTTAAATCTTTTTTCCTGATTTTTAGCATCAGCCAGTTCCCGGTATGCTCAAATCTGTAAAGCGGAATTTCCTCCACAAAAAAATTATCACTGTTTTTATTAAAAACAAAATTTATCGGAGCATGTGAATATATCATCTTTTTCCTTTACATTTTTTAAGTACAAAATGGGTCATCAATATTAATTGAAAAGTATAACCAAATAAAGAAACAAAAGGAATAAAATAAATCAGACTGCTGAAAAATACCTGTAATTTTATTTTCCATTTATTTTGTTTTTCAATTTCCTCAGGCTCAAAGAAAAGATAACTGCTGTCAAACACAAGAGGCTTTTTATTAAGGATTGTAAGCAGAAACATTTCATAAATAATATTTACCACAGGAATAAAAAGTAGAAAAAAAGTAAAAACAAACACTATAAAATAAATTAAAAACGCTTTCAAACTAATCCATACGCCTTTTAAACTGTCTTTTAATTTTGTCTCTCTAACCGGACAGTTATAATGTTTTTCATTTATTCTTAAAACTATTTTGTCTATAAAAAAAGAAGAAAAAACTCCCAATGTAGAAATAACACTGAAATAATACAAAATAAAAATTACAATTCCGCTTCCTATGCCTGAGAGTATCTGATTTATTGCATTTGAAAAAGGAAGATGGGAAATGTATGAAAAAATAAACCCATAAATAAAATCCTTAAAAACTAAAAATATAACCGCCCAGAAAATTATAGAAATTAAAAAAGGCAAAAATGTATATTTTATTATCTGTCTGTCAAAAAAATCTTTTATTATATTCATTTAAAATCCTTAAAAATGATTTTCCGGGCAAATATTTTTATATTTTCCCCGTTTGGTTTTAGCAAAAACGGTTATGGGTGTGCGTGTAATCTTTGAAATATTTTCAATTGCTTTTAAATTTTTTTTTGGAAAAGTAAAAAGTATTTCATATTCTTCCCCGCTGCAACCCACAGTTCTATCAAATTTCTTAAAAAATTCGAATCCTATTTTTGAAATATTACTGATTCTCTCCAGTTCTTTAAAAAGTCCGTCACTGATATCACAGGCTGCGGTAATATATCTGCTTGCTCTATAAAAAAAATCATCTCTTAGTTTTGGTTTTACAAATTTAGAATTTTTAGATATTTTTCCTCCTCTAAGCAGAGTATATAAATCCCTTTTTACATTTCCCAAATTTCCCGTATATGCTACAAATTCATTTAATTTCGCTTTTCTGAAAATCGGTTTTTTACTCTCCCCTATAAAAGTCATGGAAATTGCTATTTTCTCATTCTTAATAGTATCTCCGCCGATAATTTCATAATTATATTCTTCTGCAGCTTTTTTAAATCCATCTGCAAGTAATTCAATATCCTTTAAACTCAGATTTTTAGGAAATCCTATATTTATTAAAGCATACTTTGGCTTCGCATTCATAACGATTATATCACTGATGTTAACTAAACTTGCTTTATAGCTTATCTCATCCAGACCAAACCACTCTCTTTTAAAATGAATATCCTCGAAAAACGAATCGCTCGCTACCACCAATTGCTTATTATTTATTTTCCATTTTCCATTTTCTATTTTCCGTAGGTTTATTACCGCTCCGTCATCTCCGATAAATCTGTTTTTAAACTGTTTTATAAAAAATTCTTCTTTCATTTATTCGCCAATAAATCTTCTGCTTTGTTTGGCAATTTATCTAAAATTTGCAAAAGTTCCTTTTCCCATTCTTTTAAAGCTTTTTTCTTTAAAAGTTCTTCTTTTCTAACTTTTTTATATAAAGCATATGCCTGTTCTATTTCATCTCTGCTGGGTTCTCTCCTAATAGCAATATATCCAGCTATTTTATCAGGATCATTCACAATATTTCCTTCTTCATCTATCGGGTCTACATTTACTTCAACCCAGTAATGATTTGAATCTTTCCTTAAATTCATAACCATCCCGCTCCAATGTTCCCCTCTTTGAATGGTGTCCCACATATCCTTAAAAGCGGCTTCTGGCATAAAAGGATGCCTTACTATTGAATGGGGGGAGCCTATTAAATCAGTTCTGTCAAATTTTGTCATTTGCCTGTATGCGCGAGATGCGAAAGTAATAATACCTTTTTTATCAGTTCTTGTAACTAAAGCTCTGGCATCAAGACCTTCATCTTTAAATGTAATTTCTCTCCATGAAGGCGTTGTATAAGGTTTTACCGCCATTCATTCTCCTTTAAAAAAATTCATTTCATTATTAAATGGTGTATTTAAATGCATGTTTTGAAGTGCTTTTATATCATAAGCACTTGCCATTCCTTTAGGACAAATCATAACACATTTTTGAGAGTTTATGCAATTATAAAATCTGTTGTCTTTTGCTATTTCAATTCTTTTTTGTTTATCTTCACCTGTTCCCGCTATCATTTACATATTTAAAAATTTTAGTAAATACCCATGATTCTGCAAAATGTTTGTCATAATCAAGTGCCTCACATTCAGCAAACATAAATTACATAAAATACAATCAGTTTGCTTTTCATACTTTTGAGTTCTTCTGGATATTGAATTTCCTTACCTGCATCAATAAACCAGGCTTTTGTTTTTTTTATTTTTTCTTCCAAGTTTGAATGATCTACCACCAAATCTTTAATAATTTTCACTCTATCAAGCAATTCCAAAACAGTTTCATCTTCTTTATATTCAACTTCAAATTCATCAAAATGTATGTTTTTATTAAAACGTTTCATCAATACATTCATCTAACACTTTAATTGCCAAATCTAATCCTCTAACTTTATCTTTTTTATAAACCCCAACTATCTCATTAAGAAGTTTTTTATCAAATTTTTTATCCCTTTGCAAGTAATATCCGATTATTTGTAAAAAATTTCTTGGATTTTCAGTAAGTTTTGCCCTTTCAAAATCTAAAAATTTAATACCTTTTTTTGTACTTATAACATGATAAAATCTACCAAGCTGGGTATGGTAAATTTTTTTTAAATCCAGTTCATATGCTCCAATTAATGCTTCTTTTAAAGTTTCATAATACTCTTTTGTACCAATAAGCTCTTTTAATGGCCTTCCTTCAATTAATTCCATTATAAAATAGTGTTTTCCAATAAAAAAAGGTTTTGGAGCATAAAATCCATTTAAAATTTTTAAAAATTCATATTCTTTTTTTGCCAAATCTGTTTTTAACCATTTGAGAGCTGCAATTTTACCATTATCAAGTTTTACTTTAAAAACTTCTCCCTTATTACCCTCTCCAATTTTTTCTATAATCTCATAATTCATAAGCAGAAGTTAAATTGATAGTTTAACTTCTGTTTTGTTTAGATTGATCGCAGTCTCTTCAGGACTCATTCCACAGGCCACGTTTATAAGTTGTGTTACCTGAAGAATCGGCTCTTCCATTCCATCCATTGCTTTATGGCAAAGAGGACACGGGGTTGCCACTATATCGGCTCCGGCTTCTTTTGCACCCTCAAGCGGTTTGATTGAAAGCCTTTCTTTTTGATCTTTATCTGTATATGTGGCATGATACCCGCAGCATGTATTTTCGTTTTTATAACCTTCTATTACTTCAACTCCGAGAGGTTCAAGTATTTCTTTCAAAATTGTAGGGTTATCCACATCATCAAGAGCCACTTCATTTGGAGCTAAAACATGGCATCCGTAATAAGGGGCCACTTTAACTCCGCTGATTTGTCTTTTAATTCTTTTTTTATATTCATCAAGTCCTACAAAATCCCTGATTAAATTTAGGGTATGATAAATTTTAGCCTCACCCTTGTATTCAAGCCCCTCATCAGCTAAAATTTTATTGATTTTTTCTTTTAATTCTGGATCTGCATCAAGAGCTAATTTTGTTTTTGCAATAATCATATAACAGGTGTTACAAGGCGTATACAAATCAACGCCCTTTTCTTCTGCAAGTGCAATATTTCTCGCATTAAGCCCATAAACCACCAATTTATTGGTTTCATCAATAACACCCCCTCCGCAACAGGCGGCTCTGTCTAAAAGGATTCCTTCAACTCCCATATTTTCTAAAAATCTAACTGTTATATCATAATTATGAACATCAGCCCCCTGAAAACAGCATCCCGGATAAATTCCTATTTTTTTCATTTAAGTTCCTTTTGCAGTTTTTTAATAAAGTTTTGAAAATCTTTTATTCCTTCAAACGGCTTAGGTCCAAACTCATCTTCTTTTAAACCTCTTTCTCTAAACTCTTCTTCCATATTTTCTTTTATTTTTTCACCTTCATCTTCTAATGCAATTTCAGGTAAATTATATTTATCAATCTGTCCTGTCTCAAATACAGTCTGAAACCAGAATTTTGCTCTTCTAGTTGCGGGATTATCCTCCCCTACATCTTTAGCTATACGTCTAAGCTGTAAGATATCTTCTGCCGGTTTAATTCCTTTGGGACATGCAGCCAGACACATTTGACACTGTACGCATTCATAAATTCCATTTTCTTCTACAAATTTTATTCTCTCTTCCACGTCCATTCCATCACGGCTATCCATTATAAATCTAAAAGCTTTTGTTAGTTGGAAAGGTCCAAGATATTTTTCATCACCTTCAAGTGCATTACATTGACCGTAACATGCCATACATAAAATACAATCAGTCTGTTTATCATATAGTGCAAACTCTTCTGGACTTACAAGAGATTCGCTTTTTAGATTATCAGGCACTTTTTTAGGATCCGGTATAAGGTAAGGTTTAACTTTTTTGAGTTTATCAAATGCCGGCTCCTGGTCTACTACAAGGTCTTTAATTACAGGTAAATGCTGAAGCGGTTCAATTTTTATTACACCATTTCTTATTCTGTCTTTTGCCTGAATTTTACAAGCTAGCCCGCTTCTACCATTAATTATCATAGCACAGCTTCCACAAATTGCACTTCTACAAAATGCTCTGAATGTTAAGCTACTATCAATTTTATCTTTTATATGCATCAGAAGTTCAAGTACAGTTAAAGTATCTTCTACCTCTACTTCAAAATCTTGCCAGTAACTCTCATTTTTTTCAGGATTATATCTTTTTATTCTAGCAATATAACTTATTTTTTCCATTCTTAATCCTTTTTTGATATAATTATATTCCTCTTCTCCCGGTAGCTCAGCAGGATAGAGCGTCGGATTCCTAATCCGAAGGTCGTGGGTTCGAATCCCGCCCGGGAGACCATCTTTAATTTATTAGTATTTTCTCTCAGCCGGAGCGTACAAGCTGATATCGACTTCACCTTTTTTATAATCATAACTTCCATCAGCGTTTCTTGTAATAACTGAATGATACAGATAATTTTCATCATCTCTTTTTGGATAATCGTCTCTGTAAAAACTACCCCTGCTTTCTTTTCTCTGAAGAGATGCATAAGCTAAAACATCCGCAATATCAAGTAAATTGAAAAATTCAAGAGTTGCCTGCAAATCCAGATTAAACACTTTTGATTTATCTTCAACCCCTAAATTATTATGCGCTCTTTCAATTAAATTTTTAAGTTTATTGTAACCTTCCTGCATTTCAGATTCATTTTTGAATACCCCGAAATGTTTAAACATAATTTCACCAAGTTCAGCTCTCAAATCACCCAAAGTTTCTTTACTTTCTTTATTCATAAGTTCCTCTATTCTTCTTTTTTCATTTTCTATTATCTCAGTCCCACCTTTTGCAAAATCGGCACCTTCTGCATATCTTACGGCTTCAAGCCCTGCCACGTGACCGAACACAACAATATCAAGAAGTGAATTTCCTCCGAGTCTGTTTGAACCGTGAACACTTACACACTGAGCTTCCCCAGCTGCATAAAGTCCCTCAAGCGGAGTTTCACACTTAACATTAGTATCAATTCCACCCATTGCATAATGGGCCGTAGGTTTAATTGGAATTGGCTCTTTAATTGGGTCAATCCCTTCAAAATCAATTGCAAGTTCCCTAATTTGAGGAAGTCTCTCTTTTATTTTTTTCTCTCCTAAATGAGTTAAATCAAGATGAACATACTCCCTTCCCTCTTCATCTCTGAAGCCCCTGCCTTCTCTGATTTCCTGCATAATACTTCTACTAACTAAATCCCTGGGACCTAGTTCCATTTTTTCAGGTGCATATTTTTTCATAAATCTCTCACCCACATTATTTACAAGATGACCACCCTCACCCCTTGCAGCCTCAGTTACAAGAATAGCTGATTTTCTAAGACCTGTCGGGTGAAACTGTAAAAATTCCATATCTTTTAGAGGAAGCCCGGCTCTAAGTACTGCTGCCGTTCCGTCTCCTGTACAACCAAGGGCATTTGATGTATATCCCCAGTAAATCCTGCTGTGTCCTCCGGTAGCTAAAATTACCGCTTTTGTTTTAACAAACTGAATTTCACCCGTTGCAATGTTAATTGCACTAACTCCCTGAATTCTTTTACCATTATGGGCAATATTCAATAAAAACCATTCATTTAAAAATTTAATATCATTTTTTATACACTGTTCATATAAAGTATGAAGCATTACATGTCCCATTTTATCGGCACTGTAACAAGTTCTGTCTTTGCTTGCTCCTCCAAAAGGTCTTTGGGCGATTTTCCCGTTATTCAGCCTACTAAAAGGCACACCCATATGCTCCATTTCCCTGATAATTCTCGGAGCTTCATAACACATATATTTAACCGCATTCTGGTCTGCCAAATAATCGCTTCCTTTAATGGTGTCAAATGTATGAAGTTCTTCATTATCACTCGGGTCAACATTAGCAAGGGCAGCATTTATTCCGCCCTGAGCGGCCCCTGTATGTGAACGTGTAGGATAAACTTTGCTCATTACCGCAATATTAAGCCCTTTTGCTTCTTTTGCAGCACTCAAAGCCGCATAAAGTCCGGCTCCTCCCGCTCCGACAATTAAAACATCAACTTTCATATCACTCCTTTATATATTGTTAATTATATTATAACGAATAGCTATATTTAACTAAAAGAGTTTTATTATCTTTAATTGCTGTTAGTTACAAAAAGAAACAGAATTAAAAAACGGAAAGCTTATAATATAAATTAAGTAAAATTTTCTGTTTTTGAAGTCTTAAAATTTTTATATTAAGCTCGGATGTCTGTTTTGAATTTCGCATAATTTCCAAATCTAGTGGCGTGGCGTCTCCACCTTTTATCGCATCTTTTGTAGAAGTAATCAAAGAATTGTAAATTTTTATATTTTCTGTATATATTTTAATTTTTTT
This sequence comes from Lebetimonas natsushimae, assembly GCF_002335445.1. Classification (NCBI taxonomy): domain Bacteria; kingdom Pseudomonadati; phylum Campylobacterota; class Epsilonproteobacteria; order Nautiliales; family Nautiliaceae; genus Lebetimonas; species Lebetimonas natsushimae. Next base: position 630,128 of record NZ_BDME01000001.1, on the reverse strand, counting down.
ATCAATGTTTTGAAGTTCTCTTATATAACTTTCGTACTCTTTAGAAAGTTCATTTTTTTTATCATTCAGTTCTATTCTTGATTTTAAATAATCTATTTTTGTTTTTTCGATGGAATTTAAGGCATTAAACCTTAAAGGATAATTAAGGCTGATTCCGATATTATAATAATTATATGTAGACTCGTCCAAATTAGGCAGATTCTCTTTATAATTATTTTTAACAACATTGTAATTACCGTTTATATTTATACTGAATAAATTATCCCCGATATTCATTTTATACAAATCTTTTTTAATTTTTATATTATCCCTGGCAGATAAATATTCCAAATTCTTATTAACATAATCTTTTTTCTCTATCAATTTAAAATAAGGCAGATCAACTTTTTCTATATCAAGCGAAGATATTTTTTCAAAATTTTTTTTAAGTTTAAAAAGCGTCAAATCCATGTCTGCAAGATTTAATTTAAGTGAATTCAATTTTAAAACGGCGTCATTTAAAAGAGTCGAATCCCCGACTCCGTTTAAAAAAGCTTCTTTTTTCTTTTGAATATCAATTTTTGTATTTTCAATATTGAGTTTTATAATTTTTTTATTTATTAAGTTAATTTTATAATCAATTGCCAAATCAATTGCATTTTTGATTAATTCTCTTTTTTTAAGCTCAATATTTTTAAGATTATAACTTCTAAGATTTTTAGCATACTTTATAGAATAATAAATAGCCCCGCTTTTAAAAACCGGCTGATTTATACTTATTGTAAAACTTTTAGTATAATGTTTGGGATTTAAATTGGTTTTATTTATTGAATAATTAAAATTTATGGGATTAAGCCAGGATTTCCCCAGTTCTTTTGAATTTTCAATAGAATAATTTTTTTCCAAATTCAGTTCATTATTTTTATAATTGTTTAAAATATTTTGATATGAAAAAAGAAAAACAGGCAAAAAAAGAAGTTTTTTTAACATAAAGCAGCCTTTAATCTATCAAATCCTTCATCAATTTCCTCTTTAGTGATTGTAAGCGGCGGCAAAAATCTAACTGATATACTTCCAGCTTTTAATACCAAAACTTTTTTTTCAAAAGTTTTTTTTACTATTTCATCCCTTATTTCACTGCTGTGGCATTTCAATGCCTTCATAAGCCCATATCCGCTGACACAATCAAATTTATCAGGATATTCTTTTGCAATCTCAACCAGTTTATCGTCAAAATAATTAATCACTTTGTCAAGTTTTTTGCTTTTTTTATATTCATCTAAAATTTCTATAACCTCAATTGCCGCCCTAGTTGCTAAATAGTTTCCTCCAAAAGTAGAGCCGTGGTCTCCGGGTTTTAAAACATCTGTTAAAGTAGTAATTACCGCACCGATTGGTACTCCTCCGCCAAGGCCTTTTGCAAGAGTAATAATGTCAGGTTTTATTCCGTATAAATTACTTGCCAAAAATTCACCTGTTCTGTAAATTCCGGTTTGAACCTCATCAACAATAAGCAAAATATCCTTTTCCTTTAACATTTTAGCTAAGTCTCTTACTTCATCCCTGTCAAATGGATTAACTCCGCCTTCCCCCTGAATCAGTTCAAGCATCACTGCCACTGTTTTATCATCTATTTTATTTTCAATGTCTGCTATATTTTTTGCATAAGTAAACCCATCAGGGAATGGCCCGAAATATTGATGAAATTTAGGCTGCCCTGTAGCCTTCAGGGTTGAAATGGTTCTTCCGTGAAAAGAATTTTCAAGTGTAATTACTTTATATTTTTTAATTTCCCCGTTAACTTCGCCATATTTTCTGGCAATCTTCAAAGCTGTTTCATTCGCTTCAGCCCCGCTGTTGCAAAAAAACACCCCGGCATTACCTAAACCACTTTTTTTAACTAGCTTTTCAGCTAATTTTTCTTGGGGTGGAATTCTGTAAAGATTTGAAATATGAATAATATTTTTAGCCTGTTCACATATAGCACTGCTTAGTCTCTCATTTCCATGACCTACACTCACAACTCCTATACCACTTGTAAAATCTATATAATCGTTTTCATTTTTATCCCATAAAGTTGCATTTTTGCCTTTTACAAATTCAACATTGAATCTATTGTAAGTATTTAATAGATAATTCATCATTCTTCCTTTCTTAAATTTTCCATTTTACATTATCAATTTTATATTTTAAATTCTGAAAAATTGCTAAATTTTTCAGGAAATCTTATATTCCATAAAATTCTATATCTACTAAAGGCATTTTAGAAAAAATTCCTGCCTTTTTTTCAAACATTTTAACAAAACTCATTAAATTTTCCATCTCTTCTTCGCCAATTTCACCAATAATCAAAGATATTTTTTTTGCATTATCAATTAAATAAAGTAACCCCGCCACCTCTTCAAGGGTTGTGGTATGTTTTTGAATAGTCTGTTTTACACGAACGGATTTTAAAACAATTTCTACAAAATCCTCAAATTCTTCATTATCTTTAAGAGATTCATCATAAATCTCAAAAACATATGCAAGCCTTGCAAGAAGTAAAGGCAGTTTTTCACTTCTTTTTGGGATATCAACTCTTGAGAATTCATCATTACCGCCTATTACTGCATAATTTTTTGGAAATTTTGTCGGCTTTTCTCCCCAAAAAATTACTAAATCGCTCTTTTTTAAAAATTCTGCATCTCTGTTTGTATAATAATTTTTTATATCCATTTCTAACCTTTTGTTATAATTCCGCTTCAAAAAAACTAAAGGATTATACTTGTTTTCTAAAATTTTGCAAAATTATAACGCAAAAAGTGCCAAAAATGATATATTAGCAGGAATGGTAACTTCAGTCGCCCTGGTCCCTGAAGTTGTGGGATTTGCCCTAATAGCAGGAATATCACCTGTTATTGGACTTTATACAGCTTTTATTTTAGGATTTATTGCTGCGACAATTGGTGGAAAACCGGGGCTTATAAGCGCTGCTGCCGGAAGCATTGCGGTGGTAGTTGTGAGTCTTGTTAAAAATTATGGGGTTGAATATCTGTTTTGGGCGGTAATGCTTGCCGGAATTATTCAGATTTTAATTGGAGTTTTTAAGCTTGCTAAATTTATACGCCTTGTGCCTATGCCTGTAGTTTACGGATTTGTAAACGGACTTGCAATTGTAATAGCCACAAGCCAGTTTGAATTTTTTGAAAATAATATCTGGGTTTATATTTTTGTAACTCTAACAATGGCTATAATGTATTTTGGACCAAAATATATTAAAGGAGTCCCGGCAGGTCTTATTGCAATTGTTTTAATTACGGCAATTACCTGTTTTTTTCATATTCATATAAAAACAGTTGGAGACTTGGCAGATATTAAAGGAAATTTTCCACATTTTCATATTCCAATGGCTCCACTTAATTTTGAAACTATTAAAATAATTTTACCTTATTCGGTAATTATTGCACTGGTGGGATTGATTGAAACTCTTCTTACTATGGAAGTTTTGGAAGAGATGGATGGAGAGAGGGGAAACGGAAACAAAGAGGCTATAGCCCAGGGAATTGGAAATACGGCCTGCGGATTTTTTGGGGCAACCGCCGGATGTGCTATGATAGGTCAGACTATTGTAAACCACACTTCAGGAGGCAGGGGAAGACTTAGCGGAATTACTGCCGCTGTTATGATAATTTTATATGTTGTGTTTTTAAGCAAATTAATTTCAATTGTCCCTCTTGCTGTGTTAATCGGGATTATGTTTATGGTAAGTATCGCTACGTTTGAGTGGGCAAGCATTGATAAAATTAAAAGAATGCCAAAAGAGGATGCATTTGTTTTAATTTTTACAACAATAGTCACTATTTTTACAGACTTGGCAATTGCAGTAATTAGCGGTGTTATCATATCAGCCCTTGTATTTGCCTGGAAGCACGCAAAAGTTTATGCAAAAACAAAAATGGAAGGTGATAAAAAAATATATGAATTTGAAGGACCTCTGTTTTTTGGAAGTGCTAGAAGTTTTCTTGAAAGTTTTGATGTAAAAAATGATCCAAATGAGGTAATAATGGATTTTAAAAATGTAAGGGTAATGGATAGCAGCGGAGTTGAAGCAATAGATAAAATTACAAAAAGATATCTTGAAGCCGGAAAAAAACTAACAATCAGACATTTAAGCAACGAATGTAAAAAACTGCTTGATACAGCTGGTCCTTACTGCACATATGAAGAAGACGATCCTAAATACAAAGTGGCAATTGACCCGGAAAAAATTAAAGAAAATTAACCGGGTCCATATCCACTTTTGCTTTTGTTAAATCAATGCAGGTATAGATAATTTTATGCAAATTTTTACCTTTAAACAAAGCATAATAGCGGTATCTGTTTTTAAGTTTAAAAATCGGAGCTTCCCCGTACCCAATAAGTTCAGGTCTATCTCCTACACACTTAATCAATTCATCCAAATTATTTTTGGCAGTTTCTTTTTTCTTATCTGAAAATTCTATTTTTGCAAGCCTTGAAAACGGTGGATATTCAAGACTTTTTCTAAATTCCATTTCTTCATTAAAAAATTCCTCATAGCTCCTGTTAAAAAATTCCTGATTTTGAGTAATTATTATAACTTCCCCATCTTCTTTTCTGCCCGCCCTGCCTTCAACCTGTTTAGCTAATGCAAACGCCCTTTCCCTTGCCCTGTAATCAGGTGCATTTAATACAAAATCAATATCCACGATAACACTTAAAGCCACATCCGGATAATCATGCCCTTTGGCAAGCATTTGGGTACCGACCAAAATATCAATTTCTCTCTTCTCAAATCGTTTAAGCACTTTATCAATCCTGCTTTTTGAAGTGATTATATCCCTGTCAAACTTTTCTATTTTTGCATTTGGGAAAATTTCTTTCAATTCTTCTGCTATTTCACTTGTACCTTTTCTTTCATTCAAGAATTCATTCCATCCGCAGTTTGGGCAAATTTTGGGAATAGGCTGCGTATATCCGCAGTAATGACACACCAATGCTCTTTTATCTTTATGCAGACTCATGGAAACGTCGCAGTTTTTACATTTAACTGATTCAGCGCAGTTTTTACAAATCATAAATTTAAAATGTGCCCTGGTTGGTACAAATACAATAATCTGCTTGTTTTGTTTTAATTTTTCTGAAATTTTTCTTATTGTGAATTCATCAAAAGTTTCTCTAAAATGTTTTATCTTTTTAGTATTGTAAAATGTTCCTTTAAGCCTGAAATGCGGGAATTTGTATAAATCACTTACAAGCGGAGTTGCGCTTCCAAGAACAACTTTTGCTTTAAATTCTTTACCAAAATATACAGCCAAATCCTTTGCGTTATATTTTGGAGTCTGTTCTGATTTATAAGAATCATCGTGTGCTTCATCAACAATAATTAGCCCTAAATTCTCAATTGGTAAAAAAAGCGCACTCCTGGCTCCCACTATTACATTAATTTTATCTAAATTATTTAAAATTTCCTCTTTTTTCTTTTTAGTGATTTTACTGTGCCAAATAGCCAGAGTTTCTTTGAAATATTTTTTAAGCCTTTTTTCTATCTGGGAGGTTATTGCAATCTCCGGCAGTAAAAAAATTGCTTTTTTGCCCTGATTTATAGTTTCTTCAATAAGTTTTATATAAATTTCAGTCTTGCCGCTTCCGGTATCCCCGAAAAGAATTGATGCGTCTTTGCTGTTCAAAAATTCCAAAGCCTCTCTTTGTTTATCAGTTAAATTTATATCAACCTTACATTTTTTATTTTTAATTTTTAACGTTTCATTATCAATTTTACATTTTCCATTATCCATTTTCCAATAAAACAGCCCTGCCGCTTCACCGATTGAACAGAAATAATACTTACTTATAAAATCAATAATTTTTTGATAATTTTCATTAAAATTGAATTTTTTACCTATTATTTCTTTACATTCATATTTAGGTTTATCCACTTCCTTTAAAACATACCCATAAGTTATTTTATTTTTTAAAGGAATTTCAACAACATCACCTTTTTTATAAACTTTATCGGATTTATAAGTAAATATATTTGGAGTACTGAGAATTGCTATTTCATAATACATTATTTAAAAATTGAACAGTTAAAATCTTTTGAAGTAGATTTTGTAGTGTTACATTCAAATATACATCCTTTATCGTCCTGATCTTGAATATAATTAAAATAAATTATTTTTCCTTGATAAGTTACATTGTAATCTGTTCCGTTTCCATCCCATTTAAGCATATTGTCATTTTTTGGAATTGGCTGGCTTAAAACACCTTCAAAAAAATAATTTGGCTTATCAGGATTACCTTCTAATTTAGGACAGGAATTGTTATTTGAAAGAATATTTTTAGTATATTTTGACGCTATAGCGGCATTTATTGTGGAAACCTCAGTTTTTACTTTAGCTTTTACGGCATCGTCCACACCTGTAAACAGGCGAGGCAGGGCAACCCCCGCCAAAATACCTATAACAACAATTACGAAAACAAGTTCAAGCAGTGTAAAGGATTTTTTCAACTTACTATCTTAAAATAGTTAAATTTTCATCATTACCATTATGTTTAAAGTTTACAGTTTTTACTGATGCGTTAAGTTCAGTTGAATTCATATCATCTAAATCAACTACGGCACTAGAAGTTGTAGGTTTCAATAAAACAAAATTTGGTGACTGATTTGCATTACCGTCCAAACATGCAATATAATAAGTTGCACCTGCTACAGCTTTATCAGCTTTACCTACAATTGTATAATTAACTTCATTATTACATTTTTTTAAATCTAAAATTGCAACTTCTTTTGGAATATCAGTATATTTTGTTAAATTCTGTTCAGCAGAATTATCCTTATTATATATTAAAGCAGAATAATTAATATCTCCATAATGACCTTCTGAAATAGATGTACTCCATAAAGTAGGTCCAACACTTCTGTTTAAAGTTCCAACAAACGCTTTTAAATTGGCTTCATGTGCTTGAGAAGCAACTCCTAAGAATTTTGGAAGCGCAACTGCCGCTAAAATACCTAAAATAACAATAACGAAAACCAATTCTATCATTGTAAATGCTTTTTTCATTATATCTCCTTTTTTCTTTTGGTTAATTATAACATAATTTTAACAAAAATTAATGACAGATGCATGACATTTATTTAATTTTTCGATAATTTCTATATAATTTACTCTCTATTTACCAAAATTTTATTATCTTCAACCCTGATTAACCTGAAAAACGGAACTCTTTTGGGCGTTCCGTTTTTACAATCTATTATATACATTTTTTTGGTAACTTTAGTATTAGATTCAGCAATTTTATGATACATGGTGGTTGAATTACAGTCTTTTAAATCAATATCCGCACCGTTAATTTCTGGTGGCAGAATGATTCTATTTTTTATTGAATGTATATAGCTTATGTCTCCGTGATGATTTTCATTAAGGCTTTTATTCCATAAGCTTATACCCGCTGTTCTGTTAAGCATTCTGACAAACGCTATTAAAACAGCTTCGTGTGCCTGCTGGCTGAAAGTAAAATATTTAAAAATAATTATTACTGACATAATACTTATAATTATAATTACAAAAATCATTTCCAGCATAGTAAAAGCTGTTTTATTCACCCCCTCTCCCAAAATTTTCAATTTTTTTCAGTAATTCATACTCTTTTTTGTCTTTTTCAAGTATCAAAAACAAAAGCTCTTTGGGGGTTGGATTTTGAAGTCTGAGTAAATCTTCTTTTACGTATTCAAAAAATTCATCTTCCAAGTTTATTTCAAATTTTTCACCCATTACTTTTAAAGATATTTTTTTCATTTACCAAGGATCGCCTCAATTTTTCCTAACACTTCTTCAAGTTCAAGCTCTTTTAACGCTATATTTTCTTTACATTCTGCAAGCTCATTTTCAGTTTCTGAGAGTTTTTCTTTAGTATTATCAAGTTCAAGCTTCAAATTTTCATTCTCTTTTGTAAGTTCTTCATATTTTTGTAAAAGTCCGTCTATTTTTTCATTTAATTTTGAGAGAATATCCATAATAATCCTTTAATACTGTTTTGATATAATTATAATAAAAAGGAGAGATTTGTTCAAATTAAATTCCAAATTCACTCCAACAGGAGATCAGCCCCAGGCTATTGAAAAATTGACTAACTGCATAAAAAACGGCAGCAGGTACAATACACTGATAGGCGTTACCGGAAGCGGTAAAACGTTTTCTATGGCAAATATAATTGCAAAACTTCAAATTCCGACACTTATTTTAACACATAATAAGACTTTAGCTGCTCAATTATACAGTGAATTTAAAGATTTTTTCCCTAAAAATCATGTAGAATATTTTATAAGTTATTATGACTATTATCAACCAGAAGCCTATCTGCCAAGACAGGATTTATATATAGAAAAAGACAGCTCTATTAATGCAGAGCTGGAAAGACTAAGAGTCTCAGCCACCGCCAGTCTGCTTGAATACGACGATGTAATCGTGGTGGCTTCCGTTTCAGCCCTTTATGGTTTGGGTAACCCGATTGAATATAAAAAGATGGTGGCAAAGGTTGCTGTTGGGGATGAGATTAATCAAAGAGAATTTATGCTGCGTCTTCTTTCAATGGGATACACAAGAAATGACAAATATTTTGAAAGGGGAAATTTCAGGGTAAACGGGGAAGTTATTGATATTTTTCCAACTTATTTTGAAGATGATGTTATAAGAATTGAATTTTTTGGCGATGAGATTGACAGAATTTATACAATTGATTATCTGACAAATGAGAAACTTGAGGATTTAAAAGAAATTACAATTTATGCTGCAAATCAGTTTATCGTAGGGACTGACAGACTTGCTCAGGCTATTAATTCAATTGAGAAAGAACTTCAAGAAAGACTTAAATTTTATGAAGAAAATGATAGAATCATAGAATACCAACGCCTTAAACAAAGAACAGAATTTGATTTGGAAATGCTTGAAACCACCGGTACATGTAAAGGAATAGAAAACTATGCAAGACATTTAACAGGTAAAAAACCGGGAGAAACTCCATATTCTTTGCTTGATTATTTTGAAATAAAAGGAAAGCCTTATCTTGTAATTGTGGATGAAAGTCATGTTAGTTTGCCTCAGTTTAGAGGAATGTATAATGGAGATAGAGCCAGAAAAGAAGTATTGGTAGAGCATGGATTCAGACTTCCAAGCGCTCTTGATAACAGACCTTATAAATTTGACGAATTTATAAATAAAGCGCCGCATTATCTTTTTGTATCGGCAACTCCAGGGGAATATGAGCTGAATATTTCATCTTGCGTTGCTGAACAGATTATAAGGCCTACAGGTCTACTTGATCCGATTATTGAACTATATCCAAGTGAAAATCAGGTTGCAACCCTATACGATAAAATAAAAGAAGTTACAGCCAAAAACGAAAGGGTTTTAGTTACAACTCTTACAAAAAAAATGGCAGAAGAACTTCAAAAATATTATCTTGAACTCGGACTTAAAGTCAAATATATGCACAGTGATATTGATGTGGTTGAGAGAAATGAAATAATAAGGGGACTTAGAAGCGGAGAATTTGACGTGTTAATCGGAATCAACCTTCTAAGAGAAGGTCTTGATTTACCGGAAGTCAGTCTTGTTGCAATACTTGATGCAGATAAAGAAGGGTTTTTAAGAAGTGAAACAAGCTTAATTCAGACAATGGGAAGGGCTGCAAGAAATGTAAACGGAAGGGTTATAATGTTTGCAAGCAAAATAACTGAACCTGTAATTCTTGATGATAATTTGGAAATCTTAGAAAAAATAAAAGACAAAATTACAAAATCAATGTATAACGCTATAAAAACTACACTCATAAGAAGAATTAAACAGAAAGAATATAATAAAATCCACGGAATTACACCAAAAAGCACAGTCAGAAAACTTGATGTGAGTTTAAAAGAAGAAGGTTATGAAGCCATTGCAAAAGAGCTTAAAAACAAAAACAAAATTCCGCCAAAAGAGAAAAAAGCAATTATTAACAAATTAAAAAAAGAGATGCTAGAAGCTGCCAAAAATCTGGAATTTGAAAAAGCGGCTATGATCAGGGATAAAATTGAAGAGATTAAAAAAAGCTGAAATTAATGGAGAATTGAAAATTAAGAAAAGGAGAAATTATGATTTTAAGATATAAAGATGATTTTCCAAAAATTGCTGATTCTGCATGGATAGCTCCAAGTGCAGATATTATCGGGGATGTGGAAATCGGAGAAGATTCAAGCGTTTGGTTTGGATGTGTAATTAGAGGGGATGTTCATTTTATAAAAATTGGAAAAAGGGTTTCCATTCAAGATCTCTCAATGATACATGTGACACATTTCAAAAAAGAAAAAAAAATAGGAGACGGATTTCCTACCATTATAGGTGATGATGTAACAATAGCCCACCGTGTAATGCTTCACGGCTGCAAAATCGGAAAAGCATGTTTAATTGGAATGAGCGCTACAATACTTGACGGGGCTGAAATTGGAGATGAGTCAATTGTTGGAGCCGGGGCACTCGTTACAGGCGGAAAAAAATTTCCGCCGAGAAGCTTGATTTTAGGCTCTCCTGCAAAAGTTGTAAGAAGTTTAACAGATGAAGAAGTTGAAAAAATTTATCAAAATGCAAAAAATTATGTAAATTATAAAAACGAATATATCAATTTTATTAAATAAAAATGGATAATTGATAATGGAAAATATAAAGGATAAGAATTTAATGATTACAAAATTAGATTTGACAGATTATATAAACCGTTTAAATTCACTTTTTGCAAGAGAAAAAGATTTTAAACTCCAGGGTGATATAAATGTATTTTATAAATATTTAAAAAAACTTGAAAATAAAGATTTCAAAGCTCCCCCCGAGGTTAAAAATCTTGATAAAGAATTAATGCATTTAAAAAAATTTGGTACTTTAAGCCATAATCAAATTTTTGAATTTGTAAAAATAATAAATTATTTTATTTACCTTAAATCTCGAAACTGGGAAGATTTGAGTGATTGGTTTGATAAAATTAAAATTCCGGACGATATAAAAAAAATTTTAAATCATTACAATCAAAAAGGCGAAGTTGTCGGATTTATAGAACTTGATGAAATAAATGAAAAAATAAAAGAAATTAAAACATTAATCAGGCAGGAGCTTTACAAATACATAAATTCCAAAAAATTAGAGCCTTTCCTGGTTGATAAACAAATACACCTTCAAAGCGATGAAGAAACACTGCTTGTAAGGGGCGGATTTAACAAAGTAGTCGATGCGGAAATTCTTGGAAGAAGTCAGAGCGGATATTTTTATATTTTTCCTAGAAGCATAGGAAAACTCAAAAAAAGAATTGATGATTTAATTTCACTCAAAGAAGAATTTTTAGAAAAAAAAGCTCAGGAATTCAGCAATGTTTTAAGAAAATGGCTTAAATTTTTAGATTACATAAATGCTGAATTTGACAAATTTGATTTAATTCAGGCAAGAATTTTTCTGGCAAAAAATGAAAATTTAGAATTTATACTGCCTAGTAAATCAAAAAAATTTTATTTAAGAGATTTTTGTCATCCGGCCCTTCATAACTGTAAACCTATTAATATTGAATGGGACAAACAGGTTTTAATAATTACAGGTGTAAATGCCGGCGGAAAAACAATGCTGCTTAAATCTATTCTAAGCTCGGCTTTTATGGCAAAACACCTGCTTCCTATGAAAGTAAGGGAAAATTCGATTATTCCGGCATTTAAAGATATAAAAGCAATCATTGAAGACCCGCAAAATATAAAAAATGACATTTCAACATTTGCAGGAAGAATAAAAGAGTTTAAAGACGTATTTAACAGGGAAAACTATTTAATAGGAGTTGATGAAATAGAACTTGGAACCGATGCAAACGAAGCCGCAAGTCTATTTAAGATAATTATTGAAGAAATTATGAAAAAAAACAGAATTGTAATTACAACTCACCATAAAAGACTGGCTTCCCTTCTTGCAAAACACGACGAAGTTGAGCTTCTTGCAGCCGTTTATGATGAAAAGCAGCAAAAACCAACTTTTGAATTTATAAAAGGGACTATCGGAAAAAGTTATGCATTTGAAACCGCAAAAAGATACGGGATTCCATTAAATATTATTCAAAAAGCCAAAAACGAATATTCAGAAGATTTGGAAAAACTGGATATTTTAATAGAAAAAGCTGCAAATGCCGAATATGAATACAATAAAAAACTCAAAGAGCTAAATGAAGAACTTGAAAATGTAAAGCTGCTTAAAAATTCACTTCTTACACAAAAAGAGCAGTTTAACGAAAAAATACAAAAAGAAAAAGAAAAACTGCTTAAAGAATTCAACGCTGCAATAAAAGCGGCAAAAGAAGCTATAAAAGCAAAAACAACCGCTGATGCTCACAGAAAACTAAATGCGGCAAACAGAATTTATAAAAACATAAAAGTTAAAAAAGAAGAGATTAAAAAAGAGTTTAATGTTGGTGATATTGTTAAATTTAAAAGCTCAGTCGGGGAAATTGAAGATATTAAAGGTAAAAACGCTCTTGTAAATATTGACGGTAAAAAACTGTTAATTCCAAAAAGTGAACTTGAACACTACAGGGCACCTGTTAAAAAAGAAAAAATCAAGATATCAAAACCGTCAGTTAAAAAGGCAGATATCAAACTTGATTTACACGGATTAAGGCTTGAAGAGGCACTTGAAAAAACAGAAGAATTTCTAAACGCCGCAGCACTTGCCGGGCTTGAGGAAGTTTGGATATATCACGGAATGGGAAAAGGAATACTTGCAAAAGGGATTACGGAACTGCTTAAAAATCATCCTCTTGTAAAAAGTTTTTCTGATGCGCCTCCTCATATGGGAGGATACGGGGCTAAAATTGTAAAATTATGAGTCTATTTGACTCAATTTACTTGATTTTATTATCATTAATTGATATAATTAATTAAAAAAGGAGGGGTTATGGATTATATTGTATATGCTTGTCCTCACTGCAGGGCATTAAATAAATTGCCTAAAAAAGATAGTTATAAAAAAGCAGTTTGTGGAAAATGCGGAGGTAATTTGCTTGAAAACAAACCAATTTCTCTTGATAATTATGATGAGTTTCAAAAAATTACATCATCTGTAACAGTGCCGGTAATTATAGATTTTTGGGCCGAGTGGTGCGGGCCTTGTCAAATGTTTGCGCCAATTTTTGCAAACACTGCAAAAAATTATCCGCTTAAAGCCCAGTTTGTAAAAGTGGATACAGACAAAAACCAGCAGGCTGCAATGCAGTTTGGTATAAGAAGTATTCCTACAATAGTAGCATTAAAAGACGGTAAGGAAATAGACAGAGTAATGGGAGCATTGCCAGAGCCAAGCTTTGCTATGTGGGCGGATAAAATAATTGAAAATTAATAATGGAAAATGGTAAATTAAAAATATAAAAATTTAAAAAAAAATTATCCATTCTCTATTTTACATTATCCATTATATTATGAGCATCGCATCCCCGTAGCTGTAAAATCTGTATTTTTTCTCTATTGCCTCTTTATAAATCTCAAGAGTTTTTTTTCTTCCTATAAAAGCAGCTACCAGCATAATAAGAGTAGATTTTGGCAAATGAAAATTTGTTAAAAGATGATTTACTCTAATTGGCGGATTTTTGGGGTGTAAAAACAAATCACACTCCCCACTGAGTTTTTTAGTCCTCGCATAATATTCAATTGTTCTTGTTACAGTTGTTCCAACTGCTACTATTTCCTTTTTACTATCAAGTATTTTTGCAGTATTTTCTGGTATCTCATAAAATTCACTGTGCATTTTATGTTCCCTAATATCCTCAACTTCCACAGGTTTAAAAGTTCCGGCTCCTACATGCAAGGTCAAAAAATATTTCTCTTTTATTTTATTTAAAAGTTCATCTGTAAAATGAAGACTCGCTGTTGGTGCGGCAACCGCACCCTCTTTTTTTGCAAATACCGTTTGATATTCTGTTTCATCAATCTTTTCATCATTTCTTTTAATATAAGGAGGCAATGGCACATGTCCTATTTTTTCTAGAATATTAACAAGATCTAAAAAATCCAAAATTTTCCATTCCCCATTATCCATTTTCAATTTAAAATCAACCACCCTGCTTCCGTCTTCTAAAAGTTCTTTTACTTCAGCAACCAACCCTTTATCAAAAAAAAGTTTGCTGCCAACTTTTACTTTTCCCCTGATATAAACTAAATAAGCGTTTTTATACGGTCTGTTTAATAAAAGCTCAACTTTTCCACCGGTTTCTTTCACTCCGAAAATTCTGGCTTTAATTACTTTTGTATTATTAAAAATAAATGCACTGTGAGGAACAAAATCCAAAATATTTTTAAAAACTGTATGGATTATTTTATCACTTTTTCTGTCATAAACTAAAAGCTTAGCCAAATCTCGGGGTTTTGCTGGATATTTAGCTATCAACCCCTCAGGCAAATTATAATCATATGCTGACACTAAAAAATCATTCATCAAACACCTATTAATTTTCTCAATTCTTCAGGTTTGGTAGTATACGCCATAGCAGTATCTTTGGTAATAATTCCTTTTAATACATATTCTGTCAATACCTGATTTAATGTCTGCATTCCTGTTGCACCTTGGTTAAGCTGCATTTGTGAATAAATTTGTGCAATTTTATTTTCCCTGATCAAGTTTGCAACGGCGGGATTATTGATTAATATTTCATGCGCAGCAATTCTACCACCGCCAACTTTTGGAAGCAATGCCTGGGAAATAACTGCTAAAATAGCCATCGAAAGCTGTGTTCTGATTTGATCCTGTTCTTCTGCAGGAAATACGTTTACAATTCTGTTTATCGTCTGAATCGCAGAATTAGTATGCAAAGTGGCAAACACCAAGTGTCCCGTTTCAGCAGCTGTAATAGCAGCACCTATTGTTTCCCTGTCTCTCATCTCACCAATTAAAATAACATCAGGATCTTCCCTGAGTGATGCCCTAAGAGCACTTAAAAAAGATTTTGTATCCCTTTCTACCTCTCTTTGGGAAATTAAACATTTATTATGCTGATGAACAAATTCAATCGGATCCTCTATTGTAATAACATGCTTCCTGAAATTATCGTTAATTTCTTTAATCATAGCGGCAAGAGTTGTAGATTTACCGCTTCCGGTAGGACCTGTTACTAAAATCAGACCTTTTTCATGTCTTACAAGTTTTTTAAATACCGCAGGTGCATTTAATTCATCAAGACTAAAAGGTCTTTCAGGAATAATCCTAAAAGCGGCTGCTAAATTTTCTCTTTCAAAATAATAATTTGCCCTAAATCTTGCAACTTTTGGAATTTCAAAAGAAAAATCAAGTTCAAGTTCATCTTCAAGTTTTGCTTTTTGCTTTTCAGACAAAACAGAATAACAAAGCTCTATTACATCCTCTTTTGTAAGTTTGGGAAGATTTAAAGGTGTAAGTTTTCCATCAATTCTAAGCATAGGTTCAGCATTTACATTTAAATGCAGATCACTTGCATTATAATCTTTTATACTTTTTAATAACTGTTCTAAAGTAAAACTAAGAGCCATGATTTGTCCTATTCTATTATTTTAGGCACAATAAAATAACCGTCTTTTGCATTAGGAGCATGTGCTAAAACATCATTAATTATTTCCGTTTTTTTAACCTCATCTTCTCTTAAAGGAGTTGGATTGTTTAAAGTTGAAAATGTTGCTTCAACATTACTTGTATCAATAACATTTAGCATTTCAACAAATTCAACTATTTCTGCCAAATCTTCAGCCATTTTTTCTTTATTATCAATTTCCAGCATTGAAAGATTTTCTAATTTCTCAACAAGTTTCGCATCAATTTTCATGTACCACCTTTTTTAGTATAATTGTATCAAAAAAAAGGAAAAAAATGAGTTTATTTCAAGAAGCACAAAAATATATAGTCGGAGGCGTCAATTCACCTGTCAGGGCATTTAAAAGTGTTGGAGGGGAACCACCGTTTATTGAAAGAGGCAAAGGTGCCTATATTTATGATACTGAAGGAAACAAATATTTAGATTTTATTCAAAGCTGGGGACCACTTATTTTTGGACATTGTGACAGTGAAATAGAAGAGGCTATTATTGAAGCCGTAAAAAAAGGCACTAGTTTCGGAGCCCCTACAAAAGTGGAAATAGATTTGGCAAAAGAAGTACTTGAACTCTTTCCCCATTTGGAATTAATCAGATTTGTAAGCAGCGGAACCGAAGCCACAATGAGTGCAATCAGACTTGCAAGAGGTGTAACAAATAAAGATGATATTATAAAATTTGAAGGCTGTTACCACGGACACAGTGATTCACTTTTAGTCAGTGCGGGAAGCGGCGCCGCCACATTTGGAGTACCAAGCAGTCCCGGAGTTCCTAAAGATTTTACCAAACACACTTTACTTGCAAAATATAATGATATAGAAAGTGTAAAAAAATGTTTTGAAAAAGGTGATGTCGGTTGCGTAATAATTGAACCGATTGCCGGAAATATGAGTTTGGTTCCGGGAAATGCTGAATTTTTAGGAGAACTTAGAGAAATCTGCAACCATTATGGTGCAATTTTAATATTTGATGAAGTTATGAGCGGATTTAGGGCAAGCCTTAGAGGAAGTTATGATATTTATGGAATTGAGGCTGATATTGTAACTTTCGGTAAAGTTATCGGAGGCGGAATGCCTGTTGGTGCATTTGCGGGTAAAAAAGAAATTATGGAAAAATTATCCCCTGTCGGACCTGTATATCAGGCAGGAACCCTCTCAGGTAATCCGGTTGCCATGAGTGCAGGACTTGCCCAAATCAAAAAATTAAAAGCAAATCCTGAAATTTATAAAGATTTGGAAAATAAAGCCAAAAAACTTATGCAGGGATTCGAACATATTTCAAAAGAGAACGGAATTGATTTTAATTACAATGTAGTAGGAAGTATGTTTGGATTTTTCTTTAATTCAAAACTTCCTAAAAATTTTGATGATGTAAATAAATCTGATACAAAAAGATATGCCGCTTTCCATAATAAAATGTTAAATAACGGATTTTATTTTGCTCCAAGTGCTTATGAAACAGGATTTATATGCACTCCTATGAATGAAAACGATATTGAAGCTACAATCAATACCTATAAACAGATAGCAAAAGAAATATAATGCAAAAAAAAGGAAAAATGAGAAAAACCGTAGAGGGGGCTGAAAAGCTCTCTTTAGGTATTTCAATTGTTGTAGCGGTCTTAATGGGAATAGGAATCGGCATTTGGCTTAAAAACATTTTTCATCAAAACTGGCTGCTTTGGCTTGGAGTGTTTTGGGGCGTTGCGGCAGCTTTGCTTAATATAAAAAAAGAATATGACAAATTGAAAAAAGATTTAGATTCTTTAAAAGACAATCCGGAATTTAAAAACTATCAAATGAATAAAAAAACAAAAGAAGAGGATGATGATTTAGAAGAATTCGAAAAATAATTACATTGCATTTTTTGCGGCACTTGCCAAATCCCACATTGGTAAGAAAATTCCAAGAGCCAGCCATAAAACTAAAACACCTATTACACTAAGCATAATTGGTTCTATTGCAGCCTGCATATTATCAATAATATCCTGGAATTTATCATTATAATAATTAGCAGCACTTTCAAGCATAGAATCAAGTTCACCTGATTGTTCACCAGCATTTATCATTCTGATGGCTACATAATTTACGAAATTTGTCTCATTTACCATTTCGGCAAAACTTCTACCCTGATTAATTCCTTTTATTATCTCTTTCAGTTTTTCTCTTAATATTTCATTTTCAACTATACCTTCCACATTTTGCAAAGCATCCAGCAAAGGAATACCACTTTTAATTAAAGTGCCAAGAGTATTCAAAACTCTTGACAATGTTGAATATTCGATAATACTACCTATCAAATACATTTTTAATAAATTTTTATCTATAAAATACTTAAATTTATATGATGTTTTATAAAAGAAAATAAGCAAAATGGTAATTATTATTAAAGCAAATAAAATATATCCACCGTAATTACTTAAAGCATGTTCTGTCCATAACAACATTCTTGTAGGCAGAGGCAATTTTGCATGCAAAGAAGCAAAAACAGCTTTAAATTTAGGTACAACAACCAATACTAAAAATACAAACGCACCCGCTATTGCAAAAAGTGTAATAACAGGATAACGAAGAGCTTTTATCATTTTCCTTCTGTTTTCATACATATTTTCAAATATTTGTGCCAATCCTTCCAAAGCTGCGACCAAATCACCTGTCTGTTCACCAAGTTTTACCATTGCAACAGAAATTCCGCCTATATAATTTTCATACTCTTCAAATACATCCGAAAGAGCTTTACCACTGTCTATAGCTTCTGCAGCTTTAGCGAAAAGTTCTGAAATCAAAGAATCCTTAGTATGATTCGCAATATCTTCTAAAGCATCTTTAAGAGAAATTCCGGCTTTTAAGAGTACAGCAAGCTGTTTTAAT
The DNA here is from genome assembly GCF_002335445.1 of Lebetimonas natsushimae. NCBI lineage: Bacteria > Pseudomonadati > Campylobacterota > Epsilonproteobacteria > Nautiliales > Nautiliaceae > Lebetimonas > Lebetimonas natsushimae. Next base: position 611,670 of record NZ_BDME01000001.1, on the reverse strand, counting down.
GACGATATATAAGCGGGATAATTTAATCTTTTTCTTAAAATTTTATTTGAAACAATATCTTTAAATATTTTTAATTTTTCTTCAAAAGGTATTGGTATTTCATTAATTTCAACCAACAATCCTTTTTTCAGCTTTTTTGCTTTAATAATTGCCTCAGATCTATTCTGTGCCTTTAATATCAAATCTTCTTTTTTACCTTTATATATAAATGTTGCTTTATAATATTTCATAATTTTGCCACCTTATAAATATCTTCTAATGTAGTAATACCTTTTAGTGCTTTAATAAGACCGTCATAAAACATAGTTTGATAACCTTTATTTCTTAAATAATGTAAAATTTCAATTTTTTCTTTTTCTTTACTAATCATACTTTCTAATTTTTCATCATTTAAAAATATTTCACTGATTAATGTTCTGCCCCCGTAACCGGTAAAATTGCAATGTTCACAACCCCTGCCCTTATAAAAAACCGCATCTTTTGGAATCAGATTTTTTATCGGATCTAAGTATATATCTTCGGGTTTGTGTTTTGTTTTACAGTAAGGACAAATTGTTTTAACAAGTCTTTGAGCCTCAGCCCCGATTAAAGCTGTAGCAACCATAAAGGCATCTGCACCCATATCAATCATTCTCTGAATCGAACTTACCGCATCATTGGTATGTAAAGTTGAAAGCACCAAATGTCCTGTAAGAGCAGCTTTTATTGCAATTTCAAGTGTTTCTAAATCCCTAATCTCACCTATCATAATTATATCCGGGTCTTGTCTTAGTATACTTCTTAAAGCATTTGCAAAAGTCATATCAATTTTTGGATTTACCTGCACCTGCTGAATGCCATGCAATTTGTATTCAACCGGATCTTCAACAGTAATTACTTTTTTATTTACTTTTGCAATTTCATGTAAAGCCGCATAAAGAGTTGTAGATTTACCGCTTCCGGTAGGACCTGTAACAAGAAAAATACCGTTCGGCATAGAAAGCGCTTTTTTTAAAAGCTCTAAATTTTTAGGAGTAATACCTATTTCATCAATTTTTTTCAAAATACTTCTCTTATCAAGTATTCTTATAACAATACTCTCACCCCATATTGTAGGCAATGTCGAAACCCTAAAATCAAACTGATTCCCATTAAGCACCATAGAAAAAGAACCGTCCTGTGGAATTCTCTTTTCACTTACGTCCATGTTAGCTAAAATTTTTATTCTAGAATCAAGTGCATTAAAAACATCATGATCAAAATCTAACATTTCATATAAATCACCAAGGACCCTGATTCTGACCACTCCGCCATCTTCATCTGCTTCAATATGTATATCACTTGCTTTTTTTTCAATAGAAGCACTGATTAAATATTTGATTAATCTCATTACGGCAGTTTCATCACCCGTAACTTCAGCACCTTTTAGTTCTTTTTTTATATCATTGATAATTTCTTTAATTTTTTCTTTACTTTCAAGTAATTTTAAAACTTTTAAAATATCCTCTTTCAAACCCAAGACAAATTCTATCTCTTTTTGAGGATAAAATCGTTTTAATATAGCTTGAGCGTTCCAATCAAGAGGATCTGCAATTGCTATTTTAACTTTATTGTATTTTTCTTCAATAGGAACAGCTAAAGTCTGTTTTAAAATATTTACTGGAATATTTATATTTTTAAAGCGGATAGAACTTAAATCTGTAACATAGTTTATTGAAAATTTTAAAGATAAATATTTTAAATATTCTTCTTTTGTTATGTAACCGTTTTTAAAAAGTATGCTTAAAACATCCTCTTTTGGATTGTTTTGAATTGTTGTCACAATTTTTTTATATTGCTCCTCTGTTATCTTATTGTTTTTTAACAATTCATTCAGTATATTTTTATCTGTTACCAATAAATCACCTTTTTAGTTAATTTATTATTTACAAAAACCTTTATAACAATATTGTAATTTTTATTAGGATATACTATAAATTTTTTATTATTTTCTTTTATAACTATTGAATTTTTTTCTTTCAAGAAATTACCTTCTTGAATATTACTAAAAATTTTACCTAACAAATCATCTTTTATAATAGGTAATTTTATATTTCTGATATGTATATCGTCAAAAATATATTGTAATATTAATTTTTTCATTAAAAACAGTGTAGTTATATATGTGGCGTTTTTTCTACCCAGTGCAGTTTTTTTTAACACTTTAGCCAAATCAAGCGCCGGAGTTAAATATCTTTTTTTTAAACAGGCATACGCCACTATTGAAAGCAAATCTTCTCTTTTATTAACATATTTATTGATATAAAACCATCTGTTCATACAAATTCTGGAATAAAAGCCTTTTTGAAAAGCTGAACTTAATGGCGGCACTTCTTTAGAAAAGACAAATACAATAAACACAAATAAAAATATAATTATTTTTTTCAAAAAAAAGCTCCTTGCGTTAAATTGCTAAATTATAACAAATTATTTGATATAATTTCAAAAAAAAGGAGAATTTTATGGCACTTAATATTTATTATGATAAAGACTGTGATTTAAGTGTTATTCAAAGCAAAAAAGTAGCAATGATAGGATTCGGTTCTCAAGGACATGCCCATGCCCTAAATCTTAGAGATTCAGGAGTAGATGTTGTTGTAGGTCTTAGAAAAGGTAGCAAATCTTGGGAAAAAGCAAAAAATTATGGATTTGAAGTAAAAGAAGTAGCAGATGCTGTAAAAAATGCTGATGTAGTAATGATTTTACTTCCTGATGAAATTCAAAGAGCAGTTTACTATAAAGAAATTGAACCGAACCTAAAAGAAGGTGCAACTATTGCATTTGGACATGGATTCAATATTCATTACGGAAGAATTATTCCAAGGGCTGATTTAAAAGTTATTATGGTTGCCCCTAAAGCTCCGGGACACACAGTAAGAAGTGAATTTGTAAAAGGCGGGGGAATTCCTGATTTAATTGCTGTATATCAAGGCGGAGAAGAAGCAAAACAGATTGCATTAAGTTATGCAAGCGCAATCGGAGGCGGCAGAACTGCAATAATCGAAACAACCTTCAAAGATGAAACTGAAACAGACCTTTTTGGTGAACAGGCGGTACTTTGTGGTGGAGTAACTTCTCTTGTACAAGCAGGGTTTAATACATTGGTAGAAGCCGGATATGCTCCTGAAATGGCTTATTTTGAATGTTTACACGAATTAAAATTAATAGTTGATCTGATGTATGAAGGCGGAATTGCAAATATGAGATATTCTATTTCAAACACAGCTGAATACGGTGATTATGTAAGCGGGCCAAGAGTTATTAATGAAGAATCAAGAAAAGCCATGAAAGAGATTTTAAAAGAAATTCAAAACGGTAAATTTGCTAAAGATTTTATTCTTGAAGGAATGGCTGGATATCCAAGAATGACAGCTGAGAGAAACAATATGAAAGAGAGTTTAATTGAAAAAACCGGTAAAAAACTAAGAGCAATGATGCCTTGGATTACTCAAAACAAAATCGTAGATCCTAATAAAAATTAATCCCACTTTTTCGGGATTAATATAATCATTAGGTATTTAGATATTTAATGATTATATTAATGTAGGAGTGATGATGGCAAAAGTAATAACTGTAACAAGTGGAAAAGGCGGCGTTGGTAAATCCACTACAACGGCAAATGTATCAACTGCCCTAGCACTTAGAGGCAAAAAAGTAATTGCGGTCGATTTTGACATAGGTCTAAGAAACCTTGATATGATACTTGGACTTGAAAACAGAATTGTTTATGATGTTGTTGATGTAATGGAGGGTAGATGTAATTTGGCCCAGGCCATTATAAAAGACAAAAGAACAAACAACCTGCATTTTATACCGGCAAGTCAGACAAAAGATAAAACGGTTTTAGACAAAGAAAAAGTAGAAAAACTTATAAATGAATTAAAAAAAGATTTTGATTATATTATTATAGATTCCCCAGCCGGAATTGAAAGCGGTTTTGAACATTCAATATACCTGGCAGATATGGCACTGGTTGTCACAACTCCGGAAATCAGTGCTGTTAGGGATGCGGACAGGGTGATAGGAATAATTGATGCCAAAAGTAAAAAAGCCCAAAACGGAGAAGAGGTAGAAAAAAAAATAATTATTAACAGAATTAAACCTGAACTTGTTGAAAAAGGTGAAATGCTCTCAACCGAAGATGTCCTTCATATTTTAGCCCTTGAGCTTATAGGAATAGTGCCTGACGATGAAGAGATTGTGCGTTCAACAAACATTGGAGAGCCAATTGTACTTAGTGACAAATCATTGGTCGGAGAAGCTTTTAGAAGAATTGCTAGAAGAATCGAAGGTGAAGATATAGAATTTTTAGATTTAAAAAGCAAAAAGGGTATTTTTTCAAAACTTAAAGGATTATTCAAATGAGTTTTTTTAATTTATTTAAAAAGAAAAAATCTAAAGATGTGGCAAAAGACAGGTTAATGATGATGCTCGCATACGAGAGGGCTAATACAAAACTCGAAAATCTTGAAGAAATGAAAAAAGAATTGATTGCCGTAGTTAAAAAATATGTAAATATTAAAGATATTGCAATTAAAACAAATTCAAATCAAAATATTGAAACATTAGAAGTTGAAATTATTTTAGACAAATGAAAAAAAGAAAAAAAACTTCTTCCAAAACAAAAAAAAACAGTAAATTAAAATATTTAATATTTATACTTATTCTAATCATTTTTTCTCTTTCATTTTTTATAGCTGGTGTATTAATAGGCAAAAACAGCGTAAAACAAACTATTGAAAAAAAAGAAAATATTATTTCTACTTTAGAAAAAAAAATAAATAAATTATCAAACGAGTTAAATAAAAAAGAAACAGCAAATTATTCTTATAACTTGCCATCCGAAATTGAAGATTATAATATAGCCAACAAAAATCATCCTAAAAAAACTGTTGCTTCTAATCCACCTATAATCAAAACAAACAAACCTAAACTTGTTATCATTTTAGATGATGTTTCATTCAGATATCAGGTAAAAGCCATTAAAACTCTACCCTTTAAAGCAACTCCGTCATTTTTTCCTCCTACGAAAATACATCCGAACACACCTATTTATGCAAAAGAATTTAAAGATTATATGGTACATGTTCCTATGCAGGCCATTCATTTTCCACATCCAGAACCGGATACAATGAATATTGACTGGTCATATAATCAAATTAAAACCAGAATTGACGGAATCAAAAAATGGTTTCCAAATGCAAAATTTATAAATAATCACACAGGAAGTACATTTACCGCAAATTTACAATCAATGAAATATTTATTTAAAGTTTTAAAAGAAGATAATTTAGGATTTGTGGATTCAAGAACCACTCCTTATAGCAAAGCTAGAATTGTTGAAAAAATTTATAACATACCTTATTTTGAAAGAAATATATTTTTAGACAATAAACAAAACGTAACATATATTCAAAATCAGCTGAAAAAAGCTGTAAAACTTGCTCAAAAAAGAGGTTATGCTATAGCTATAGGCCATCCACATCCCGCTACAATCGAAGCTTTGAAAAATTCAAAAAACATTCTAAAAAATATAGATGTAATATCTATAAATCAACTTTACCAGTTAAAAATGAAAAATGAAAAATGAAAAAAAAATTTCATTTGACGAATTTCAACTCTATTATAAAGGGAATATTGAACTTTTACAAAAAGAGAAAATTGCAATTGTCGGAAGCAGAAAAGCCAGCAAATATACAAAAGATATAACTTATCTTTTGGCTAAAAAACTTTCTAAAAAATATGTAATTATAAGCGGTGGTGCTTTGGGAGTAGACACAGAAGCACACAAAGGCTCTTTTCCAAACACTATATTTGTATCCCCATCTTCTCTTGATATAATCTATCCAAAACAAAATGAGAATTTAATACAATCAATTTATAAGGAGGGATTAGCAATAAGTGAATATGAAAAAAACTATCGCCCTTTTAAATTTACTTTTTTACAAAGAAACAGAATTATCATTAAACTTGCAAAATTTGTAATAATTACAGAAGCCTCTCTTAAAAGCGGCAGTATGAGAAGTTTTGAATGGGCAAAAGAATACAATAAAAAAATATTCGTAATTCCACACAGAATTAATGAAAGCAGCGGGACCAATTATTTAGCCTATACTAATCAGGCGGAAGTAATATGGGACATTGATGAATTTTGCCTAAATTTGGGAATCACTTCCAAAGAAAAAATTTTAACGTTAAATGAAGCATTAAAACTGTATGGAAACAGACTTTATGAAATGGAACTAAACGGAGAAATTGAAATAAAAAACGGAAAAGTTTATTTTAACGGATAATGAAAATGAAAAACGGAAAATTAAAACACCCTTTTAAACCTATAATTTTTAAAACAAGCGAAATTTTAATTCTTGGAACATTCCCTTCCATTAAATCGTTTGAAAACAATTTTTATTATTCTCATCCAAAAAACCATTTTTGGGATATTTTAGGCATTGTTTTTAATGATAAAAAACCAGCCACAATTGAAGAAAAAATAGAATTTTTAAAAAAACACAAAATTGCCCTGTGGGATTCAATATGTGAATGTAAAAGAAAAAATGGAAATAGCAGAGACGATAATTTAGAAATTTTAAAACCTTGCGATATAGAAAGTTTGCTCAAAATTTATCCAAATATAAAAAAAGTAGCCGTTACTTCAAGAGTTGCTGAAAAAATAATAAAAAAACATTTTAAAAATTCCCCCTATTCCATTCTGCATTCTCCAATATACCTGCCAAGTCCAAGTCCTCTTAATGCAAGACTCAAATTAAATGAAAAGGCAAAAATATGGAAAAAATTATTGCAATAGACGTAGGACTTAAAAGAATAGGAGTTGCTTTCACTCCAAATAAATCTGTAGTGGTACCATTAAATGCTATACTCAGGAAAAACAGAAACCAGGCGGCAAAGGACATTAGCAATTTGCTAAAAGAGTACAAATCTGATATTTTAGTAGTGGGACTTCCAAAAACAAATGAAGAAATGCAAAGAAGAATCAAACATTTTGTATCTTTAATTGAATTTGAAGGGAAAATAGAGTTTGTGGATGAAAGTTTTACAAGTAATTTGGTAGAAGAAGAAATAAAAGGAAAAATTAAATATAAAAGAGATGGCCGCATTGACAGCTTAGCTGCTAAAAAAATACTTGAGAGTTATTTAAGTTCTTTATAAAATTTATTTATAAAATCACTTTTTTCAGCAAGAAATCCCGTTAAATTATCAACTTCCGTTTTATTTCCCTTTTCAAAGTCAATCTGCATACTCATTTTAGAATTATAAGGAATATTTAAAGCCTGTTTTATTACCTTTATCTTTTCATCGCTTAAATCAATCCCCTCATTTTTTGCTATTCTTATAACTTCACCTAAAAATTTTTCAACCTCATCTTTTTTATTTTCCATTATCCAGCCTGTCGGTTTCTGATAAAAACTCTGAAGTGTTGCAAATGTGGAAATAAAAAGATACTTTTTCCATATATCTTTATCAATATTTTCCGAAAATTTTATTTTCAAATCATCACACTTTTTAAAAACTTCTCTTAAAGTTTCATCATCTTCAAGACATAAATAAAAAAGAGGTGTTTTTTTATGAATTATTCCGTTTTCCTTGTTAGAAAGTATATAAATACAGGCTTTTTTATAATTGAAATCTTTAAATTTTTTAAAATGTCCTATTCCGTTTAGAATAGGTACGACTATAGAATTTTCCAAAAAATCTTTATATTTTTTTATCACATTATCTAAATGATAACTTTTTGTTGTTATAAACACCACATCATATTTATCTATTAAATCATCAAATTCAATTTCTTCTTCTTTATCTACATCTTTAATTTTTAATTTTTTAACTGTTCCCTTACTGCCAATTACACTAACATAATGCCCACACTTTTTAAGTTTATAAGCAAAATATCCCCCTACCCCTCCTGGACCTATTACTAAAATTTTCATTTTTTTCTCCTTATTTTATCCACAATTATTGCCCCAATTGCCATTCCTAAAAATAACAATATTAAAAAAATTTCACCTGTTAAATCACTTAAATTCATTTTTTACTTTTCATTTTTCACTCTCAAGTATTACCCCACATTCCATATGGTTTGTATAAGGGAACTGGTCAAAAAATGCAAAAGCTTTTATTTTCCTTTTTTTAGCCAAAGTTTCTAAATCTCTTTTTAAGGTTTCGGGATTGCATGAAATATATATTATATTTTCAAAACTGTTTACAAATCTGCGGCTTTTATCATCAAGCCCGGCCCTTGGGGGGTCGATAAAAACATTTTTTAAATCATATCCGGCAAGAAGCGGTGAATTTTCTTTTTTTAAAGAGCTGAATTCAGCCGCACTCATTGCTAAAAACGTTATATTTTTTCGATTATTAAGCTCGGCATTAAAAGTGGCGGCCTGGATTGATTCAGGATTAATTTCTGTTGCTATTACTTTATTAAATTTTTCACTCATTGGGATTGTAAAATTTCCGTTTCCACAGTAAAGCTCAACCAAATCGCCTTTTAAATCGGCGTTTTTTAAAACCCATTCAATCATTTTTTTGTTTATATTTCTGTTTGGCTGGGAAAAAGTGTTTTCAATAATTTTGTATTTGTAAATTTTTCCGTTAATTTCAAGTTCTTCAATCAGATAATTTTTATCAAAAATATATTTTCTACCTTTTTTTCTTACAATAAAATCAACTTTAGTAAATTTTTCTTTTAATTTTTTAATATCTTCTGCAATACTCTCATCCACTTTTCTGTGATAAATTAAAGTTACAATAAGTTCACCTAATGAAGAGCTTAAAAAATCAATTTCATAAAGTCTGTTTTTTAGATTTTCATTTTTTTCTATTTCACTTAGCAAATCAGGCATTAAATTATAAATAGCCTTATCTACAATTTTACACTCTTGAATAGGTATAACTCCCCTGCCCTCTTCTTTTCTTTTTCTCATTGCATAAAAAAGCTTATCTCCTTCTCTCCATATTCTAAATTCGGCTCTTGCCCTGAAATGTTCATCTTTATCATAAATCACTTCAATTTCTGGTATATTAAAATCTTTAAACATCTCTTTAAGTTTTTCTTTTTTCATCTCAAGCTGCTTAATATATGGAATTTCATACAAAACACAGCTTCCACATTTTCCAAAACTACTGCAAGTCATTTACTTCCTTTTTATTTACATTCATTTTAAATTATTAATTTTGCACAATAATTCTCAATTAATATCATTTAAAACTCTGCACCAGTCCCATTACCACCAAATCCCAACCATCTACCAGAATAAAAACTAAAATTTTAAAAGGCAAACTTATCATGACAGGAGGCAGCATCATCATACCTAAACTCATTAAAACACTGCTGACCACCATATCAATTATTAAAAAAGGCAAAAATATCAAAAATCCGATTTCAAATGCCGTTTTAAGTTCGCTTAACATGAATGCAGGAACTAATATACTCAAAGGTACATCATCTATTGTTTTAGGATTAGGCAAATGCCTTATTCTATAAAAAAGGGCCAAATCTTTTTCACGTGTGTTTTTAATCATAAAAAGTTTAAATGGTTTTACCGATTTCTCAAAAGCTTCTTCATATCCTATTTTTTTCTCCATGTAAGGTTTAATTCCGTTACTATAGGCATTTTTAGCATAAGGCTCCATTATAAAAAAAGTAAGAATAAGCGCAAAAGAAACCAGTAATGTAGTCGGAGGAGACTGTGGAGTACCCAAAGCCTGTCGCAAAAATCCAAGAACCACAAGAATTCTGACAAAAGATGTTGTAACTAATACAATACTTGGTGCCAGCACCAAAATTGTCATTAAAATCACAATATTTAAAGTATCCACTAACTGTTTTGGATTATGAGGCGCGGATAAAGAGAGATTGACTGTAGGAATTTGAGGTGCCGCAAAAACAATTATAGGTAAAATAAATATCAGAATTTTTTTCATTTAACTTTGTCTAATACTGATTTTTTTACATTTTGTTGTAACTCTTTTTTCTTTGCAAAAAACCATATTTCAACCCTTCTGTTTTTAGCCCTCCCTTCAGGTGTGTCATTACTTGCAATTGGATGATATTCCCCATACGCTGCGGCACTGAGCTGTTTCGGATTGACTCCGTTTTTTAATAAAATTTTTAATACACTTAAAGCCCTGGCAGCGCTTAATTCCCAATTATCGCTATAAGGTGATGTTTGAGGTGGAAGTGTGTTGTCGGTAAAACCTTTGATTTGAATTTCAATATTTTTTGGTAAATATTCCTTTATTATTAGCGAAATTCTTTTTAAAAACAAAAGGCTGTCTTCATTATTAATTTCGGCACTGCCCGGTTTAAAGGTAATATCTGCAGGAAGCCTTATAAAAAATCCCTCTTCTCCTTCTTCCAAGGTAATCGCAGGACCTTTTCCCCCTGCAGTAAACTGTCTGAATTCCTGTATTGCTTTGGACAATTTATTCACAGTTTGTGCAGTTTCCTGTGTTTTTTCAATTGGAGTGGCTATTTGATTTCTATTCTTGCTAATCTCTGTCTGGGCACCGCCTTCAAGGACACTTAAAGCCCCGGCAAGCGAACCTATTGCCTCTTGTACTTTTTTAGCATTCATTGTGGACATAGAAAGTAATAAAACGAAAAAACATAAAAGAAGGCTCATTAAATCCCCGAATGTTGCAAGCCATTCTGGTAATCCTTCTGGACATTCGCATTTACATTTTTTTTTAGCCATTTATTATCCTATTCAAACTGTGACTTTCTCTGAGATGGTGGCAGAAAACTCAAAAGTTTGGCCTCCAACGTTCTTGGGTTGTCTCCTGCCTGAATTGACATAATACCCTCAAGTATCATTGTCTTTGCAAGTACCTCATCATCATTTCTCAATGATAATTTACTCGCTATCGGATTTCCTAAAATATTACCAATCATAGCACCGTAAAGTGTTGTAAGCAATGCAACCGCCATAGCAGGACCGATTGAAGAAGGATCTGACATGTTTAAAAGCATCGCAACAAGACCCACCAATGTTCCAAGCATACCGAAACCACCGGCAAGCCCGGCCCATGTGGAAAAAATTGAAGCCATTTTTTTATGCCTGTCTTCCATCTGTTCCATTTCAATTTCAAGAAGTTCCCTGATAGTATCGGGTTCATTTCCGTCTACTGCCATTGATAAACCTTTTTTTAAAAACTCATCTTCTTCGTTGGCTGCCACGCTTTCAAGTGACAAAATACCGTCACGTCTGGCCTGAGTGGCATAATCAACCAATTTTTTAATTAATTCTTCATAATTTGGCTGATAACTCGGTTTGATAGCAATCATAAAAACTTTGACAAATTTTGTCATCATTTCCATTTTATAACTGATTAAAAGCGCCATAATTGAACCTAAAATAACAATCAATATAGACTGGGGATCAATATAAGCTCCAACACCCACACCAAGAGCCATAGCAGCAATAAGAAGACCTAGTGCACCAACTAACCCAATGACAGTAGCTAAATCCATTAAAATAGCCTTTTTTGCTATAATTATAACAAAAAAAAGGCAATCGGATGTCAAGTATTATAATTTTGGCTGCGGGAAAAGGTACCCGCATGAAAAGTTCCACACCGAAAGTTCTCCACAAATTATGTAACAAGCCGATGATAGAATATATTATAGAAGAA